>CAYVLD010000121.1:0-5414 GCA_964452205.1 uncultured Oscillospiraceae bacterium
TTCTTGTCGACACAAGAAAGGTACCCGCCGGAGGCTGCACAAGCTATCGAGAGGAGCAGGGTTCGTTAAAAACGAAATTGCTTCCGAAACGAAATATTCTGACATAGATTTGCGGGAAAATCGATACTTCCTGCACCGGGCAAGTCACTCACCCCTACAGAGTTGTATGGTAAACAGAGTGATAAATCGGAATTTGAAAGTTTTAAAACAAAATCTCTTGAAAGGAAATCAGATATGGAAAATTATGTAAACTTCGCCGTGGGAAAGGCGGTAGAGCTTCTTGCAATTGACAGCCCGACAGGTTATACAAATGAGGCGGAGGAATATGTGCTGCGTGAGTTTTCTGCCTTGGGCTTTGCGGCAAAAAGAACGGTCAAGGGCGGTATTTTGGTCGATTTAGGTGGTGAAAATGCTGATGATGCGCTGCTTTTGGAAGCTCATGCCGATACCTTGGGCGGTATGGTCGCGGAGATCAAAAGTAACGGCAGACTTCGCATCGTCAATGTCGGCGGCATGAATGCCAACAATGCCGAAGCGGAAAATTGCCGTGTCGTGACAAAATTCGACGGTGTTTACGAGGGTACCTTGCAGCTTTGCAATGCCTCCTTGCATGTCAATTCCGACTACGCTTCCACCACGAGAAGCTTTGATACGACGGAGGTCGTGCTCGATGAGTGCGTTGAAGATGCGGACGATGTGAAAAAGCTCGGTATCAGCGTAGGCGATTATGTTTGCTTTGAGCCGCGTACAAGAGTCACCAAGTCGGGTTATATCAAAAGCCGTTTTCTGGACGATAAGCTCTCTGTCGGTATTTTGTTGGGCTTTGCCAAATATTTGGCAGATAATCAACGGACACCGTCTCGCAGAGTGTATGTGCATATTACGGTCTATGAAGAAGTCGGTCACGGCGGTGCGGCAAGCGTGCCGAGCGGCGTGACGGAGGCGATTTCCGTGGATATGGGCTGCGTTGGCGACGGTCTGCAATGTACCGAGCGGCAGGTTTCCATCTGTGCAAAGGACTCGGGCGGTCCGTACAGCTATGAGGTGGTCAAGAAGCTCATTGCGGCAGCCAAGAAAGAAAATGCGGATTACGCAGTGGATATTTATCCGCGTTACGGTTCGGATGTTGAGGCAACGCTGTCTGCAGGCTACGATATTCGTCACGGTTTGATCGGCGCAGGCGTTTACGCTTCTCACGGCTACGAGCGCAGCCATAAGGACGGCGTTTTGAACACCTTGCGTGTTTTGAAGGGGTATTTGTTCTGATGAAAAAAAGATATTGGATTTCGGCACTGATTTTCTTCGGCTTGGGACTGTTTTGCTATTTCTTTGTCTATGCCTATCAGTTTACGGGGATCATGCTGTGCGGTCTGGGCGTGCTGCGGCTGATCTTCGGCCTTCTGAATATGTGCAAGTGTAAGATATTCGGCATAATTTTGACCGGCTGCGTGGTCGTCGGTATCGTTGCAATGTGCGCTACGGGCGTTTGGATCGGTGCAAATATGGGCGGTGCGGATGAGTCGCGGGCAGAATATGCTGTCGTTCTGGGCGCAGGCGTCAATGGTACGCAGCCGAGCGCGTCTCTGCGTGAGCGGCTTCAGGCGGCGCAGACGTATGCGCAGGCGTACCCCGATGCAATTTTGATCCTCTCGGGCGCACAGGGCGAAAATGAAGAGATCAGCGAGGCGCAATGTATGTACAATTGGCTGACAGAGCGCGGCATTTCGCCAACCCGTCTGCGCAAGGAGGAGAGCGCAACGACCACGCAGGAAAATCTGAGCTTGAGCTTGGAGCTGATCGAGCAGGAGACGGGGCACAAGCCTACACAACTTGCCGTCATTTCCTCGGAGTATCATCTGCTCAGAGCATCGCTGATCGCAGACGAATTGGGCGTGGAGACCCTCAGTTACCCTGCCGAAACGGAGAACAAGCTGTTTTTATGTAACATGTTCGTGCGCGAGATTTTCGCTGTTTGGGAGACGATTCTGAGATAATGCTTGCATTTTTGTGGAAGTAAGATATAATACTTAGCGTTGCCATAAAAAATATTTTTTACGGAACTTTTTCGTTTCGGCAGCGTCTATACTCGCGGCGTGAATCGCCGAACATAAGAAATTTTTAGGAGAATGAAACGATGAAGAAAATTTTCGTACTGTTATTTTGTCTGGTTATGATCGTCAGCATGGTTGGCTGCGCCGCCGATAAGTCTGAGACCACGGCTGCTACGACCGAAACACCGGCTGCCAAGGGCGACACGATGAGCTTGATGGAAATTCTGGAAGGCATCTATGAGGGTTACACCGGGGAGATGCCCGAAATTGTCAACATGCAGATTGACAATGCCGAGGCCTTTGAGATGTTTGCATTTACGAACAGTGAGATCGGCTATGAGGCTGCTGTTTCCGAGCCCATGATCGGTTCGATCGCACACTCCGTCGTCCTGGTTCGTGTTCCGGAAGGCACTGACGTTGAGGCTGTACGTTCTGCCATTGAGGAGAATCACAATCCGCGCAAGTGGGTCTGTGTCAAGGCGGAGAAGACTGCGGTCATTGCCCATAACAACACCATTATGCTCGTTATGACCTCTGCTGAGCTGGCAGACATCGTGATTGCAAACTTTGACGCTCTTTGGGCATAATATGAAAGGCTTCCCATCAGTGGAAGCCTTTTTTATCGGAAAGGAAATATGATATGGTATTTTCAAGTATCAGCTTTCTGTATGTGTTTTTGCCGATCGTTTTGGCGCTGTATTTCTTAGCGCCGAAGGTGCTGAAAAACTATGTCCTGCTGGTCAGCAGCTTGTTTTTCTACTTTGTCGGTGAGCCGGTCTGCGTCATATTGCTTGTGGTTTCATCGGTCTCGGATTTTTTGCACAGTATTTATATTGAAAAACGCCGCGGCACGACCGCTGCGAAGGTTGCGCTTGTTTCGTCGATTATTATCAATCTGGCGATGCTCGGCTTCTTTAAATATACCGATTTCTTTATCGGCAGCTTTAATGATATTTTCGGCACGGCGATTCCCCTGACGGGCGTAGATCTGCCCATCGGCATCAGCTTCTTTACCTTCCAGACCATGAGCTACACGATCGATGTCTACCGCGGCAGGGCGCATGCGGATAAGAATCTTGCAACGTTTGCGACCTTTGTGTGTCTCTTCCCACAGCTCATTGCAGGCCCCATCGTAAGATATACCGATATTTCAGAGGAGCTCCGCTGCAGAAAGCACGATTTGGACGGCTTGTATCTGGGTGTTCGCCGTTTTGTCTTCGGTCTGGCGAAGAAGGTGCTCGTTGCCGATGCAATGGGGGAACTGTGCGATATTTTCCGCGCAAGTGAGGCGTCCGTGGTGTTCTACTGGCTCTATGCAGCGGCGGTCAGCCTGCAGATCTATTTCGATTTTTCGGGATATTCGGATATGGCGATCGGTCTCGGACGCATTTTTGGGTTCAAATTTCCGGAGAATTTCGACTATCCGTTTATTTCCCGAAGCATTACGGAATTTTGGCGCCGCTGGCATATGACTCTCGGCGGTTGGTTCCGTGATTACCTGTATATTCCGCTCGGGGGCAACCGCGTGGGCAAGCTGCGCTGGTTTGTGAACATCGCAATCGTCTGGGCGGCTACGGGCTTGTGGCACGGTGCGGCGTGGAATTTCGTACTCTGGGGCGTGCTGTTCGGCGTGCTGCTCATTTTGGAGAAGCTCTTTTTACTCAAGCTGCTTGAGAAGGCAGGCTCGTTTGTCCGCCATTTCTATGTGCTTGTGCTGATCGCACTCAGCTTCGTTCTCTTTAATGCAGCGGATATGTCGCAGCTTGCGGCAGATTTTAAGGGACTGTTCGGCGCTGTGCCGCTGTGGAGCGCGGATACGGGCTACTACCTGTGCAGCTATGCCGTTTTGCTGGTCGTTGCGGTCATTGGTGCAACGCCGATCTGCAAGAAGCTGTGGAATCGTGTGATTGAAACAAGAGGCGGCAAAGCAATCAGCACATTTGCCGAGCCGATCGTTGTTTGTTTGCTTCTGGTTGTGGTGACGGCGTATCTGGTTGACGGCAGCTTCAGCCCCTTCCTGTATTTCCGTTTTTAAAGGAGGCCGCGTGATGGAAAAGACAAAGAAAATTGCGGTGATCGCCGTATTTGCTCTGATGATCTTCGGTTTGGCGATCGCACATTGGCTCTTGCCGGATGCGCAGTATTCCGATACGGAGCGCCGCGCTTTGGAGCAAAAGCCCGATCTTTCCTCCAAGACGGTTTTTGACGGAAGCTATGCCTCCGAGATGGAAACGTATCTTCTGGAGCAGTTTCCGCTGCGAGACAGCTTCCGCGGTGTCAAGACGGTGGTCAATACGCATCTGTGGAATCTGCGCGATACCAACGGCTATTACTATGCAGACGGTCACTGGATGGAGCTGGACGAAACGCTGGATGAAAAGCAAGTCAGCTTTGCGGTCAACAAATTCAACACGATTTTGGAAAACCATCCGCAGATCGCAAACGCCTATTATGCAATTGTGCCGGACAAAAACTATTTCCTTGCGGAGGAAAACGGTTATTTTGCGATGGACTATGACAAGCTCTATGCACTGATGGAAAATATGAATGCTCAGGGAATTGACCTCAGAGCTGCGCTGAGCATCGATGATTACTACCGTACAGACAGCCATTGGCGGCAGGAACGACTTCAGAGCGTTGTGCAGACGCTATGTGAGGCAATGGATGTATCGGCAATGCCGCTCGATGCTTGCGAAAAGATCACGCTTGAGGATTTCGCCGGCGTATATGCAGATCATACGGCCTATCCCTTTATTTCGGAAGAGCTGTGCTATCTGGAGCATGCGTCGATGCAGGGGATGACGGTTCAAAAGCTCGACAGTATTAAGATAAAGTGGATCGAAATGCCGATGTATGATACGGCTGCTTATCAGGGAGTCGATCCGTACGATGTGTATCTGTCCGGTGCGCAGCCGCTGATCCGAATCGAAAATCCCAATGCGGAAAATGACAAGCACTTGATCTTGTTTCGCGACAGCTTCGGAAGCTCTCTTGCGCCGCTGCTGAGTGCGAGCTATGCGAAAGTCACTTTGGTTGATCTGCGATATTTTGCGTCGATATTTCTCGATGCGTATTTGGATACTGAGAACGGAAAGTTCGTCATGGCCGATCAGATCAATGCCGTGACCGCCGAGTTGGACAGATTGGTGGATTTTGAAAATGCGGATGTGCTGTTTTTGTTCAGCACAACGCTGCTCAACTCTGCCGGCGGTGTTCTGAAATAGGGGCTGTAAAAAAACTCTTTCCTATGTCATTCTGAAGGAACGAAGTGACCGAAGAATCTTTTGCAAAGTCCGGGAAATAGCAGCATTTCGGAACTTTTAAAGATCCTTCGCCTGCGCAGCCGTCAGCGAGGAACGAGCG
>CAYVLD010000122.1:0-5361 GCA_964452205.1 uncultured Oscillospiraceae bacterium
CCTTGGAAGCCTTGGCTTGCAAGGGCTTGTGCGTTGTTCAGTACACATTATATTAAGGGCAAATAAAAGCAACTGACATTGTAAATTCCGATTTGTCGGGGAGATAGGGAGTACAAAATTGTCATTCTGAGCCCGCAAGGGTATGGTTATTTGGCTTTCCAAGCGGCGGTTGTGCTGTTTTGATGGGCGCGGCGGTTCCTTAATGCGATATATGTCGTTTTTCGTCGTTTTAAGTTGCTTTTTTGGTGATGCGTTTTTATACCCTGTGCATTATTTTATATATTTATATAGTATTGTCTTGATTTTTGCACAGGCTTGTGGTATAATTTCTAAGATAAAATAGAATGGAAAGGAGTCGGCTATGTATTCAAATGCCTTTGTCTGGTCACGTGTCTTGTCTTACTTGGAGCAGCATTCGCCTGCCTTTGCCGTAACAAGCTATTTTGACGATGCGGAGATCGTCGAATTTGCCGACGGCAAGCTCGTTATCTACACTCCGCTGCCGTTCCGTAAGGACGTCATCATGAACCGCTACACCATCTTGATCAAGGATGCTATGCGCGAGGTTTTTGAGACGGAGATCGAGCTGGTCGTTTTGGACGAGGAGGACTATGCCAAGTATAACGGCAGCAAGAAAAAGCGCAATTTTATTGAATTTAATTCGCAGTACACCTTTGATACCTTCGTTGTCGGCTCGTCCAATCAGCACGCGTTTTCGGCGGCGAAGGCGGTCGCTGAGGGCATTACTACGGCTTACAATCCGCTGTTTTTGTACGGCCAGTCCGGCTTGGGCAAAACGCACCTGCTATACGCCATTGCAAATCAATATCAGCAGAGAAATCCCGATTACAACATCGTTTATATTAAGGGCGATCAGTTTACCAACGAATTTATTGAAGCGGTCAGAAACGGTAAAAACTTTGAATTTCGTGACAAATATCGCAATGCAGACCTGTTTTTGATCGACGATATTCAGTTTATCGCCGGTAAAGAGGCAACGCAGGAGGAATTTTTCCACACGTTCAATTCCCTCTATGAAAGCCATAGGCAGATCGTTTTGACCTCTGACCGTGTGCCGAGCGATATGCTCAAGCTGGAGGATCGTCTGCGCACGCGCTTTGAGTGGGGTCTGATCGTGGACATTCAGCCGCCCGATTATGAGACGCGTTATGCCATTACGAAGAATAAGGCGATGACCCTCGGACTGATTCTGCCGGAGGATATTTGCGCTTATATTGCGGAAAATATTACAAACAACGTCCGTCAGATCGAAGGCACGGTCAAGAAAATCAAAGCCTATCACGATTTGGCGAATATGCCGATGGACGTTGCTTCGGTCTCCAGAGCGATCAAGGACATGTATAAGGGCAAGGCGCAGGCTGTGCCGACACCGGATCTGATCATTTCGGAGGTTTGCCGTTTTTATTCGATCGAGGAGAACGTTTTGCGCGGCTCGCAGAAGAATAAAAACATCGCAGAAGCGCGTCAGATCGCGATGTATTTGATCCGCAAGATGACGAATCTCTCTTTACCTGACATTGCCAAGGAATTCGGCAAGAATCATACAACGGTTTTGCATGCCATTCGCCGTGTCGAGACCGAGCTTTCCAACACCGCAAACGGCCTGCAGGATAATATCCGCGATATTCAGTCGAACATCAATTCGCGGCTGTAACATGTCATTTTTCAATCCACAACCCCTGTGAATTGTGGAAAACTTTTCTGTGCATAATCTATGTTGAAAACTTTTTCAAAATTCCCTGTGCAAAAGTGATTTTTCCATGCACATCCCCTTGTGCATCGCCGAGCCTTGATTTTCTAAGGCGAAAAACGGTTTTGCACAAATTCACTCGGTCTATTACTATTACCATTTATTATCCTTCCTATCTATATAGATAGAGAGAAAGTGAGGATTTTTCCATGAAGTTTACCTGTGAAAAAGCTCTGCTTGTTTCTGCCATCTCCGTTGCCGCCAGAACGGTCGCTCAAAAAAGCACCATCGCCTGTTTAGAGGGTATTTTGGTGCGCGCCGCAGTCGGCGTGCAGCTCACCGGCTATAATTTGGAGACCGGTATCACCGTTAAGGTTGCCGCAAACGTCACCGAGGCCGGCGTTTGCGTCATGCCTGCAAGACTGTTCTTCGACATCGTCAGAAAGCTGCCCGATGAGGAGGTCACCATTACGGTTGATAATAATCATTTGGTTTCGATCCGCGGAGGCGCATCGTCCTTCCAGATCACGGCGCTCGACGCAGAGGATTATCCCGATCTGCCCGATGTCAATGCTGCCGGCGGCATTTGCATGCCCAGAGGTGCGCTTCGTGAGATGATCGGCGGCACGATTTTTTCCGTTTCGGAAAATAAGGCGCGTCCGATCCACACAGGCTGCCTGATGGAAGTCAGCGACGATACCATTACCATGGTCGCAGTCGACTCTTTCCGTTTGGCGCGCCGTACCTATCACGCAGAAGAGCCGTTTGACAGACAAATGCACTTTGTCGTACCGGCGACCGGTTTACGCGAGGTCGAGAAGATTTTGACCGACACGGATGATGAGGTAAAATTTCTGCTGGGCGATAAGCATATTTTGTTTGAGATCGGCGATGCTACGCTGGTCTGCCGTATTTTGGAGGGTGAATTTATCGATTGGCGCAGAGTTGTGCCGAGCAATAATTCCACCATTTTGACCGCAAACGTCTCCGAGCTGATGAGTTCCATCGAGCGTGTGAGCCTGATCGTCTCGGAAAAAATCAAGAGCCCCATGCGCTGTGTGTTTGGGGATAATATGGCGGATTTTAAGACCGTCAACACCATCGGCTCTGCGCATGACACCTGTGCGATCGCCGGTAACGGTGGGGAGCTGGAAATCGGCTTTAACTGCCGTTATTTGCTCGATGCGCTCAGAGCCGTTCCGACCGAGGAAGTTACCTTGGAGCTGAAAAACGGCCTTAGCCCTATTGTTTTTACGCCTGTGGACACGAAGAAGGACTTTGCCTACATGGTTCTGCCGGTCAGACTGCATTAAGAGGGAGAAACTTATGAAAGTACAGGTTCGTCGTTCGGTGAAAAAAATTCCCGTTGCCATTACGACCGAATTTATCAAATTAGAGAGCTTTTTGAAGCTGGCAAACGCCGTTGAATCCGGCGGCATGGCGAAAAATGTCATCCAAGACGGTGAGGTTTTCGTCAATGACGAGATCTGCACCATGCGCGGAAAGAAACTGCGCCCGGGTGACAGCGTCCGTTTCGATGGCGAAATTTATATTGTGACCGATGCAGCTCAATAGCTTATATTTGTGCGGTTTTCGCAATTATGACGAGGCGAAGGCTGCGTTTGTGCCCGGGGTCAATCTGATCGTCGGGGACAACGCCAACGGCAAGACCAATTTGCTCGAAGCGATCTCGTATCTTTCCACGGGTCACGCCTTCCGCACACGCAAAGAGGCGGAGCTGATCAAGTTCGGCGCGGAGTTTGCCGAATTAAAGGCAAAATTGTTTTCACATGAGCGTGAGCAGGAATTGAAGGCGGTTTTGTTTTCCGGGCGCAGACCGCGACAGCTTTACTTAAACGGCGTGAAGCAAAAAACGGCTGCTTCGATTGCCGGCGTGCTGACGAGCGTGCTGTTTTGTCCGGAGGATCTTTTGATTTTGAAAAAGGGCGCCGCGCCGAGAAGAAAATTGCTCGATGCCGTTTTGTGCCAGATGCGCCCGAATTATGCACTTGCTTTGGGCGAGTACAGCCGAATTTTGGAGCAAAAATCAGCGGTTTTGCGCGATGCCGAGCCGTCGATGTATGCGATCTTACCTGATTATAACGAGCGCTTGGTGCAGATCGGCGCGATTTTGATATCTTACAGAGCCAGATTTTTGCAGTCGTTGGAGGCTTGTGCGGCGGAGTTTCATAAGGAATTTTCCGGCGATAAGGAAAATTTGACAATGCAGTATAAAACGGTGTCGAATATTGACGATCCGTTCGCGCCGCTGGAGATTTTGCGCGAGAAGCTGTCAGAGCACATGATGAGCCATGAAAGGGCGGAAAAAGACAGCGGTCAATGTCTTTCAGGACCGCATAAGGATGATTTTGAGGCGGCGCTGAACGGCCTGCCGATGGCGCAGTTTGCCTCGCAGGGGCAGACGAGAACCGCAACGATCTCGATCAAGCTGGCAGAGCGTGAGCTTTTAAGACGGGATACGGAGGAAGAGCCGCTGCTGCTGTTGGATGATGTTTTGTCGGAGCTCGATGCAGGTCGGCAGGATTTTGTGCTGAATAAATTAAACAGCGGACAGGTTTTTATCACCTGCTGCGAGACCGACCGTTTGACCGAGATCGGTCAGGTCATACAAATCGAGAACGGAAATATTTTGTAAGTTACGAAAATTTCAATTTGGCGGTTCATCGAACGCTGCGATCATTGCGCGTAGCAAAAAACTCCCCTTTTAAGGGGAGTCGGGCGAAGCCCGGAGGGGTTGCAACCCCCTTTGCTTCCCCCTTAAAAGGGGGATATTTCGCTCGCTGCTTCTCGCAAAGAACTGATCTAAAAATAGAAATAAAATCGGCACAAAATTAGGAGTTAACATGTATTTACCGATCGGAGCGGATTTTTCCGTCCGCACAAGCTGCATTATCGGGATCTTTGATCTGGATAATACGTCCGTCTCGAAGCATACGCGCGCCTTTTTAAACGAGGCGGAAAAAATGGGCGAGATCATCGATGTTTCCGGCACCTTGCCGAAAAGCTACATCATTACCGAGGAATTCGGTATGCGAAAAATTTATTTGACGCAGTTCAATGCCGCAATTTTGGAAAAGCGTATTCAAAAACAATAAAGCTTCACGTCATTTTGAGGAAGCAAAGCGACCGAAGAATTTTTGCGAGGGTAACGAAAAACACCGCATAATCGTGATGCCGGCAAAGCTTCTTCGCTAACGCTCAGAATAACAAAAATATCAGCCTTTTGGCTTTACTATTTCAGCGAACAGGAGGACAAAAAATGTCCGAGGAAATGTTAAATTCAACCGTGGATCAGGAATATGATGCTTCCCAAATTCAGGTCTTAGAGGGCTTGGAGGCGGTTCGTAAGCGCCCGGGCATGTACATCGGCTCGACCTCGTCGAGCGGTCTGCACCATTTGGTCTATGAGATCGTGGACAATTCCATCGACGAAGCGCTTGCAGGCTACTGCAGTGAGATCACCGTCACCATCAACGAGGGCAATACCATCACCGTTACCGACAACGGCCGCGGCATCCCCGTGGACATCCAGCCCCAGACGGGCAAGCCCGCTCTGGAGGTGGTCTTTACCATCCTCCACGCCGGCGGCAAGTTCGGCGGCGGCGGCTACAAGGTGTCCGGCGGTCTGC
>CAYVLD010000123.1:0-5359 GCA_964452205.1 uncultured Oscillospiraceae bacterium
AGCAACTCGAGAAACGCTTTGGGTACCACAAATCATCTCGAGGGCCTTGGCTTGCAAGGGCTTGTGCGTTGTTCAGTACACATTATAATAGCGGAAGAAATGAGGTGCTTTTTTGTGAGAATGCGTAAAAGATACAATTTAACTCCCCGCATGGAGGCCTGCTCCTCCATTTGGCTGAGAGATGCGAAGGCTTTGCGCGGTAAGTGGCGAGAGCTGATGCCGGGGGCTAAGGAGCTGCACCTGGAAATTGGCTGCGGCAAGGGAAAATTTACTGTGGAAACAGCGGCTGCGAACCCCGATGTGCTGATGATCGCCGTGGAAAAGGTGCAGGAGGCTATGATCCTCGGGATGGAGAAAGCGCTTGCCATGGGTTTGAAAAATCTATATTTCCTCTCGCTCGATGCTGCTGAAATTGAAGAATATTTCGAAGACAATGAGGTCGACCTTCTTTACTTAAATTTCTGCGATCCATGGCCGCGCAAGAAAAACGCAAAACGTCGTTTGACCTTCCACACCTTCTTGGAAAAGTACAAGAAGATTCTGAAAAACAACGGCGAGATCCATTTCAAAACAGACAATGCGCCGCTGTTTGAGTGGTCGCTGGAGGAATTTGAGGCATGCAAGCTGGAGATTCGCAATTTAACTCGTGACCTACACGCAAACGGTCCTGTCGGAATTATGACAGGCTATGAGGAAAAATTCTATGAGCTTGGTACACCGATCAACCGTTGTGAGCTGATCGTCCACAAGGAGGCAACATGAGCAAAATCCGGATGAATGTTCCGTTAGTCGAGATCGACGGCGACGAGATGACTCGTATTCTTTGGAAGCAGATCAAAGAAGAACTGCTTTTGCCCTTTATTGACCTGATGACCGAATATTACGATCTCGGTCTGCCGGAACGCGAAAAAACGCAAGATCAAGTAACCATTGATTCTGCCAACGCCATCAAAAAATACGGTGTGGGTGTGAAATGCGCAACAATCACGCCGAATGTCCAGCGCATGAGCGAGTATAACCTCACCAAAATGTGGAAAAGTCCGAACGGTACGATCCGTGCGATTTTAGACGGTACAGTATTCCGTGCGCCGATTCTGGTCGATGGCATCTCCCCTGCCGTCAAGAATTGGAAAAAGCCGATCACGATTGCACGTCACGCTTACGGTGATGTCTACAAGGCAACCGAGCTTCGTGTCCCCGTGGGAAAAGCGGAACTCGTTTTTACCGATTCCGAGGGCAATGTAACACGCGAAACCATCTATGACTTCGAATGCAATGGCATTTTGACCGGCCAATACAACAAAGACACCTCGATTGAGTCTTTTGCGCGCTCCTGCTTCAACTATGCGCTTGCGACAAAGCAGGATCTATGGTTCTCGTCAAAGGACACGATTGCCAAGCTGTACGACGGCACATTTAAGCGTATTTTCGAAGAGATTTATGAAGCGGAATACAAAGAACGCTTTGTAGCTGCCGGCATCACCTATTTCTATACGCTGATCGATGATGCGGTTGCACGCGTAATCCGCAGCGAAGGCGGTTTCATCTGGGCTTGCAAAAACTATGACGGCGATGTCATGAGTGACATGGTTTCGACGGCGTTCGGCAGCCTTGCGATGATGACCTCCGTATTGGTCTCGCCGGAGGGCAAGTACGAATATGAAGCTGCTCACGGGACGGTAACAAAACACTATTACCGCCATCTGCAGGGCGAAACCACCTCGACCAATCCGATGGCAACGATTTTTGCATGGACAGGCGCACTTGCAAAACGCGGTGAATTGGACGGCAACGCGGAGCTTTGCAATTTTGCAAAAACGCTTGAAAAAGCCTGCATCCAAGTGATCGAAGGCGGAACGATGACCAAGGATCTTGCAGCTCTTTGGGAAAAGGGTGCGCCTAATATCCTTTCTGCTACGGATTTTATTCTGGCAATTCGTAAAAAATTGGAAGAATTACTATAACTTATATGTATGATTAAACGCTCCGATGGGCATGCTGAGGAAGAGCCGTCGGAGCGTATTTTTGTATTTAAGCGCAAATAAAATAGAAAAATGTGGTTTTTTCTCAAAAAACGCTTGCATATTTGAAACATCTACGTTATAATGGATTGGATTCACGTCAACCATGTTACAAGGAAGTGTATTATGGCTACCGCAAAGAATAACGGAAAATCGAATGAGGAAATGATGACCCCTCTGACCAACCTCATTAATAAGGGGCGCCGAGACGGAATGCTGACTTCAAGCGAGGTTTTAGCCGCTTTAGAGAAGCTGGATCTGTCTGTCGAGAAAATCGAGCAGGTTTATGATACATTTGAATCCATGGGGATTCAAATTGTGAGCGATGAGCCGGACACTACACAGTCTTTACCCGATTTGCTGGATGACCTCGATGCGCCGATCATTGAAGAGGAAGAAGAACCGTTGGTCGATCCCGTTGAATTGGCCGCTGAATTTAATCTCGACGATCCGGTGCGTATGTACCTCAAGGAGATCGGTCAGATTCCGCTTTTGACTGTGGAAGAGGAGCAGGAGCTTGCAAGATTGGTCGCTGACGGCGACGAAGCTGCAAAGGCAAAGCTCACCGAAGCAAATCTTCGTCTTGTCGTATCGATTGCGAAGAAATATTCCGGCCGTGGGTTACACATTCTCGACCTCATTCAAGAGGGCAATACCGGTTTGATCCGCGCAGTCGACAAATTTGATCATACAAAGGGAAATAAATTCTCTACATATGCGACCTGGTGGATTCGGCAAGCCATTACCCGTGCAATCGCCGATCAAGCGAGAACAATTCGCGTACCGGTGCATATGGTGGAAGTAATCAACAAGGCAACTCGCTGCAACCGCAAGCTCGTTCAGGAGCTTGGCCGCGAGCCGACGCTTGAAGAGATCGCAGATGAGCTGAACATGCCGATCGAAAAAATTATCGAAGCAAATCGAACTGCGGCTGATACGCTTTCGCTGGACACTCCCGTTGGTGACGAAGAAGATACGACCATCGGTTCGTTTGTCGAAGATGATAACACTCCCGGGCCGGCAGATGCCACCAGCAATGCAATGCTGGCAGAAGCTTTGAGCGAAATTCTGAAAACACTGACCGACCGCGAGGCTGACGTTTTGCGTCTGCGCTTTGGTATGTATGACGGCAAGACACATACGCTGGAAGAGGTTGGACAAATTTTCGGAGTCACTCGTGAACGAATCCGCCAGATCGAGAACAAGGCGATCCGCAAGCTGCGCCATCCCAGCAGAGCGAAGAAAATTCGCGATTTCTATTGTTAAAATTCTAAAAGGGGCTGTAAAAAACTCCGATTTATGTCATCCTGAGCGAACGATCTTTAAAAGTACCGACTGTTTATCGAACTTGACAAAAGATTCTTCGGTCACATTGTTCTTTCAGAATGACGTAGGAAAGAGTTTTTTCAGCCCCCTTTTGTAAAACAAAGACAACGCCTTTTATACAGAAAAGGCGTTGTCCTTGTTTTACACAGCGATAAGTCTACTATCACATTCAGTCACGGTCAAAAACCATATCTTCAAGATATCGCTTCTTCGTGATTTTAAAGATGCCTGCATTGTACTTCGCCAACGTAACTGCACATACCTGCGGATTGCAGTGATTCGGATCCTTCGGATCTGCTCTAAGAATCGGGCACATCGTACAGCCATTGAACAATACGCAGCTTTCACATTCGATCGGTGTCGGCTGCTCACGAGATGCCATAATCGCAGCCTTCCAAGCCTCTTTGAAACCAACTTCAAGAACATTCTCAGACTTCGTCGGCACCCAAAGGCAACCTTGCAGATTACCATCCCAGCGAACTACGAAGTGTCCTCTGCCGGAAGCGCATCTGAGACCGGTTACTTTCTCATCCGTTTCAATATAGGTCGGAATCTCATCGATCGGAGGATTATTGTACGGTTCAAAACCCATGATCTTGTACATTTCAAGATACTTCGATGTGATTTCTTCTGCCGTCAAACCGTAGTCATCCAGATTACGGCCTGTCCCCTCGTCTGCTTGCACCATTGCCATGTCGATATTGTAGGGTATGTCGTTCTCGATGGCAAACCTTACAATTTCCGCCGATTCGTCATAAGTATATCTACAAACAGTAACAGAAATCCTAACAACAACTCCTGCCTGCTTTAATTTCAAAATTGCATCACGCACACGGGAGAAGGAACGGTGACCCGTTGCATGTTCATAGCCATCCTCACTCATACCATAGAGGGTGACTTTAATTCGCGCAGGGGGATTTTTCGCAAAAAAGTCAACGTAATCGTCATTTAATAACGTTGCATTCGTATTAATAGAAATAGAAACAGGCTTCTGCTTCAAATGGAGATAAATCTCCTTAAAACCTTTATGCATCAGGCATTCGCCGCCGGAAAGCAACGGAAATACGCAGCCTGCATCGACCGCCTCATCAATGATCTTGATCCATTCTTCCGTTGTGATTTCACGTTTTCCCTGCTCTTTCATCTGAGCATCGGTCAAATGAACATAGCACATCTTGCAATCCAAGCTGCAGCGAGGAGTCAATTCAAACATACCGCACAGCGGAACCAATTCTTTTCTTGCATTTAAACCCATTTGGTCAAATAACAGGGCTTTCATAATATACCTCCGTCGATTGGTGTTTGCCCAGAAGCACCCAAAGGTGCCCCTGGGCAATAGTTAATCAAAGATTAGATGCACTCGGGAACAAGTGCGTCAGATGCGTTGTAAACGCATTGGCCTTCCATCGGGTAGCCTTCCTGATTAATCGTAGTAGCCTCAGTATCAGCCGCGCTGGAAGCAGTAAGGATGTCCGCAACATCGAACTTCTTGATGTCAACCTCAGGAGCGATGAACTTCATTATAGTTTCCTCCTTTCTTACTGAATATACAACAAGCATGGGTTAATCAAAGATTAGATGCAATCGGGGACACCTGCATCACCCTCGTTGTATTTGCAAGAGCCTTCCATCGGGTAGCCTTCCTGATTGATCGTAGTAGCCTCGGTTTCAGCAGAGCTGGAAGCAGTCAGAACGTCAGCGACATCGAACTTCTTGATCTCAACCTCAGGAGCGATGAACTTCATAATAGTGACCTCCTTTCTCAAAGAATATATAACAAGCTATGTAAGCTGTGTTATTCAATTACTGACCGGAAGCGGTCATGTAGGCGGCAACGCTGTCGCCGTAGATGAGCATGGCGTTAGCCATGTTGATCTCAGCTTCGGTAGACGTGGTCTTCTCGCGGACAGAAGCAACGTAGCTCTCAATGCTCCAAGTGAGGGTCTGAGAAACCGCCGTATCGCCGTCGTACAGAGCGATGGTCAGAAGCTGACGCATCTGCTTTGCGCCGA
>CAYVLD010000124.1:0-5334 GCA_964452205.1 uncultured Oscillospiraceae bacterium
GCTGCGAGCACAGCCTTAATGGTGTGCATGCGGTTTTCCGCTTCGTCAAAGACGATGGACTGCTTGCTTTCAAAGACCTCGTCGGTGACCTCCAGTGCCGCAAGGCCGAAACGTTCGCCCATCTGCTTGCCGATACCGGTATTCAGGTCGTGGAATGCAGGCAGGCAGTGCATGAATACAGCCTTCTCACCGGCATTTGCCATGAGCCTTGCGTTGACCTGATAGGGGAGCATCTTGTCAATGCGCTCTTCCCATGCTTCCATCGGCTCACCCATGGAAACCCATACGTCCGTGTAGATCACATCGGCGTTAGCGGTCGCCTTCATCGGGTCGGTTTCAAAGGTGAGCGTTGCGCCGGTTTCCTTGGCGATTGCTTCGCATTTTGCAATCAGCTCGGGTACGGGGAAATAGCCCTCGGGGCCGCAGGCGACAAAATGAAGACCCAGCTTTGCGCAGCCGATCATCAGCGAGTTTGCCATATTGTAGCGGCAATCGCCCATAAATACAAGCGTTCTTCCCTTGAGGTCACCGAAATGCTCGCGGATGGTCAGCATGTCAGCCAGGATCTGGGTGGGGTGATACTCGTTGGTCAGACCGTTCCAAACGGGAACGCCTGCGTGCTTGGCAAGCTCCTCAACGATCGACTGACCGAAGCCGCGGTACTCGATGCCGTCGTACAGGCGACCCAAAACGCGTGCGGTATCTGCGATGGATTCCTTCTTGCCGATCTGAGAGCCGGACGGATCAAGATAAGTTACATGCATGCCGAGATCGTGCGCTGCGACTTCAAAGGAGCAGCGGGTACGAGTTGAGGTTTTTTCGAAAATCAGCGCAATGTTCTTTCCCTTGTAATCATCATGCGCGATGCCGGCCTTCTTCTTAGCCTTCAGCTCAGCGGCAAGGTCAAGAAGCCCCGTGATTTCCTCGGGGGTAAAATCGAGCAGCGTCAAAAAATGTTTGCCTTTCAGATTCATTGGTTCCTCCTTATTGTGCGGCGCAGTCTATGATGATTTGCACCGCTTGTTTTAGTTGTTCCATGGGAATATTCAGCGCAGGCAGAAGACGGAGCTTTTGCTTTGCGGTCGTGACGAGCACGCCGTTTTCCAAAAGCTTCTGCGCAAATTGACGAGCAGGTTTTTCGATCTGCAGACCGAGCATCAGACCCATGCCGGAGACATCCGAAATTCCCTTCGCGCCGGAGAGCGCATTTTGGATGAAATCAGATCGTTCGCGCACACCCTGCAGCAGCGCTTCGTCAATGCGGCTGAGAATGTTCACGCCGCCGGCGCAGCATACGGGATTTGCGCCGAAGGTCGTACCGTGATCGCCCGGGGAAAAAACATCTGCCGTCCTTTCTCCGAGCAAGGCCGCTCCGAGCGGCAAACCGCCTCCGATGCCCTTCGCCGTTGAGACGATGTCCGGCCTCAAGCCGTAATTCATGTAGCCGAAAAGCTGACCGCTTCTGCCGTTGCCGAGCTGAACCTCGTCAGCGATCAGAAGCACATTATGGGTCTGTGCAAGCTCGCGAATTGTGTCGGCAAAGTCCTGCCCGATCGGCATTACGCCGCCCTCGCCCTGTACGACCTCAAACATGATCGCGGCGCAGGCATTTTCCTGCAAAAGCCGCTCCAAGCCCTCGCGGTCACCGACATCACAATACAAAAATCCTGTCGGAAGAGGCCGATAGTCCTTGTGATACATCTCCTGACCGGTTGCTGCAAGGGTTGCCAGCGTCCTGCCGTGAAAGCTTTTGTTCAGGGTGATGATGTTGAAATACTCGCATCCTTTGTGCAGGGCGGCCCATTTACGCGCAGCCTTGATCGCGCACTCGTTAGCCTCTGCACCGGAGTTGCAAAAAAAGACCTTTGACATGTCGGCGCGCGTGCAAAGCATCTGAGCCAATACGGCGGCAGGCTCGGAGTAATACAGATTTGAACAGTGTTGAAATTTGTCGAGCTGCGCGGCAACTGCCTGCTTCCACGGTGCATCGTTTAAGCCGAAAATATTTACGGCTATGCCGCTTCCGAGGTCAATATATTCCCTGCCGTCTGCGCCGTACACGGTCGAACCGCTGCCGCCGACGATCTGCAGAGGAAATCGGTTGTACGTGTTTGCAATATAGCGGTGATCCAAAGCCATTGTATCCATAAAAAAAGACCTCCACTTCTGCGGACATTATACCGCATTTGTGGAGAAAAGGCAATACTTTATGCATCGGAGCGTTTGACAAAATAGACTTTGTTTGCCGCATCGACGGTCAAAAGCAAAACATCCTTCTGTCTGCAGCTTCGTTTTTTCAGCTCTGACTGAACCCATGCTTCGCTTTTTTTGGCCACGTGAAGATTTTCATGCAGGAGCTTTCCGTCGGAGATCAAGGTAACGGGCAGCTCGGTGTCTTTGACCTTTTGCCCTGCGTCCTTCGCGCTGGCAGGACGGTTTTTGGCATAAAGAAGTGTCGAAAGCTGTCCGTTGGTTTCCAGAATTGCAAATTTTACTTCGCTGAGATCGAAAATATCTTTTTCTCTTAGGTGCATGGTCAGCTCGTCCAGATTGACACGGTTGTGCTTGAGCGCCTTGTAGGAAATGTTTCCGTTTTCAATTAAAATTTCCGGTTTTCCGCAGAAAATCTTACGGAAAAATGGCGAAATGGTGGTGAGCCAAGCAATCAAAAGCTCGCCGCCGATGACAAGCGCAAGCGGAATCAAGCCGTGCGTGATCGGCAGGTCGTTTTCTTCCAGCGGAATGGTTGCAAGGTTTGCCAAAAGCATGGTTATCACAAATTCCGACGGTTCCATCTGCCCGATCTGACGTTTTCCCAATAAACGCACCGATGTGATCAGAAGCGAATACAGCACGATCGTTCGCCAAATCATTGTCCACATATAATCACCTCGAACATAGTGTATACAGATTTGGCAAAATAGAAAATGGTAAATTTATCATATCTTTATATAAGTTCCATGAAAAAATACTTGCTTTTTTGCTCCGAAAGGAGTACACTTGTAGGAAATAACAGGGGGGCGAAAAAATGGTCGTATCCGATTTTTTTGGCGAAAATGTTTTTAATAAAGCGCAGATGCAGGCTCGACTGCCCAAAGAGGTCTATGACGAGGTTGTTTTTGTCGAAAAGAATGGCGGCAGTATTTCGGCCGAAAGTGCCGATATTGTTGCTGAGGCGATGATGCAATGGGCCATCGAGCGCGGAGCGACGCATTATACCCATTGGTTTTTGCCGCTGACGGGCATTACTGCGGAAAAGCATGATGCTTTTTTGACGACACCCGATGCAATGGGCAAAACCATTTTGCAGCTGACAGGCAGGCAGCTCATCCGCGGCGAATCCGACGCTTCCTCTTTTCCGTCGGGCGGCCTGCGTGCGACACACTATGCGCGCGGCTATACCGCGTGGGACATGACCTCGCCCGCTTTTGTCAAGGAGATGTCCTGCGGAACGATTTTGTGTATTCCGACGCTGTTTTTCTCCTATCACGGCGAGGCGCTTGACAACAAAACGCCGCTCCTGCGCTCAATGGATGCACTTTCTCAGCAGTCGCTGCGAATTTTGCGGCTTTTTGGGGACACCGAATCGACCAAGGTTACACCGTCTGTCGGCGCGGAACAGGAATATTTTATCGTTGACCGTCAGAAATATCTCAAGCGCCGCGACCTGATCTATACCGGAAGAACGCTGTTCGGTGCGCCTGCGCCGAAGGGACAGGAGCTGGAGGATCAATATTTCGGTGTGATCCGTGAGCGAGTCGGTGAGTTTATGGCTGATTTGAACACGGAGCTGTGGAAGATGGGCATTGCCGCAACCACGCAGCATAATGAGGTCGCGCCCGGTCAGCATGAGCTTGCGCCGATCTACTGCACCTGCAATGTCGCGGTCGATCAGAATCAGCTTACGATGGAAACGATGAAGCGTGTTGCCGGCAGACACGGTCTGGTCTGCCTGCTGCATGAAAAGCCCTTTGCCGGCGTTAACGGCTCGGGTAAGCACAATAACTGGTCGATTGCCACGGACACAGGCAAGAACCTGTTGAATCCGGGTGAAACGCCGAATAATAACCTGCAGTT
The DNA here is from genome assembly GCA_964452205.1 of uncultured Oscillospiraceae bacterium. GTDB lineage: Bacteria > Bacillota > Clostridia > Oscillospirales > Oscillospiraceae > JAZOXB01. The sequence continues at coordinate 4,078 of CAYVLD010000124.1, forward strand.
TTTGCTGGTGCTTTCGTGTATTATCAAGGCGGTTGACCGTCATGCGGATCTGTTGCGAGTGTCGTCGGCCTGCGCAGGCAATGACCGGCGTTTGGGCGCGGATGAAGCGCCGCCTGCGATCATTTCCATTTTCTTGGGAAATCAGCTTGAAGACGTTGTGCAGCAGATTGCGGATAACGGCGTCGCAGCCGATTGCCTGACGGACGGCCAGCTCGATACGGGTGTTTCGACGCTGCCGGTCATCAAGCGTGATGCGGCTGACCGCAACCGTACCTCGCCGTTTGCCTTTACGGGCAATAAGTTTGAGTTCCGTATGGTCGGCTCGTCTGACTGTATTGCAAACTCAAATACGGTGCTGAATACCATCGTAGCCGAGGCATTTTGCGAGGCTGCGGACGTGCTGGAAAATGCTTCCGATGTTACGGCAGCGGCAAAGAAGCTCATTGCGGACAATCTGCGCGAGCACAGCCGCGTGATCTTTAACGGTAACGGCTACAGCAACGACTGGGTTGAGGAGGCCGCAAGAAGGGGTCTTCCGAATCTGTCCAGCATGGTTGCATCCGTGCCGAGCTTAACGACAGAGAAATCTGTCAAGCTGTTTGGGAAGTTCGGCGTTTTCACGCAGGCTGAGCTGGAATCGCGCAGTGAGATCCTCTATGAAACCTATGCAAAGGTCACATGCATTGAGGCGCGCACGATGCTTCACATGGCTTCAAAGCACTATATTCCGTCGGTTGTGCGTTACAGCACAAGACTTGCGGACTCCGTGTGCAAGGTGCGCGCAGCCTGCCCCGAGGCGGATTGCAGCGTGCAGGAGGAGCTTCTGAAAAAGACCTGTGCACTTTTGAAGCAGGCGAACGATGCGCTTGCTCATTTGGAGGCTTGCGTTGAGAGAAGCAATTCGCTCGACTGCGTGCCGGAAATGGCGAATTTCTGCCACGATGTGATCGCGCCTGCGATGCGTGATTTGCGCACGCCGATCGATAAGCTGGAGCTGATCGTGGACAAGGACATCTGGCCGGTACCGACATACGGCGATCTGATGTTTGAAGTATAATACAAAACATAGTGAAAAGGATTTGCAAAATTCCGATTTATCGGTGAGATGGTGAGCCCGTGTTTGTCATTCTGAGCGAATACCCGCAAGGGGTAGGCCGCATCCGTAGCGCTCGTTCCTCGCTGACGGCTGACACTCTGACCTGTGCCCCACAATGATACAACGAAGACGGTTTCTTGACGAAGGTCTGCGATCCCTGC
>CAYVLD010000125.1:0-4917 GCA_964452205.1 uncultured Oscillospiraceae bacterium
CAGCTTTGTTGTGATCAATCTGAGGCGCGCGGGCTATGATGCCATCGAGGCGGGCACAGGCCAGGAGGCGCTGGACAGGCTGCAGGAAAATCCGGATATCGGCGTGGCTCTGCTGGATATCATGCTGCCGGATATTGACGGCTTTGAGGTCTGCCGCCGGATCCGTGCTGCCAGCAAGCAGATCGGCATTATCATGCTCACCGCCCGCACCCAGGAGATGGATAAGGTCACGGGCCTGATGACCGGTGCGGATGACTATGTGACCAAGCCGTTCTCTCCGGCGGAGCTGACGGCGCGAATCGACGCGCTTTACCGCAGAGTCGGCGGCGGTGCGGAGGGTGATCCCGAGATCATCATCCATGAGCCGTTTACGCTCAACATCCGCAACCGCACATTGGATAAGGACGGCCGCCGCATCAAGCTGACGCAGGTGGAGTATTCCATCATCCAGTTGTTTATGCAAAATCCGGGACGCGCACTCTCCCGTGAGGATATTCTGACTACGGTTTGGGGCAGAGATTACGACGGCGAGCTGAAGATCGTCGATGTCAATATCCGCAGACTGCGTATTAAAATTGAGGATAATACAGCCAATCCCACCTACATCACCACGGTTTGGGGCTTTGGCTATAAATGGGGCGTGTAAACGCGTGAGAAAGGGCGGTGAGAACGATGAAAAAAAGTAAGGGTCTGCAAAGGCGTTGGCTTCGCAACACATTGAGCATCGTTCTTGCGCTGGTTTTGCTTTGCGTGACGGCGCTTTCGGTCACGGTCGCATCGTATTATTATTCCAATATGAAGGCCGGCATGATCTCCAGGGCGCGCACGAGCACAAAGTTTTTTGAAACGTACATCGGCCAGAGCTATAATGAGTATTACCGCTCCTGTGCGAAGTTTACCCAGACATTCGACTCCAAGGATATTATGGAGCTGCAGTTCATTGACATGAACCACCGCATCGTTGCCTCGTCTTATACGCAGCTTGCGACCTCGGTCGAGGTGACGAGCGATATTACGCAGGCGATCGAGACGAAGAAGATCAGCACCTACACCGGTGAAAACCCCGAAACGGGGGAGCGTATTATGACGGTGTCCAGCCCCCTGATCTACTCCAACGGCGAGGTCATCGGCGTTTTGCGTTATGTGACCAGCCTGACGAAGGTTGACCGTCAGATCATCTATTTCAGCCTGACGGTGCTTTTGGTCGGACTTGTGCTGCTGTTGATCGTCTATATCAGCGGTCGGTACTATGTCAAGTCCATTTTGGTACCTGTCACGGAGATCACCGATACGGCAAAGCGCATTTCCGCAGGCAGCTACGGCGTGCAGATCCAGAGTAAATTTGATGATGAGATCGGTGAGCTTGCCGATACGATCAACGACATGTCCAACAAGATCAGCCAGTCGGAGAAAATGCAGTCGGAGTTTATGTCCTCGGTTTCGCATGAGCTCAGAACACCTCTGACGGCCATCAGCGGCTGGAGCGAGACGCTGCTTTCCGTCGGCGGAAGCGTGGATTCTGCGGAGGCAAAGCGCGGCTTGAATATCATCGTGCGTGAGGCACACAGACTGACGGGTATGGTCGAAGAGCTGCTGGAATTTTCGCGCATGCAGGACGGCCGCTTTAAGCTTAATGTTGCGCTGAGTGATATTCGCTCGGAGTTTGAAGATACGGTATTTATGTACGGTTCTCGCTTGGAGCAGGAGAACATTGAGCTGCAATATTTGGAAAATTGCGATGATATTCCTGAAATTCCCTGCGATACGGCTCGTATGCGTCAGGTATTTCTGAATATATTGGATAATGCCGCCAAGCATGGCGGCGAAGGCGGCAAGATCACCGCGGAAATGTGCTTGGAGGCGGAACAGGTCGTGGTACGCATCCGCGATTTCGGCCCCGGCATCCCCGAGGAGGAGCTGCCTTTGGTCAAGAAACGCTTTTATAAGGGCGCGTCTAAGGCGCGCGGCAGCGGCATCGGTCTGGCGGTTTGTGAAGAGATCGTCACGATGCACAACGGCTCTCTGGAGCTGACAAATGCTGAGGGCGGAGGTACATTGGTGACGATCTGCCTTCCGATCGGATAGAGAGGAATACTATGTCAGAGAAAAAATGCTGTAATGAAAAGTTTAAGACCATGATCGGCGGTCAGGCGTTGATTGAGGGCATTATGATGCTCGGACCTGACAAAGCCGCCACGGTCGTTCGTGCCAAGGATGGCATCCATACGAAGATCGAGGAGCGAAAGCCGGCGAAAAAAGGCTTCTCCTTCAAGAAAATTCCGTTTATCCGCGGGGTTTTCAACTTCTGCACCTCGATGAAGGTCGGCGTCTCCGCGCTGATGTATTCGGCAAACTTCTTTGTCGACGAGGAAGAGGAACAAACCTCGCCGGAGAAGCAGTCAAAGCTCGATGCGTGGCTTGAGCGCAAGCTCGAGTCGGAAAAGGCACAGGGCGTCATTGTGACCATTGCGGTCGCGCTTGGTATTTTGATGTCGGTCGGTCTGTTTATCGTTTTGCCGTCGATCATCGGCTCGGTTTTGGGAAATTGGATCCATAATGAGCCGGTTTTGTATCTGGTTGAGGGATTGGTACGCATTACGCTGCTGATTGCCTATATGTTCCTCGCATCGAGAATGAAGGATATGAAACGCGTGTTTTCCTACCACGGCGCGGAGCATAAGACCATCCGCTGCTATGAGGCGAAGCTGCCGCTGACCGTTGAGAATGTGCGCAAGCAGACCCGTCTGCATCCGCGCTGCGGCACGAGCTTCCTGTTTGTGGTGCTGTTTATCTCTATTTTGGTTTTCTCGATCGCCTCGATTCTGCTCAAGCCCATAACGCCGGACTTTGATTCTGCAATCTTAGATGCGCTGCTGCGCATTGTGATGAAGCTGCTGCTTCTGCCCATCGTGGTCGGTATGGCGTATGAACTCAATCGTGTGGTTGGCAGATATGATAACCGGTTTACGCGCGCGCTGTCTGCACCCGGCATGTGGCTGCAGTACATCACCACCAATGAGCCCGACGACGAGATGATCGAAGTCGGTATTCAGGCGCTCACCCTCGTCATCCCCGAGAAAGAGGGGGCAGATAAATGGTAAAGAAGTACGCAGATCTCTATCTGGAGATCAGAAGAGCGCTTCTGAGTATGGAGGGCGAAAACGCCTCCAATATCGCGCGGGAGCTGATTTGCGCCGCTTCAGGCAAGACCGCCGAGCAGATGATCTCGCAGCGCGAGATGTACGCTTCCGAGGAGGTCATTGAGCTGGCCGAATCGTTTGCGCAGCGTTATCTGCAGGGTGAGCCGATGCCGTATATTTTGGGTCAGTGGGATTTTTATGATATGACGCTGACCGTGACTCCCGATGTGCTGATCCCTCGGGATGATACGATGGTCGTGACTGAGCTTGCGATTAAAAAAGCGCTGTTTTTGGAGCAAAATCCGCGTATTTTGGATCTGTGTACCGGCAGCGGCTGCATCGGTCTTGCCATTGCCAAGCGCGTGAAGGATGCCAGAGTGACGTTGGCGGATCTTTCGCCTGCGGCGCTGCGTATCGCAAGGCGCAATACGCAGGATCAGAAGCTCAACGGCCGCGTGAGCTGTATTCCGCTCGATGCCAAGCAGCCTGCGCAGGATTTTATCGGGAAATTTGACCTGATCGTTTCCAATCCGCCCTATGTGACGAGTGCGGAAATGCTGAAATTAGACCGTAGTGTGCGCGATTTTGAGCCGCATATGGCGCTCGACGGCGGCGAAGACGGCTTGGATTTCTATCGCGCGATTGTAAAGAATTATACCGCTGCGCTCTCGCCGCGAGGCTATTTCTGCTTCGAGATCGGCATGGGGCAGGAGGATGCTGTGTGTGAGATTTTGGAGCAAAACGGCTTTGAGATCATCGAGCAGCGAAGAGATACTGCATATATTATTCGGGCGATCCTTGCCCAAAAAAGAGAGGAAGATTGATTATGGCAAAGAGTAAAGGCGTCTACGAAGCACCGTCTCCTGCGGAGGATAAGAAGAAAGCATTGACCACAGCCCTGCACCAGATTGAGAAGAACTACGGCAAGGGTGCGGTCATGCGCTTGGGCGACCGTCCCGAGATGAATGTCGATGCCATTCCGACCGGCTCTCTGGCACTTGATGCCGCTTTGGGAATCGGCGGTCTGCCGCGCGGCAGAATCATTGAGATCTACGGGCCGGAATCGTCCGGTAAGACCACGCTGGCGCTGCACGTTCTGGCTGAGGCGCAGAAACGCGGCGGCGAGGTCGCGTTTGTCGATGCCGAGCACGCGCTTGACCCGACCTATGCGGCGGCTATCGGCGTGGATATTGATTCGATGCTCGTTTCTCAGCCGGATACAGGCGAGCAGGCGCTCGACATTACCGAAGCGCTGGTGCGTTCGGGTGCTCTGGATGTCGTGGTCGTCGACTCCGTCGCCGCGCTGACACCTCGTGCGGAAATTGAAGGCGAGATGGGTGATGCCTTCGTCGGCTTGCAGGCAAGACTTATGTCGCAGGCGCTGCGTAAGCTGGCAGGTACGGTCGCTAAGACCAATTGCATCGTCATTTTCATCAATCAGCTTCGTATGAAGATCGGCGTGATGTACGGCAATCCCGAGACCACCACAGGCGGCAATGCGCTGAAATTCTATTCCTCCGTCCGTTTGGATGTCCGCAAGGTCGAGGCGATCAAGGACGGCGGCAACATCATCGGCAACCGTACCCGTGTTAAGGTCATTAAGAATAAGGTTGCGCCTCCCTTCCGTGAGGCAATGTTTGATATTATGTACGGCGAAGGCATTTCCAAGTACGGCGAGCTGCTGGATAAAGCAGTTGAGCTGGAATTGGTCAACAAGTCCGGAAGCTGGTTCTCCATCGGTGACGAGCGCATCGGACAGGGCAGAGACAACGCAAAG
>CAYVLD010000126.1:0-4874 GCA_964452205.1 uncultured Oscillospiraceae bacterium
TATGCGGCGATGCCGCATGAACAAGTCGCAACAGCGACTTATTCAGTAGACATTACATAGCGGCCATACGCTGCTGCGCACAAAACCGCCGCGCACAGCGGCAAAAATTTTGCTTGCTTTTTTCGAAAAATTTATTACAATAAAGACACGACATTGCAAGGAGTAGGAACAGCGCGTTAAGTACCGATCGGATGGGAGGTTGCCGTCGGGCGAAGGGCGTTTGCCCGCGGTGCTGTTTCCGCAACCGCCTGCTGCGTTTGCCCGTCAGGAATCGGTAAAAAAATCGACCGAGATGGATCAAAAATCCACCGTCGGTTGGTTCACGGTTGCCTTCAGGGAGTGTCGTGCCGTCTTTTAACCTCCTCCAAATCAAGGAGGAATTTTTTATGTCCAAATCTGTCAAACGCCTTGCCGCCAACGCCGTCCTCATCGCCCTGTTTTTCGGGCTTTCGATGCTCTCTTTCGAGATCGGCGGCATCAAAATCACCTTCGCTTCCCTGCCGACCGTCATCGGCGCAATGCTCTTCGGCCCTGTTGACGGCTTTTGCATCGGATTCCTGGGCGCATTTTTAGAGCAGCTTTTGAAGTACGGCTTGACCACGACCACGCTTTTGTGGGTTTTGCCGCCTGCCATCCGCGGCCTGTTCATCGGCATTTGCGCCCGTATGCTGCGCAAGCGCCTTGCGCCGCAGGAGATTTATAAGAAAAAAAGTCCCGTTTATTTCGGCGTTTGCCTTGTTTCGGGAATGATCGTCTCGTGCCTGAACACGCTTGTGTACTATTTCGATGCCGTGATCTACCATTACTACAGCTACGCGCTGATTTTCGGTGTGTTCTGGATCCGTCTGGCATCGGGAATTGCTTCGTCCGTGCTGATGTCGCTGGTCGCGCTGCCGATCATTGCCGCGCTGGATCGCGGCGGCTTCGTGCCGAAACGGAGGTAAAATATGACCGTTCAAGAGGCGTTGACCTACATCCACTCCGTGAGCTGGAAGGGCTCGATCCCGGGTCTTTCGAGGACACGGGAGCTGCTTTGTAAAATGGGCGATCCGCAGGAGCGTTTAAGATTTATCCACATCGCCGGTACGAACGGAAAAGGCTCGACGGCGGCAATGCTTGCCAATATTTTTCGCAAGGCAGGCTATGTAACAGGGCTTTACACCTCGCCCTACATCCACCGCTTCAACGAGCGCATGCAGGTTTGCGGCAAGGAGATCTCGGACGAGCAGCTTGCTGAGATCACGGAATTTGTCAAGCCGCTTGCCGAGGGCATGAACGATCATCCGACGGAATTTGAGCTGGTGAGCGCCATCGCGATGGAATATTTTTTTCGACAAAAATGCGACATTGTCGTGTTGGAAGTCGGAATGGGCGGCGAATTGGATTCGACCAACGTCATTTCCACGCCCGAGGCGGCGGTGATTACGAATATCGGCTTGGATCATGTGGCATTTTTGGGAAGCTCCTTGGAACAGATCGCCCAAACGAAGGCAGGCATCATCAAGGGCGGCGATGCGATCGTTTACCGCTCGGGCTTGGAGTCGGTTTTTGCCGAAAAATGCGCCGAGACGAATGCCCGTCTGCATTTGGCGGAGTTTGACGCCCTGCGCCTTCAAAGCGCGGATTTTTCGGGGCAGATTTTTGATTGCGGTGAGCGAAAGTCGCTGTTTTTGCCGCTTCTGGGCGAGCATCAGCTTAAAAATGCCGCTGTTGTGCTCAAAACGGTCGATGTATTGCGGCAAAAGGGCTGGAATTTGACCGAGGAAGCCGTTCGCGAGGGGTTAAGCACCGTGACGTGGGCAGGGCGTTTTGAGTTGTTGCGGCGCGAGCCGATCTTCTTTGTTGACGGCGGACACAATCCGCAGTGTATGCAGGCGTTGGTCAAAAACATTGTCGATTATTTGCCCGGGCGGCGCATCACCGCGCTGACCGGTGTGATGGCGGATAAGGATTATTTAGATATGTATCGCCTCCTTGCGCCGTATGTTGCGCATTGGGTCACGGTGCGGCCTGACAATCCGCGCGCGCTGGCGGCCGAGGCGCTGGCAAAGGCGCTGGCGGTGTTCGGAAAGCCTGTTACGGCCTGCGGCAGCATTGCACAGGGTGTTGAAACCGCCATGGCTTGCACAGGACAAGATGGTGCGGTCGTCGCATTCGGAAGCCTTTACATGGTCGGTGAGCTGCGAAATGAGGTTTGTTCGAAATAATCGAGCAAAGCTCTGCCTTTTTCCGTCTAAACGGAAAATTGAACATTATACACAATTTTTTTAACGTTTTTTCTCTAACGTGTCACAGAATCTTAACAGCATTTGCAGGAAAATTGTGCTATAATATTTTTTACACAGCACTTGTGAAAATAATGAAAGAGGTTCCTTTTCTTGAATTTACTGTTTTTTCTGACACCTAAGGCGAATTGCGCCTATTTATATGACGATTTTTCTCTGCGCCAAGCGATCGAACGCATGGAGAACAGCGGCTATTCCGCATTGCCCATCATCTCTCGCAGCGGCCAGTACCGCGGCACGCTCAACGAGGGCGACCTTTTGTGGGCGGTCAAAAATATCTGCGGCTTGGATCTGAAAGACACCGAAAACCACAGCATCATGAAAATCACCCATCGCCGCGATAATGAACCGGTTTCGGTCACTGCCGACATGCAGACGCTTCTTTTGAAGGCGGCGGATCAGAATTTCGTCCCCGTGGTCGATGACAAGGGCGATTTTATCGGCATTGTGACACGTCGGGCGATCATGCGCTATTGGCTCGAGAAATTTAACGCCGAAAAGGTGAGCGTATGAGGCTGACACACATAGCACAAAGAGATGGTAAGCTCCTGTCGTTTTTGCGACGGGAGCTTGGTCTGTCCTCAACGCTGGTCAAGCGCATGAAATTCCGACACGCCTATGCGGTGAACGGGCAGACGGTTTTTACGGATTTTCCGGTGAAAATCGGGGACGAGATCGCCGTCTGCATGGACGAGGACACACCCGAATATCCTGCGCAGGAGGGGTCGCTTTCGATCCTGTACGAGGACGATGCGCTCATCGCGCTCGACAAGCCGGCAGGGATCTTGATGCACCCGTCGTCTGCGCGCAATACCGATACGTTGGCAAATTATTTGCTGTATTATTATCAAAAAACGGGGCAAAAATGTGCGGTGCATCCGGTCAGTCGGCTCGATAGGGATACATTTGGTGTGGTTTTGCTTGCCAAAAATTCCCATATCCACGCTAAAATGCACGCAATGCAGAGAAGCGGTCAGATCGAAAAAATCTACCACGCCGCCGTTTTGGGCGCGCCGAAAACGGATGAAGGGCTCATCGATGCGCCGATTGCGAGGCTTTCGCCGACGGGCATGCTGCGCGGCGTGCGAGAGGACGGCAAGGAGGCAAGAACGCGCTTTCGCACTTTAAATCGCGGCAATCGGTGCAGTCATTTAGAGCTCCGGCCGCTGACTGGCAGAACGCATCAGCTACGGGTGCATTGCGCTTACATGGGCTTCCCGATTCTGGGCGATCCGCAGTACGGAAGCGACGATTTCGGTCTGCCGTATCAGCAGCTTTGCGCCGTTTCGCTGCGCTTTTGCCATCCGCTGACGGAAAAAATTGTTGAAATTCGGTCAAAGCAGTCGGTTTGGCTTGATTTTTGATGCGCATCTGCTATAATATATGGGAAACATCACCATATTTGGAGGTAATATTATGTTCAATCGTCTGATCGATATTCTCAAGGCAAATCCTCGCAAGATCGTTTTCACCGAGGGTCACGATGCCCGTATCTTGGAGGCGGCAAGCCGCCTGAAGGCTGACGGCTTTTTGACCCCGATCCTTGTCGGCAATGTCGATGTGGTCCAGGAAAATGCCGCAAAGGGCGGCTTTGACATTGAGGGTTTGGAGATTCTCGATCCTGCCAGCTACGAGGGAATGGATGCCATGGTCGAGAAAATGGTCGAGCTCCGCAAGGGCAAGATGACCGCCGACGAATGCCGTGCACTTCTGGCAAAGGGCAACTACTTCGGCACGATGCTCGTCAAGCTGGGCTATGCGGATTCCCTTTTGGGCGGCGCGACCTATTCCACCGCCGACACCGTCCGTCCTGCGCTGCAGCTTGTCAAGACGAAACCGGGCAGCCATTTGGTTTCCTCCTGCTTCATCATGGTTCGCGGCGAGGAGATGATCTGCATGGGCGACTGCGCGATCAACCTCTCTTACGAGGATTCCTTGGACAAGGAAGGCAACGTCACCATTTCCGGCGCAGACAAGCTCGCGGAGGTCGCAGTTGACGTGGCACGCTGTGCACAGCTTTTCGGCATGGATCCGAAGGTCGCAATGCTGAGCTTCTCGACCAAGGGCTCCGGCAAGGGCGGCACGGTCGCTCTGAGTCAGGCTGCCACCGCAAAGGCGAAGGAGCTGGCTCCCGATCTTGCCATCGACGGCGAGATGCAGTTTGATGCGGCGGTTTCTCCCGTTGTCGGTCAGCTCAAGTTCCCCGGCTCTCCTGTCGCCGGCTATGCAAATACGTTCATTTTCCCCTGCATCGAGGCAGGCAACATCGGTTATAAGATCGCACAGCGTCTGGGCGGCTACGAGGCATACGGTCCGATCCTGCTCGGTCTGAACGCGCCCATCAACGATCTGTCTCGCGGCTGCAATGCCGACGAGGTCTACAAGATGGCGATCATCACCGCAGCGCAGGCTTGATCGGAGCGTTTGACAAAGGCCGAGCATCGCCGTAGTGAATGATAAATACATGGCGTACAAAGGGCGTGCCGTTTCGGCACGCCCTTTGTTTCGGTATGAATAAATAATGTGTACTGAACAACGAGCATTGCGATGCTCGTTTGAAAATACGCATTGTTTACATGTCTGAATCCT
>CAYVLD010000127.1:0-4808 GCA_964452205.1 uncultured Oscillospiraceae bacterium
GAACGATGCTTTACTGGAATGGGAGAATCCCAACGGTACCAAGCCGCCGTAGACGGACAAAAAGCCGCAAGCGCCATTGGCACAGGCTGAGAAGGCACTTGCTCACAGGCGTCCGGAGTCGGAATACAACGCCTCGTTTCAAAACCGAAAGACTCTTGGGGATGGTCTGTCGGTTTGTTTTGCATACCTTTTTGCGTCCCCGTATGGGGACGTTTTTTATTTGGAGGATGTTATGAAATACGATGCCTTTTCCCGCTGTCATCCGGCGGTAAATTTCATATTTTTCCTCGGTGCAATCGGATGCAGCGTTGTACTGCAGCACCCCGTCTATCTGTTTACCGGTCTGATCGCGGCGGTCGTTTACCAATGGCTTTTGAGTGGGCGAAAGGTTTTTCGGCTTCTGCTCGGCATTTTGCCGCTTTTTCTGCTCATCACGGCAATCAATCCCCTGTTCAACACCGCAGGAGAGCATGTTCTGTTCCGATTGTTCTCACGACCGTATACGCTCGAAGCTCTGTGCTGCGGCGCAGCGACAGGCGCAACCGTTGTGTCCGCATTCGTGTGGTTTGCCTGTTACAACAAGGTACTCAGCGGCGATAAATTTACAAGCTTATTCGGAAGATACAAGCTGTCGCTTTTGCTTGTCATGATCCTTCGCATGATTCCGAGGCTCAGCCGAAAGGCGCAGCAGACCGCCGTCGCAAGACGCTGTATCGGTAAAGGTATGAATGAAAACAGCACTCTGAGAGATAAGCTCAAGGGAGGCATGTGCGTTCTTTCCGCAGTGACGGACGATGCGCTCGAGGGCAGCATCGTCACCGCCGATTCCATGCGTTCGCGCGGCTATGGCAGCACCAAGCGTTCCTCCTTTCAGATCTATCGGATGCAGCCCGGAGATTATGTTTTGCTGCTGCTCATGGCTGTGCTTTTGTTGGGCGTGATCTTCTATGGTCATACCGATGTGAGCTACACACCGCGACTTATGGTGCAAAATATCTCTTGGGATTTTGCGCTCTACAGTTTGTTTGTATTTCTTCCCGTCATATTACACACAAAGGAGGCGATCGAGTGGCGCATTTCGAGCTCTGCGATTTGAGTTTTTCCTACCCAAACAGCGAAAAAGCAACATTGCAGGACATCTGTCTTACAATTGAAAAAGGCGAATATATCCTGCTGTGCGGACAAAGCGGAAGCGGCAAAACGACCCTTCTGCGCCATTTAAAACCCGTCCTTTCGCCGCACGGAAACAGACAGGGGCGCATTTTGTTCAACAGCTCTCCCCTATCGCAGCTCAGCATGCAGGCGCAAGCTGCAAAGATCGGCTTCGTCATGCAAAATCCCGACGAACAGATCGTCACGGACAAGGTCTGGCACGAGCTTGCCTTCGGCCTGGAAAGCCTCGGCTGCGAGCAAACCACCATGCGCATCCGCATTGCGGAAATGGCGGAGTATTTCGGCATACGGCACCGGTTTCACCGTGACACCGCCCTATTGTCCGGTGGTGAGAAGCAGCTTTTGAATTTAGCCTCGATCATGGTCATGCAGCCGGAGGTGTTGATCTTGGATGAGCCGACGGCGCAGCTCGATCCCATTTCCGCTTCTGATTTTTTGGCTACGATCAAAAAAATTAACCGTGAGCTCGGTACGACCGTCATCATCACAGAGCATCGTTTAGAAGAGGTTTACCCTGCTGCCGACCGCGTTGTGATTATGCACGACGGCCGCATACAGGCAAACGGCACGCCCGAAGAGGTCGGAAATTTTTTGCGCAGCAGCAAGATGTGCGCCGCTCTGCCGACACCCATGCGTGTTTTTTATGGCTGCTGCGCTCAGGGCAAGGTTCCTATGACCGTTCGCGATGGTCGTCTTTGGCTGCAGCAGGAATTTGAAGATTCCGCCAAGGAAGAAAAAGAATACATTGCCTCGAACAAAGCCGCTCTGCGCCTGAAAAACGTCTTTTTCCGCTACGAAAAGGACAGCCCCGATATTCTCAAGGCGATGGATGCCATCGTGCCGGAGGGCAGTCTGTTTGCCATTGTCGGCGGCAACGGCAGCGGAAAATCCACGCTGTTAAAAAGTATCTGCGGCATTTGCAAGCCTTATCGAGGCAGCATTGAGCTGTTCGGCAAAAATTTGAAGCACTATAAGAACAAAGATCTGTTTCAAAACTGCCTGTGCATGCTGCCCCAGGATCCGAAAAGCCTGTTTTCCAAAAGCACCGTTACCGAAGAGCTGGAGGAAATGTCCACAGCTCGAATTGACGAGATCGCCCAAATATGCCGTATTTCCGATCTTCTGAACAAGCACCCTTACGATCTGTCTGGCGGTGAGCAACAACGACTCGCCCTCGCGAAGGTTCTGCTCACGCAGCCGCGCCTTCTCCTGCTGGACGAACCGACAAAGGGCCTCGATCACGAATTAAAGCAGCACTTTGCAGAGATATTATGTAAACTAAAGCAAAACGGCGTGACCATAATCATGGTCACGCACGACATTGAATTTTGTGCCGAGCAGGCCGATCTTGTCAGCATGTTCTTTGACGGGCAGCTTCTTGCAACCGCAGCGGCGCAGCGTTTCTTCAGCGAAAACAGTTTTTACACAACCGCCGCAGCGCGCATGAGCCGCGGCATCCTCCAAAAGGCCGTCACAGCAGCAGATATTATCGCTCTGCACCGTAAGAACACGGAGGCAGAGGCATGAAAAAAAGCTTTGCCGCTCCCCTTTTGCTCATACCGCTCACGCTCCTGCTGTCAAAATGGGTGCACTCGCATTATCTGATCAGTACACTTTTGATTCTGGAAGCAATGCTGCCCTTTTTCATCTCGTTTGAAACGAAAAAGACCTCGGCAAGGGAGCTTGTTATCATCGCTGTCATGGCCGCTTTGGCGGCGATTTCGCGTACAGCATTTGCCTTCGTTCCGCATTTTAAACCCATTACGGCGATCGTGATGGTCTCAGGAATCGTCTTTGGCGCGCAGGCAGGTTTTTTGACCGGCGCTTTGGCAGCGTTTGCAAGCAATTTTGCCTTCGGTCAGGGTCTATGGACGCCGTGGCAGATGTTTGCCTACGGCTTGGGCGGATTTCTGGCCGGTATTGTTTTTCACAAACGGCATTTTGCCCAAAATCCATGGTTCCTTGCTCCGTTTGGATTTTTCTGCGTTGTGCTGACGGTCGGGCCGCTGCTCGATTGCAGCTCCCTGTTCCTGTTCGCCTCCAAGCTGACACCGACTTATATTGCAGGCGTTTTTATCGCAGGCTTGCCTGCAAACCTGCTCCACGGTGTTTCCACTGCGCTGACCATTTTGCTGTTCGGCAAGCCGCTTATGACAAAGCTGAGCCGATTGCAAACAAAATACGGCCTCATGGATCAATAAAGGGGCTGTAAAAAAACTCCGTTTTATGTCATCCTAGGCGAAGGATTTTTTAATACCGCTATCGGGGTCGGTCGCAATGAACACCTTCTGAAAACCCTTCGCTGCAACCGGTGCAGGAATCTCCTGAATCGCGCCCTTAACATGATAAGAAATTACATTCGACACAAAACGATCTGCCACAATAAAACCTGCGGAATATATTTTTCAGCTTGTGCTGATAATTGGGTCATACACAAAACTCTCATTGTGTAAAGTTTTTTCCGCTATTATGCTTGATCGAGCAGGTATCTGTAATACTGCACCCTCTTCTGCGCCAGGGCATATTTATGAAACGCCGCACCGGGAAAGGAATTTACCTCAATAACAAACATCTCCATCGTATCAAGATCAATACCGACATCGATCCCGTAGCAGCTTTCCGCCTCCTGCGCCAGAACGGTTTCCACCGCCTTCGGAACCTGCAGTGCGATCTGCTGCAATCTGTAAAACAGCTTGTGCTCAGTGTCGTCGTAATCGCTTTCCAAAAACGCCTTCGCCTCACCGACAAAGCCGCCAGCAGAGAGGTTGGAAATAATCTTGCTGTGACCGGCTCGGACATAAATGTCCACGATCTCCCAATCGCCCGACAGCCCCTTTGCCACGAGCAGGCGAAAATCAACCGCCTGACCGGTTTTGTCGTGAAAATTCAGCCGAGGCTGCACCAGATAGCGCCTGTAGTGCGGATACTTCTGCAGGCGCTCCTGCCAGACCTCCGATGTCAGCTCTCCTGCCTCCTCGGGCGTTTCGTATGTGATACGGCCGTTTTCATAATCGGCATACATCACACCCCAGCCGCGCTTGCCGTTGTCCGGTTTGACAACGCAATGTTTAAGCATCATCACGTTTTGACACACCGCCTCGTAGCTCTGCGCAACAACCGTTGGGATGACAAGCTCGCCTGCGCCGCCGCCGATGAGGAGCTGCGGCAGCTTCGCCTTCGTCGGAAGAGGCTTGCTCACCTTTTTGCCGATTAGCCAATCGACAACCTCTTTCGGGAACATCGTCATCGTCTGCGGAACGATATAGTAAGACGACTCCAAAAGCTCAGGCAAATACGCCTGTGCGATTTCAAATTTACCTTCGGTAAACACGGCCGCCTTACCGCGCATTTTATCGCCCTCAAGTTGCAAATCCTTCATGCCGAAAATGCCGATACGAACACCGTAAGCCGCTCCGTAGACCGTCATTTCGCGGTAAAGCGCATGATTCTCCGACAAAAACAGACTCTGCATAAGCCGTTCTGTTTCCATATTTACAAGTAAACCAACATCAAGCTGAAGCATCGTTTTTCCCTTTCTTCAACAGAATATACTTTATTTTAATGTCTGCTGAATAAGTCGCCTTGTGACTTATTCGCACAGCTTTGCTGTGCAATCCTGCAAAAACGGCTCTTTT
>CAYVLD010000128.1:0-4771 GCA_964452205.1 uncultured Oscillospiraceae bacterium
GGGTCTGACCTGCCCCACAATGATACAACGAAGACGGTTTCTTGACGAAGGTCTGTGATCCCTGCGGGGGCGTGACTTTCTTGTTTCGGCAAGAAAGTCACCAAAGAAGCCGACACAGGGGAGAGCTCAGTTATGTCTTTCGGCAGCAGTACTTTTCGTTACTGCGTACCCCGACATAAAGCCGCCCTCCCCTGTGAACCCCTCCGGGTGCTGCGCGTCTCGTTACAGCGCATAGATCGATTTTACAACGGCTCAATAAATTACAAAATTCCGATTTATCGCACAGGTTATAGAATCTCCCTCTGTGCCGTAACGAGACGCGCGAGCGTGCCGGGAGGGGGTCTCGGGGGAGGGCGGCTTGGAAACCGAGCTTGGCAGAAACGATGAGGACAAGGGAACGATAGGTTTTCTACAGCGCCTCCCCCGAGTCGCTTCTTTCGTACCTTTCTTGTCGACACAAGAAAGGTACCCGCCGGAGGCTGCACAAGCCATCGAGAGGAACAGAGGACGTTAAAGCCGAAATTGGTTCCGAAACGAAATATTCTGACATAGATTTGCAGGAAAATCGATAATTCCTGCACCGGTCGAGGCACGCCCACAAGGGGTAGGCCGCATCCGTAGCGCTCGTTCCTCGCTGACGGCTGCGCGCTGACCCTCCCCTACAGGGTGATTCTATAACCTGCCCGACAAATCGGAATGTAACGATCTGCTGGCGGTTCGTATTTTATTCTCGTCGGAGAATGGTGAGGTCTGTCATGTCGATATGATATTCGTAGGTTTCTCCCTGATACACGAAGGTGACTGCATAATAAGACCCCGAATCCAGCGGATACACAGCCCGACACTGCAGCTCCGTCACATCGCCTCTCTTTGCGCCCACATCCGTCAGCGCAGGCTCTGAGACTGCCTCACCGTACAGATTTTCAAACAAGATCGGTTCGCGCAGATAGCACAACAGCATAAAACGGTCATAATACTGCGATTTTTCAACCGACATCGAATACAAATACTGCTCCTCGTGATAATCCGCACCTGCGATCTGATAAACCTTTGCCAGCAGGCAGAGCTCTCCGTCCCTGTTCAGATAGACGACCGTATCATTGATGTTATCCAAACAGACCGTTTTACAGAATGTTTCGCAGAACCGGCTTTCCTCTATGCGTGAATTTTCCGCATCGTAAAGAAGTGATTCTACCATTCCGGGCGTTTGATCGGCTGCATATGTATATGACAGTATCTTCCGTGTTTTTTGCACAAACTGATGCTCGGCAACGCCGGCGTATGCCAGAATTTCCTCTCTTGTCGCCTTTGCGCCGTCGCTGATGCGAAGGGTGTAGATGAGCTGAGTCATTTCAGACTCATCATCCCCTTCGGTGACGATCAACGTCAGAAGATCGCCGTGCACATTGGTCTCATAAGAATAATTCGTGCTGTCGGCACTTTCCTTAATCGATTCGATGATCTCAAGCATTTGTGCATTGATCTCGTCTGCGTAGTCGCTGCGGAGCATGATTTGCGGAAGCACTTGATGATAGGTCGTGCCAAGCTCCGAGGTCTGCGAGCTGTTATACGCATCGATCACCAGCGTCTGCGACTGAAGAAGCTCCATCAGCCTCAGCATTTGCTGATAATACGAGTGCTCTGACATGTTATAGAATATGGAAAACAGCTTCTGCGATGCTGTGCCATCACTTTGATAGACCGTCCCCATAAAGGACAGCGTTCCCTCCGCATCCAGATAAGGAACTACGTTTTGAAGGTTCTCTTGCGAAACGGTTTTTGCAAACTGCAAATATGTTGCATCGTTTGGATCTTCCGCTGCCAGACAACGGGCAATGTCGTCATACGGTGTCTGACAGCAATAGGTGTTACCCAATGCCAGCTTTGCCTTTTCATAAAAACTCTCTTCAGAACGGTTTTCGTGCGATAACACATCGGCGATAGAAGCCTTTTTGCCGCTGGTGATGCGCATGTTATAAACATAGTGCTTTTCCGTTTTCTCAGAATCGGTGTTCCACCAAGTTGTATGATACACCAAACTCAAAATATCTCCCTTTATGCACCATTCGGGGTAAAACTCCACTTTTTGAACGTCAGGATGTTCTTTGTTGATCCAATTCTGATAGATTTCGTTGATTTCTGCGTTGACTTGCTGTGCATAATCGCTGTCGATGTAGATTTCAGGGATCTCATAATGATGGCTTTTACCGTCAACGGTCT
Organism: uncultured Oscillospiraceae bacterium; assembly: GCA_964452205.1. GTDB lineage: Bacteria > Bacillota > Clostridia > Oscillospirales > Oscillospiraceae > JAZOXB01. The sequence continues at coordinate 2,221 of CAYVLD010000128.1, forward strand.
GCCATTGTGCGCTGTAGGAGGTACTCACATATTCCGTCAGGGAGGAACCCAACGCAAGCAGCTTCGCATAGTACATGGTTTCCGATTGCGGAAATGCGTATAAAAACGTTTGATTTTTATTTCCCGACAGACTAAGTAACGGAGATTCCGGAACATAAAAGCCAAGAGAATCGGCCGAATACAAATACGGCTGTGCGGATTTGACCAACGCCTCGTCTGTTACCTCCAAGAAGCCGGTGTAGATCTCGTGGTTTAAATTGATGGGTCGGTTTGAAAGGAAGTATTCCATTCTGTTTTCGTCGATCCCACGACAATAATACTCTCCTAAAATATACTTTACATTTGCGTAGAAGTCATCCGGCTCGATACCGACCTCCTCCAGTATTTCCAAGGTTGTTGCAGGGCTGCCGTCGCTGATGTGCAGCGCATAAATATAATAATCGCACTCGCCGTACCGTACGCTTTTTTCATCGAGGATCTCGTCCTGCTGCCAATAAAATTGCAGGAATAAAATATCGCCTTTGACGGTCCACTCATAAGTTGCACATAATTTTTGCCGCATGGTGCCGTCGCTTTCCAGCAGCGGCGTGTAAAGGCTGCGAAGCTCTGCATTGATCTGACGGGCATAATCGCTATCGATTGTGATCCTCGGAACGCGGCAGAAATAGCTGAATGAACCTGATGCAAAAGGCTTCCATTCATCATAGTAAGCATCTACGACCAAGGCAGCTTCATCGTCTTGCGTGGTCGGCTCGGTGGATTCTGTCGGTTCGGTGAGCTGCTGTGGCTCGCCTGCCGGATTTTGCTGCATCAAAACGATCAAGCTCAGGCCGATCACCAAGGCAAGGGCGGCTGCCGCGGCTGCGATCTTGAGCCAGAGGTGGCGCTTTTCCTGCTTCGGCGTAATGACCTGCCAATCCTGCTGCATTGTCGAATCCCCGTACTCGCCGCATTCGGAGAGAACGGAATGCAGCACGTCAGGCGTTTGACGTGCGAAGGCTTTGCGAATCTTGCGCTTCATCATTCCTGCACCCTCCTTTTCATTTTTTTGATCGAACGATGGTATGTAGAAAGTACGTTTGAAAGCGTCAGTCCCAGAAAATCTGCGGTCTCGCGGTGCTTAAAGCCTGCGACCGCATGCAGCACAACGATCTGTCGCTCTCGCTCGCTCAGGCAGTCCATACAAGCCTGCAAAATCGCACGATCCTCCGAGGTCGTTTCGTGCGCCGAGAGATTCAGCCAAGCCGTTTCGCTCAGCTCGACGGTTTTGCTCCGATCACGCAGAAGCGTGTAGGAGAGATTTCTTGCGATTGCCAAGATCCATGCCATCGGCTTTCCCATCGGGCGGTAAGAAACGGCGGAACGAAAGATATTTACATAGCAATCGTGCAGAACGTCCTCCGCATCGTGGGAGTTTTTCAAAATGGAAAGTGCAAAGGCGTAAACCGCATCGGCCGTGCAGCCGTACAGGTCTGCAAGTGCCTGCTTGTCACCGACCCGGATCGCCTGCAGCAGCGTTTCGAGCGTTTGGTTGTCTGTCTTGCACGCGAAGTCCAAAGCCATAATTCCCTCACTCCTTTCACCCTATTAACGTGTGAGAAGGGCGTTTTATTGCAGAAAAAAATTTTTATTCTGCGCTGAATTCTGCCTTCTTCACATAATCGATGAAGCAGCGCAGAGCGCGCGAGATCCACTTGTTTCGGTGATAAATGAGCTGCTTCCAAATATCGATCTGTATATCTGTGATGTCCAAATATGCCAATTCTCCGGACTCAAAGCCCTCTTTCGTAACAAAATCGGGCAAAAATGAGATGCCGATGCCGTTGCTCAAAACCTCGGTTATAATATCGGTGCGGCCCAGCTCCAGAATCGGACGCACCTCCAACGACATTTTTTCCAGCGCGTTGTCCAAGGCGCGCCGATAGCCGATCCCTTTTTCCGTCAAAACAAACGGCTCGTGGAGGATGTCGCGGATCGAATGTGGTTTGCCGACGTATTTTGAGCCGGCGCACGTGACGAAGTGCATCTGTATCTGTTCCTCTTTGGCAATGATGTATTCCCGACTGTAAACATGGCTGTCGAGCGTGTGGATGATGTCGGCCTCGTTGCGGTCGAGCATGCGGAACATGTCACCGGTGTCAGCGGTCGAAAATTTCAGGTTGATCTTGGGATAGTGACTGTAAAAATCCAGATAATTCGTCATCATCATCGCTTCACAGATGGAGTCGGGTGTAACGATATGGACGATTCCCTCCGGCTCGTCGGTCACGGTTCTGCTCTGCTTAAATTCATCCGTCAAATTCAGCACCTTCTGCGCATATTCCAAAAGCTCGCGCCCCTGCTCGGTTAGGGCGACGGTGTGGTTGATGCGCTCGAAAAGCAAGCAGTTGAGCTCCTCTTCAAGCTGCTTGATCTGAAACGATACCGTAGACTGGCTGTAGCCCAAGGCGTTCGCCGCTGCCGTAAAGCCGGTTTTCTCTGCCACCTGCTGAAAGGTGCGTAAATTTCGTATTTCCATAGCTGCCTCCATCGAAAATTTCGATTAAATTAA
>CAYVLD010000129.1:0-4738 GCA_964452205.1 uncultured Oscillospiraceae bacterium
AGCTGAGATTGCAGATGCGAAGGATGAATACCACGAGTGCAACAAGGACACCGAGGAAACGCCCGAGATCATTGCCTTGGAAGAAGGCGCAGAATAAGGAAAAAGCCGCCGATGATTCGGCGGCTTTTTTTAGCGTGTCAACGAAGTCCGAACTTGTCATTCTGAGGAGCCGCTTGCGGCGACGAAGAATCTTTTGAAAGCGAATAGCCTCGCTAAGCTTCTTCGCTGACGCTCACAATGACAAAACGATAGTTTTTACAGCTTTCCGATCTGGTACAGCAGCTTTGCAACCTCGCTTCGCGTGAGCTGCTCGGCGGAATAATCCGCACAAATGCCGGAATCGGACAGCGCCGAGATCGCGCGGGCAGACCATGCAGGATATACCGAGTTCAGCGTAGAGGCAGGAACAGGCAGCTCCAGCATGTTCTGCAGCATGACCGCAGCCTCCTGCGCGCTGATGGGCTTGTCGGGATAGAAGCAAAGACCGTTTTCGCTTGCCTCGCCTCGAATCAGACCGTAACGAACGGCAGTCGCCAGATAACGCTGCATCCATTGCGGACTTTCCGCGCAATCGACGAAGCTGCATTCGGCGGCATTATTTTCGGCAGGAATGTCAAGCAGCTCCATCGCCATGACCAAAAATTCGCCTCTGCTGACGGTCTCGTTCGGAGAAAAGCACTGCTGAGAGCCCAGCATCTTGCCGCCGTACAGCCCGTTTTCTTTCATCCAAACGGCTTCAAAATACGTCAGATCGTCCTGCATGTCGGAATACGTCATCTGATCCGTCGGATTGAGGATCCGAATGTTGACCGTTGCGGTTTTGGAAACATTGCCTGCATCGTCGGTTGCAGTGTAGGTGAAGCGATCCTCTCCGACCTTGTTCTTCTCCGGCGTGTAAACAAATGTGCCGTCGTCGGAAATTTTTACGCTTCCGCGCTTGGGTGCATCTACAAGCTGGTAGGTCATTGCGCCCTTTTCGGGATCGGTTGCGCTCAGCCTACCGTCGTTTGCAATGTTTTTGTAGGTTTCAAATTCAACGTTATCTACCTTTGGAGCCTCGTTTTTGCCGGACTGGATTCGAATCGTCAGCGCGGCAGGGTCTGCCAGATGCGTGCCGTAGATCGGAAGATAGCTCAAAACGGCATCGCAATTTTGCGAAGCGGCCGGAATCAGGCGGAGCTGACCGAGAGACTCTGCGCCAAGCACGTCGCCTGCGCGAATGGTGCGGCTGCCCAGCTTGACGGTGGCAACCGCGGTATCGGGAACGGCGGTAACGAAAATTCCGTCCACGCTGCCCATGTCACCGACGCAGAAATCCGCCTCGCTGAAGCAGTATTCGCTGTTGTACATCGTTTCGCCGTCACTTGCGAAGACGCAAAAACTGAGCAGGAGACATACAACGATGGTAAATAGAATTTTTCTGGAAAATGCGTACATGAAAAAACCTCCTTACAAGTGTCTGCGTCGATAGCTTGAGCCGAAAATTTGAATTTATGCAAAAAACTTCCGCCGATTTTAAGGCGGAAGTTTTCTAATACGGTCGAATATAGTGCGCACTGATCTCGCGCGACGGTCGCATCTTAATGCCTGAAACAACGCCTACGGCGATAAATGAGGTCAAAATCGAGCTGCCGCCGTAGCTGATAAACGGCAGAGCCAGACCGATGACGGGCACCAAGCCCAGACAAACGCCGACGTTGATCAAAATCTGGAACAGCAGCATGGAGGCGATACCAAGGCAGATCAGACGGTTCATGAAGTCCGGCGATTTCATGCCGACATAAACAATGCGTATAACGATCGCAAGCAGGATCAGCAGGATGAACAGGCAGCCGAGCATACCGAGCTGCTCTCCCGTGGAGGAGAAGATCATATCGGTATGCGGAGTCGGCAGGCCGCCTTCGCTGAGGTTCCCGTTGAACAGACCCAAGCCGGAAATGCCGCCGTTTTGCAGCGCCTTCTGACTCTGGTTGGTCTGCCACAGCGTATCCAGACCTGTGGGGTCGATCGACGGATCAAAGATCGCCAAAATACGGTTCTTCTGGTCAGGACGCATTGCATAGAGCCAAATATACGGAGCTGCCACGGCAATCACGCCTGCGCCGCCAAGGAACCACCACAGATTCACGCCGCCGACAAAAGCCATCGTCAGGAAAATGAAAACGAAGATCAGCGCAACGCCCATGTCGCTGGAAATAATGATGATCAAGCCGACAATAAAGAACATGTGTCCGGCCAAGGGCAGAACGGAACGCGGCGAGGAGATGCGGTTTTGGTGAATGCTCATCGTTTTTGCAAGGATGATAATGTAGGTGATCTTACACAGCTCGGCAGGCTGAATATTAAACGGCAGGAAGGGGAAGGACAGCCAGCTCTTGTTACCGGAGGTACCTTCAACACCCCAAATCAGCAGCATGCCGATAAATACGGCGTTGAAGAGAAACAGAAGCGTTCTCTGTCCTGCAAGAATATCAATATCAAAGGCAGTCAGCACAAAGTACAGCACGATGCCTGCGATCATGGCGCCTGTCTGAACGGTGACATAGCGCGTGCCTTCATCGGAGGTGACGGCGTAGATCATCACGATTCCGAAGACGGTAGCGATCACGCACAGCGCAAGCAGAACCATATCCCCTTTTTTGAATATTTCAATGATCTTGTTTCCGAGCTTCTTCAAACAGGCACCTCCGTTCTCGGCAAATTCTACGTCACTCTATTGTAACACCGAAAAACGATTCTGTAAACCCAAAAAGTAGGTTTTGCAAAATTTCTCGTTTTGTGTTATAATAAAAACGAAGGAAGTGAAGGTATGCAATTTTGGACAAACACACCCGAACAGACCGAGGAGCTCGGCGAAAAACTCGCCTCGACGCTGCTCGGCGGCGAGGTGATCGCATATTTGGGCGATTTGGGCGCGGGGAAAACTGCCTTTACGCGCGGTTTGGCTCGCGGACTGGGCATTACGATGCGCGTGACCAGTCCGACCTATACGATCGTCAACGAATATTTGGGAGGCAGACTTCCGCTGTTCCATTTTGATATGTACCGTTTGGGCTCGGAGGATGAGCTGTTTGACATCGGCTGGGAGGACTATCTGCTGCGCGGCGGCGTGTGTGCGGTCGAGTGGAGTGAAAACGTCAGTGAAACGATGCGCGGCGCGATTACCGTGCAGATCGATAAGATTTCGGATATGCAGCGGTGTATTACGATAGAAGGGAGTACGCTTGGATGAAAATTTTGGCGTTTGAGACCTCGGCGAAGGCAGCTTCGGTCGCGTTGCTGTGTGACGATGTGTTGATTGGGGAATATTATCAAAATTGCGGTCAGACCCACAGCAAAACCTTGATGAAAATGGCGCAGGATCTTCTGGATAACTGCATGTGCTCCGTTCAGGAGCTGACGGCGATCGCCTGCGCCTCCGGTCCGGGCAGCTTTACGGGCGTGAGGATCGGCGTGGCGGCGGCAAAGGGAATGGCTTGGGGCGCACAGAAGCCCTGTATCGGCGTTTCTACTTTGGAGTCGATGGCGTATCAGGCATTGCAATTTGAGGGTGTGATCTGCTGCGCGATGGATGCCAGACGGGAACAGGTTTATAACGCTGTCTTCACCTCGGATGGTGTAGAATTGACAAGGTTGTGCGAAGATCGAGCAATTTCCTTGGAGGAATTGGAGAAAGAGCTGAAAAAATACGAAAAAGAAAAAATAATTGTTGGAGACGGCGGCTTGCTGTGCTATAATAGTATCGGAGAAATGATGCGAGGCTGCCGCTGTGCGCCTGAGCATCAGAGAATGCAGCGCGCTTCCGGCGTTGCGCTGGCGGCAAGAAAGCTGCTTTTGGCCGGCGGAGAATTTGACGGCGCGACCCTTACGCCGAACTATTTGCGCCTGTCACAGGCCGAACGGGAACGACTGCAAAAGACGGAAGGAGCATAATTATGGCAAAAGTACAGGTTTTGGATCATCCGCTGCTTCAGCACAAGCTGGCAAGATTGCGCGACAAGAACACGGGTGTAAAGGAATTTCGAGAGGTCGTCGGTGAAATTGCGGCGCTGATGTGCTACGAAGCAACGCGCAATCTGCCGACAAAAGAAGTTGAGATCGAAACGCCGGTTGCGACGGCGAAGGTGAAAGTTCTTGCCGGCAAAAAGCTGGCGATCGTTCCGATCCTGCGTGCAGGCTTGGGCATGGTTGACAGCATGATCTCCCTGATCCCCTCGGCAAAGATCGGCCATATCGGCCTGTACCGCGACCCTGAGACGCATCTGCCCGTTCAGTATTACTGCAAGATGCCGCCCGATATTTCCGAGCGTCAGGTGTTTGTGGTCGATCCGATGCTGGCCACCGGCGGAAGCGTTGTTGCGGCGATCGATATTTTGAAGAAGGAATACGGCTGCAAATATATTACGCTTTTGAACATTCTCGCAGCGCCCGAGGGTGTCAAGGCGGTTGCCGATGCACATCCCGATGTGGATATTATTGTTACGGCTGTCGATGAGAAGCTCAACGATCATAAGTACATCGTCCCCGGCTTGGGCGATGCAGGCGACCGTATTTTCGGCACGAAATAAGCATTTTTCGGCCTCCCTGCGTGTGCAGGGAGGCTTTTTTGCGTAAAAAAATAATTTCTGCTTGACAATCGTGAAGCTGCGTGCTATAATAATCTCCGCTGACGGGATGAAAGCAATATGGGCCTTTAGCTCAGTTGGTTAGAGCATCCGGCTCATAACCGGACGGTCCC
>CAYVLD010000130.1:0-4713 GCA_964452205.1 uncultured Oscillospiraceae bacterium
AAGGAGATGGTGGCCTGCGGAGGCACGCATCCTTCCAGTGCGGGACAGATCGGCAACGGTCAGCTCGGCTGTGGTGTCCGTAACCGTGACGCTGCTGGCTTTGCCGTTTTCGTCCTTGCAAAGGATGTACCATTGCTCCGGGGCGATTTCGCCGCAATCCCATGTGAGGGTAACCGTGTTGTCGACAATGTCCTTGATGGTGAAATTACTTGCTGTAATACGCGGATAGACCTCGTATTCCATGGTGTTTTCACCCTTAATAAAAATATTGTCTACATTTTCCAGCGTAAAGATGTACTTTTTGTACAATTCCAAGCCGTTGATCTGATAGCTCTCGCCGTCAAAACGGTAGGTATGGCTGTCAGAGCCGTCCTCCTGTGCATAGCTTAGCTGCCACTGAGAGGGGACGGGTCCTTTGTGATTGAACGACAGGAGAATGTCGCCGTTTGTGTTCAAGCGCTCAAAGGAAAGATCGGAAATGATCGTATACTCATTGGTTGTCTCTGTCAAAACGGGGACAACAGTAGAGAAATCGTGATACTTTTCAGCCTCGACCGAGATGGTGTAGGATGTTTTCTCTCTCAAAGAGGAGAAAAAGTACCGATTGTCTGTGCGGATGGGGTGGTGGATATTGCCGAAGGAATCGGTGCAGTACACTTTATAATGGTTGGGATTATCATCAGAGGTCAGCTCTACAACGATCTGCGTGGGAGAGGTAGAAACGGTCTTGATCTCAGAAACATCAATAAAGTACCACTGCAGCAGGAAATAACCCGCAAGAGCAATGCCGATCAACAACACAGCGATAATGCCCCAGAGCAGGAACTTCGATCTTCCCTTTTTCTCTGCAGCAGGCTCATCGGTTTCTCCGTCATCGGAGGCCGCATCGACATAGTCGTGGCTCGGAGGCTGCGGCGACTCGGACGATTCGCTCGGTTCTTCCTCTGTAGGTGCATCGGGCAGGTCGGGAACATCGGGCAGTTCCGGTGCAGCGGTGCCGACGGCGAAATCGTGATTCGGCGTGGGCTCGGCAAGCGCCTTATCTGCCGAGGCTAAGAGTGTGTCAAGATCTATTTGATCCGGATCAACCTCTTGCGCTTCCGGCATGGGGGCTTCCTCAATGACAGCCTGCGCCTCCTCCGGAGCGGTAAGCTGCAGCTCGGGATCTAAAGTGTCCTCGCCTGCGCCGCTGCGGTTGGGTGCGAAGCTCCGGCGGAAGTTCTCGTCCAGATCCTCTGCATCCGTCATGCGAATCGGCTCCTCCTCGACAGGCTCGTCGATCAGCGGCACAGGGTCGAGATCGGCAACGATCGGCGGCGCGATCAGCGTGTCGGAAACCGCATTGCGCTGCATATACAGAACAAGCGCCTGCTTCAGCTCGTCGGGGGACTGATAGCGGTCTTCCTTCTTAAATGCGCAGGCCTTCAAAATGATCTCAGCCAGCTCGTAATCCGCGTAGATCGGAGAGGGAAGCGGTTTGCCGGTCAAACGCAGCTTGTCTGCCATCGCAGGATTCGTGCTCTCGTCCTCAAACGGAACATGGTTACCGTTATAAATGCGGTAGAGCACCATGCCCAAGGAGTAAATATCGATCGTCAGATTGGGACAGGCGGTAATATCAGACAGCTCGGGTGCGGAATATGCACCGATGTATTCCTCGGGAACGCTGGCGTACTCCAAAAATTCCAATCCCGTCAAACCAAGACCGCCTAAGAGGAATTTTCCCGAGGGAATCAGGAAAATATTCTCAGGGCGAATATCCTGGTGCAGATAGCCTGCGTCACGGCATGCGGTGATCGCATCACACAAATCAATGCCGAGATTTAAAGCACGCAGGCTGGTCATGGCGTTCATCGCCATAAATTCGGTGAGAGAAATATTTAACGGATATAATATGTATACATCATAGCCGACTCCGCTTTCCTTAGGCTCGATTTGGAACGATGTCGCTCCTGCAAAGCATCCGGATGCGGCGAGTTTTTTACCAAGTACAAGCTCCGCCTTCACATCTTCTGCCAAACGGCCGTAGTATTCATGCACGGAAGCCTCATCCGCATAGGCACCCGAAAGGATCAGGGCGCGGATTCTGCTGTCTGTTTCGGGGAGTGAAAGGGTCTTGAGAATGTAGTTCTCACCGCTCTTTTCTGAGCGGAGGATATAGTTGGTTTGACCATTGCTGCCGACGCGCTCTTTTTCGACGATCATACCGTCGAGCAACGGCGAAATCATCTTTAGTTTGGCCATCGTCACGCCTCCTTTTTCGTAAAGCTCAAATTCTCACGAATATATTTTATGCTATTTTTTTGAAAAAATCAACAGCTATCTTGTCGCTATTTGAAAGTTTTTTAAAAAAGGTAAAAAATGCGCGCTGCGATTTGGTTTATTTGACGGAAAAGGAGCTTGCGCGGTCGGAAAAGATACCCTAAGAAACAAAATTTTTAGAAAAGTCAACAAAATTCTTGTCTTATGCGAAAGAAAATGATATGATAAGAAAAAATATATTTACATTTCGAAAGGAGCACGCCTTACGATGGAAAATAAAGTAGTATGCTATTATTGCGGAACGATTTACGATGAACAGGAAGAAAAATGTCCCCTTTGCGGCGGAAAAATGATTGCAAAGGACGAAGAGATTCAGCATCCCGTTCAGCGCCAGCGAATTACGGAGCAGGAACGCAAACAGCGCCGCCGTGCGGCTTCCAAGGGCGGTAAGTTTGCTGCCGCCGAAAAGAATGTGTCTGAAAAAAAGCGCGGCAGCAAGAACGATACAACAAAAAATATGCTCATCGCAGCGTTGATCTTCCTGTCCCTTGCGGTGATTGTGGTTACATGGTTTATCGGTGATATGATCGGTTGGTGGGGCGGCTTGGAGGACACGGTCGATCGTTCTGATCAGTCGGAGCAGGTGGATCTGAGCAATGAGTCGTGTACGGAGCTTCTGCTGTCTGAAACAACCCTGCATCTGGAGAATATCGGCCAAACTGCCGAATTGAAAGTCAGCGTTAATGCAACTTGCAGAAAAGAAATTGAAATTACATGGCCGGATGCCGCAATCGTTACTGCGGTCGGCGATACGCCGTCTGAGGTCGGCATTGAGCTTAAAACGGATACTTGGGTGATCACCGCGATTTCAGAAGGCACAACGAAAATGTCCTTCGCCTGCGAGGAGCTTTTTGTCGAATGCACCATCATTGTAGGCGAGTATGCAGAACCTTCGTCGGACTCTCTGCTGCCTAACGAAAGCGAAGAGCCGTCCGAGTCGCAGGAACCGGTGCAGCCAGATGAGGATTTTGAGCCTGAGCTGAACTTCACGGATGATATCTCTCTGTACAAGAGGGGAGAGACCGTTCCGCTTCGTGTTATCAATCTGCCTGCCGGCGCCGAGGTCACATGGTCTACCGCGGATGAAACCGTAGCCAAGATTGACGAAAACGGCATCTTGACCGCTGTCAGCGGCGGCACGACGACGGTTACAGCCGAGGTTTTCGGAAAGACCGTGGAGCTTCTGGTGCGCTGCCCGTTTGACCAGAGCGGCAATATCGGTGCGCATCTGGAATACACGGATGTTACCATTAAAGTTGGTGAGAGCTATTATCTGTATCTGCTTGACAGCGAGGGCTACCGCATTACCGATGTTACCTACGAGATGTCGCAGGAGGGGATTTGTTCCATCGAGGATGGAAAGGTCACCGGTCTGACCGGAGGAGATTATATTACGATCACGGTTACATATAATACAGAGAAGTTTGAATGTATCGTTCGCGTGCGTTGGTAATATGTAAAAAACTATTTCCTTTTCGTTTAAGGAGATGCTTCGATTGAAAAAAACATCATTTGGACGATAGTTCTTGTTCTCATCGCCATCATAACAGTCTATGGAACAATTCTATATTTTGAGGCATCCTACGGATACGAAATTGAATCAGCCGCGGATCTTTGGAAACAATTAAAGGAACCTCCGAAGTACCATTACATTGCGCAAGGATTGCGATATACAACGTTAGACAACGGCATTATTGTTAGATCGGATTGTATCGACTATGATGGAATAATTACATATGTCGATTCTTATGGAGGCAAAACGCGGGCAGGAACTTATTACGTTGAACTGTGGGATGAGATGGTTTTCCTGCAGTCAGGCTCCGATTCCGATTATAATTATGATGACGATGGCAATCTGCTAAGTATAGAAAAGATTGCATTTGAAAGTTACTATATGAACATTGATGATAAACATTTAATCGTGTTCTTTTCAAATGCGATGCCGTCGGATAATAGCGGGAAGGCTCCGATGGTGTTCGAAGGAGAAAATAACTATGTTGTTTATTTCACACCTGAAGAACTCACTGAAGAATATAAAATAACATACGGCAGCAGCACCATCGTGCCTCTGTGGGATCTCGAGGCCATCAGTGATGAGGAAGATGCTCAAGACAGAGAACCATCCGAAACCACTGAAAAAGTAGGTATTTTAAGCGATAGTATTGGTAAGTGACGGTACGGATTTTGAGAATTGGGGCAAAAATGCTCCGATTCTCAAAATCACCCGGATAAGCTCGTGTTTTAGCCGTTCTTGTTTACCTACAAAGGCCGCTATTCGCTTTATATTTACCGCGATTACCGTTAATTTTACTTGTGTAGAAAAAAGACAGGGGGCAGTTTGAAACCACCGAAAAAGTGGGTGTTCCTAATCGCAACCAATTAGGGGAGGGA
>CAYVLD010000131.1:0-4688 GCA_964452205.1 uncultured Oscillospiraceae bacterium
CGGCGATGCCGCATGAACAAGTCGCAACAGCGACTTATTCAGTAGACATTACATAATATATGGAAGCTCGAAGCTCAAGCGTTTTCCGTTTGGATGCGGAAAGGTGAGGCGGTAGGCGGTTAAGCTGATTTCGCCGCTGCTTTTTGCGCCGTACTTTCTGTCACCGCACAGCGGACAGCCGCGCGAGGCAAACTGCACACGAATTTGATGCGTTCTACCTGTAAACAGGCGCACTTTGACAAGCGAAAAATCCTCTCGGCGTTCGATCACGCGGAAGGCAAGCCTTGCCTCCTTCACACCGTTTCGTTTGCGTTTGACTACATAGGTCTTGTTTTTCGTGCGGTCATGGTAGAGCAGATTCGTCATTTCTCCCTCGTCGGGGAGTTCTCCCTCACAGCACGCGATATATTCCTTCACGAAGCCGTCCGCGTTCGATAAAAATGCGGCGGCTTTTGCGTTTTTGGCAAAGACCATGAGACCGTTTACTTCACGGTCTAAGCGGTGAACAGGGTAAACGGTGCGAGGGCGGAGCAGATCATTCATGCTCGTTTTGCCCGAAGCATCCGCGCAGGACAAAACCCCTCGCGGCTTCACGCAGACGAGCAGCTCGTCATCCTCGAAAATCACATCCGCTGTTCCAGATCCGACAGAATCTTCTCGCATTTTTCCAAAACCTTTCCGATGTCGTGACGGATGAAGCTGCCGTTTTCAAACACAGGCGCACCTGCGACGTAAACGGTGTCGATCTGGTAGCCGCTGCCGGCGTATAGCAGATTCGTCAAAATGCGGCGGCGGTTGGTGGTGCACAGATCGTCCGTCTTGACCAGAGAGAAGTCTGCCTGACAGCCGACCTCCAGCTTTCCGAGATCGTGATGACCGAGAGCCTCCATGCCGTTTGTTGTCAGCATTTTATAACACTGGCTTGCAGGCATCACGGTCGCATCCAACGTCAAAACCTTCTGCAGATAGCTGCCGTGACGTGCCTCGCGCAGAAGATCGCGGTTTGCGCTCGAAGCCTCGCCATCGCAGCCGAAGCCGACACGCACACCGTTTTGAAGCATCTGCGCGATACGCGGCGCACCGTCGGAGAGCTTCATATTCGTGGACGGACAATGTGCGACAACGGCCTTGGTATCCGCCAAAAGACGGATCTCATCATCCGTCAGCCAAATGCTGTGCGCCAAAATGGTGTTTTCGTCCAACACGCCCAGATAGCCCAGCTCCTCGGCCTCGCCTCGGCCTGTCCACCGGCGGATGCGGTCGGTCTCGAATTTTCCTTCGGCCAAATGCGTATGGTAAACAAGTCCGCGTTCGCGGGCGAATTTCTTCAGCGCAACCATCAGCTCTGCGGTGCATGCAGGTCTGCCCTGCGGAACGGCTGCGGTGCGCAGAAGACCTTTGCCGTGCCACTTGTCATAGAGATATTCTGCCTGACGCAGACATTCGTCGATCGAGGTGATCTTGATTTGATCATTTTCTGCGTAATCGGTCGCGCCGATGCCGAAGGTCGCGCGGATGCCTGCATCCTGATATGCCTGAACGACAGCATCGATGTGGGGGAAATAGGTCATTTCGTTGATCGCTGTTACGCCGAAACGCAGGCTCTGCAGACAGCCCAAAAGAACGCCGTAATACCATTCCTCTTCACTCAGCGACCACTGCGCAGAGAGCATTTTCGTCAGCCAATGGGTGATGTTCAGATCGTCCAAAGGCCCTTTGGTCAAGCTCTGCACCATGTGCGTATGGATGTCCGCCATGGCAGGCAGAATCAGCATTTCTTTCGCATCGATGGTCTTGCAGTTTGCACAGATAGAAGACTCGATTTTAGAAAAACGACCGTTTTCAATTAAAATATCCGATTTTTTGGTGGTAAGTTCTTCAAAATTCGGCAGAAGAACATTTTTTAACAACAAAGCTTCTGACATACTTGATTCCTCAATTATTTGTATACCAGCGCATCTGCAGCGGCATAGAAGAGACGTTTTTTACCATCTTCAAGTGCATCGGCCTTCGCACCGGTGATGTAGTTTTCGCTGATCAGCGCAAGCGATGCGGTCTTGACCTTCAAAATCGAGGCGATGACAAACATTGCGCTGGTTTCGCTGTCGATCACATCGACACCGAGCTGTGTCCACTGTGCGATCTTTTCCTTGCCGCCGATCGCCCAAGGTGTTTCCAGGCTCACGCAGTCGTGGCTGCGGAAAATGCCGACCTGCGAAACGCCGGTTTTCAGAAGTCTGCCCAGCAGATCCATATCGGAAACAGCAGGATAGGAAACGTCGATATATTCACGGCTCGCAAACTCACCGCGCACTGCACCGGAGGCGGCGAAGAGCGTGCCGGCTTCCGTCTGTTCCTGAATGGCAGGACAGCAGGCGATTTTAATGACCTCTTTAACGCCGAGGTGGTTCAATTCCTCGACGGCGATGGCAACAGGCATACAGCCTGTTCCGCAGCTCATAACGCTCAGCTTTTCGCCCTTGTAATACCCGGTGTAGGTCACATATTCGCGGTATTCTCCGACCTTCTCGGCATTGTCGAGCAAGGCGGCGTAAAACGGGATCTGCAAGGGATCGGGGGTGATGATGACCTTCTCACCGACCATGCTCTCATCAATGCCCAGATGGTGCATCGTGCCGTTGGCGTGGGTCAGCTTGACGCTCTGAAAGCTCATAATGCCACCTCCTCAAGAATTTCCGCCGCACGGATGGCGATACGGGAAGCGATTTCAATGCGCTTTGCAAGGAAATCGGGGTCGGGATTGGAAAGCAGCGAAGCATCCGGCTCGGCAAACATGGAGCCGAGCGCAACGCAGACACAGCCTGCACGCAGACCCAAAAGATGTGAGTAGGTGAAAAGCGTGCCGCTCTCATTTTCCACGACCAAAACGCCGCTGTCGATCCACTTCTGCATTCTCTCGCGCAGACCCGGATGTGCGGCCTTGGATTCCATATAGAATGCGTCGTGGCTGCGGTAAAGTCCAACCAGAGCATTCTCGCCCATTTCATGCGCTGCCTGCGTCAAAGCGGCAACCACAAACGGATCTGCAACTGCCGGAAATTCGGGCGGAACCAGCTCATAGCTTGCACCTTCACCGCGCACGCAGCCGCTTCCGATGACGATCTGACCGGGCTGCATCCACGGCTGAACGCCGCCGCAGGTGCCTACGCGAATGACGGTTTTTGCACCTGCGTCTGCAAGCTCCTCGAGGGCAGTGGCGATGCAAGCGGGTCCCATTCCGCTGCTTGTCACAGCGATCTTTGTGCCGTTATCCGTATGGCCGGTGTAAGTTGCAAAGGTGCCTCTGTGGGCGGTAAATTCCGCATCGCGGAAGAAGGTCGAGATTTTTTTGCTGCGGTGCGGATCGCCCGGGATCAGCACGTGAGGTGCGCTCTGACCGGCGGCAAGTCCCGTGCGCGGCAAAAGACCGTCTGTACCGAGCGGTATTCTTGTTTGAATCTGTCGTTTCATATAAGCCCTCCTTTTTTTGTATCATATCCCAAGTACGGAGAAAATGCAAGTGTTTATAGATACCAGCATCGAATTTACAGCATATTGTACAGAGTGAAAAGTTTTGCGGAGAATAAAAAAACTGTAAATTTGTGGATTTTGACCATGGTAATTATTTAAAAAAATGGTATAATATAATAAGGAATAAATGTAGCGGAAAGGGGTAACAGTATGTTTCAGATCGGTCAGACCGTGCTTTACGGGATGGAGGGTGTTTGCACCATTGAGGAGCGCAAAAAAATGAAGGTCGGGCATACCAGAGCTTTCTACTATGTTTTAAGACCCGTGTTCCGTCCAACCTCGACGATTTTCGTGCCGGAGGACAATGAGCTCTTATTGTCGAAGATGCGCCCCGTGCTCTCGCAGGAGGAAATAACGATGCTCCTGCGTGAAGTACCGCAGGAGGAGCTTGCGTGGATCGAAGATCCCAACGAGAGAAAACTGGAATATCAGAAGATTTTAAACGGCGGTGAGCGTCTGTGGCTTGTGCGGCTGATCCGCGCGCTGTATCTGCGCCGTCAGCTTTTGCAGAGCAGAGGAAAGCATCTGCGCACCGGCGATGAGCAGATGCTGCGTGATGCGGAGAAGCTCTTAAATGACGAGTTTGCGCTCGTGTTAAACATCTCTCAAAATGAGGTTCCCGAATACATTCGCTCGCAAATTGAGCTGAGCGCATAAAAAACAGGTGATTTTCCCAAAAACGGAAAATCACCTGTTTTATTCGTCTGTCTTTTCGTCTTGCATCTGCTGCGCGAGTGTATCTACAAATGAATCTGCATACAGATGAGCGCATCCGTTTTATGAATTGACATTTTCTTCGTTTCCTGCTATGATGGTATCATCTTATAGGAAACGGAGTTTTTATTATGGAAAAAATTTTTACCCCGAACGCACCGGCAGCCATTGGCCCGTACAGCCAGGCGATGAAGGTCGGCAACCTTGTTTTCACCTCCGGCCAGATCCCCATTGACCCCAAGACGGGCAACGTCGAAGCGCAGGACATCACAGGCCAGACCGAGCAAGTCATGCAGAATCTGAAGGCTGTGCTGGAAGAGGCAGGCTCTTCTACCGCTAAGACGGTTAAGACCCTGTGTTTCCTGACCGATATGGCAAATTTTGCCGCATTCAACGAGGTCTATGCGAAGTATTTCACCGAAAAGCCCGCAAGAAGCTGTGTC
>CAYVLD010000132.1:0-4655 GCA_964452205.1 uncultured Oscillospiraceae bacterium
TTTAAAATATTTTTTCAATCCGTCCAGAATCGCCAAAATAATCCACCTCAGTTTCATTTACGTCTGTGCCAAAACACAGCTTAAACATGGAAAAATTGCACAAAATCCCCTATTTCTCCACATGAAATATATCAAATATAAACAATGGGCGACAATGCTCGTATATTCTATCACATAGTTTATCACAATTTTATGTATTTGTCAAAAATAAATTATAAAATTTGTTAAAAAATAGAAATAATTACAGTTGTTCTGCTTGCTGTCGTCGTTTTCGCCGCTGCAGCAAATTCTCTCCCCGCTGCTTCGCTATTTTTCCTGCAGTAATTGAGAACTTTTCTGCATTGATATCTTCGCTTAAAACGTCCGGCTCTCATATGTGTCGCAGCGGATTTTGCGAGTTTCCCGATTTTGCTGCCCTGCACGATTTACAAAACCAAGAATTTGTGGTATGCTGAAATCAGATATTTGAACAAGCGAATAACGAGGAGGATCTTAAAATGGCAAATATCGTAGTTGATGCAATGGGTCAGCCCTGCCCTATCCCTGTGGTAAAGGTAACCAAGGCTTTGCAGGAACGGAAGAACAACGAAACTCTGGAGGTTCATGTAGACAATGAGATCGCCGTACAAAATGTGCAGCGCATGGCAAACCATAAGGGTCTGTCAGTCAAAAGCGAAAAAATAGACGAAACGCATTTTGTGCTGACGCTCGCAGGCGAGTGCGGCGCGGCCGAAGAGGAAGCGCCGGCGATCTGCGTCCCCGATGCCGGAGGCAATGATGTCATTGCCATTGGCTCTGCCACCATGGGAAGCGGAGACGATGCGCTGGGCAAAATTCTGATGAAGGGCTTTATTTATGCCCTTTCTCAGCAGGAAAAGCTCCCGAAAACCATCTTGTTCTATAACGGCGGTGCCAATATTCCCATTGAGGGAAATGTCTCCGTGGAGGACCTCAAATCCATGGAAGCCATGGGCGTGGAAATTCTCACCTGCGGCACCTGTCTGGATTTTTACGGCCTGAAGGACAAATTGGCTGTAGGTGGTGTAACCAACATGTACAGCATCGTAGAAATCCTGAGGGAAGCTTCCCACATCATTAAGCCCTGATGCGCAGAAAAGAGCTTCGGGTCATTTTGACCTTCCCTACCACGACCGATGCCATGGCCATGGAAAGCTACGCCGTGTGCCATGGGATTCCCGGGCGGTTGATCCCCGTTCCCACGGCGATCTCAGCCGGGTGCGGAATGTGCTGGAGCGCACCCATTAATGCTAAACTACAGGTACAAGAGGCTGCAGAGGCAGCGGCACTCCGCACAGAAGGTATTTATGAGTTGGTGATTTAAGTGATTTATTTGGATAACGCCGCCACGACCCTGAAAAAACCGCGGGAAGTGGCGGAGGCAGTCGTGCAGGCGATGCAGTCTCTGGGCAACTGCGCAAGAGGGACGCATACCGGCAGTCAGAGCGCTGCCAGAGCCGTCTATCAGGCACGGGTAAAAATCGCCCGTTTTTTTGGCTGCACACGAGCAGATCATGTAATTTTTACCGCCAATGCGACCCATAGTCTGAACATTGCCCTAAACGGACTTTTCGCCGCCGGCGATCATGTGATCACCACGGCGGCGGAGCACAATTCCGTTTTGCGGCCTCTTTACCGTCTGGAAAAGGAACAGGGCTTGTGTATAGACCTGATACCGGCAGACAAAAAAGGTAACTTATGCCTAAGCGCACTCCCCCGATTGCTGAAAAGCAACACCAAGGCCATCGTCTGCACCCATGCCTCCAACCTGACGGGGAACGTAACCGACCTGAAAGAAATCAGCGCCTTTGCAAAGGAGCATGGTCTTCTTCTGGTGGTAGATGCCTCCCAAAGTGCAGGTTTTCTCCCGATCCACATGGAAAAAACCGGGATCGATGTTCTGTGTGTCACAGGACATAAGGGTCTGATGGGGCCTCAGGGCATCGGCTGCCTGTGTATCGGGCAAGGGGTGCAGCTCCGTCCCCTCATGGTTGGCGGTACCGGCGTGCAGAGCTACAGCCAAAGCCAGCCTGCGCAGCTTCCGGAGCGACTGGAGGCCGGAACTCTCAATGCGCACGGAATCGCAGGCTTGTCCGCCGCCATAGATTATATTGAGCGGGTAGGTTTGGACACCGTTTACGCCCACGAAACCGCCCTCACCCGCAAATTTTATAAGGGAGTCCGCTCCTTGCCCGGGGTGACGGTATACGGTGATTTTTCGAGGGAACACGCTCCCATCGTCGCGCTGAATATCGCCTCATGGGAGTCGGGAACGGTTTCCGATATCCTGTCAGAAGAATTTGGGATTGCTACCCGCTCGGGCGCCCATTGCGCCCCTGAGATGCACAAAGCCTTGGGAACGCAGCAGCAAGGAGCGGTTCGCTTCAGCTTTTCCTTTTTCAATACGGACGCAGACGTGGATGCGGCGATCCGCGCCGTTGAAACGCTGTGCAAAGACGCGGCCGATCATTCCGCAGACGATCGTACAGCAGCAATGGAGAGAGCTTGAAGCGGAGCATCTCCGATTGAAAAAACGAGTATCGAAAGGATGATTTCATCGCCATTGCCCTCTTGCCGACAAGCGAGGACGGCAGGCGTTGCTCGACCTAAGAAAAAGTGCAGAAAATCCAAGTTGCGAAATTTTTTGGGAATCATAGTAAAAACAGGTCTGTTGCAAAATGAAAGTTTTGCAGCAGACCTCTTTTCATGCACAGGAGCAATGGCGAGTATTTGTGTAATAGGGGCTGTAAAAAACTCTTTCCCATGTCATTTTGAGGGAGTGAAGTGACCGAAGAATTTTTAGTAAGATTCTGAAAATAGTAGCATTTCGGAACTTTTAAAGCTCCGCTCACTTGTCATGCCCAAATTGCCGCCTCAGTATGATAAAATTGCAGAAAAAGTGCATCCGAAGCAGTTTCCTGCTCAGGATGCACTCAGCTCTCTTGGGGACAGCTCAGACCTTTGTCACTATCTTAACGGCATCGGGAGAGACCCTCGCAGCTTTTTTGTTTATTGTCCTGTAGCTGTCAAATACGCAGCGACGGAGTCGCCGTAGATGAGCATGGCGTTGACCATATTCACCTTAGCTTGTGAAGTGTTCGGATCTGCAACCGTCTGTGCGACATAGCTCTCAATGTTCCAAGTCAGAGTCTTGGATACCAATTCGCCATTGTCATACAGCTCAATGGTAACGAGGTTACGCATTTGCTTTGCGCCCACATTGTCATAAACGCCCTGTACGGCTTTCCCTGCGAGATTCGCAGGTGTGATTTCGGCAAGGATTTCACCGTTTGTTGCATCCTTCACGACGAGCAGCAGCCCACTCGTATCCTCCGCTGCATATCGAACGGTGACATACAAAGTAACCTTGCTCAAAAGCGCAACACTTGCCGTAACATCGCAGCCGTCGCCCGTAGTCGCAATGGAATTGGTTGCTTCCGGCGTGATTTGTGTACCAAACGCAAGCTGTTCTTCCGTCAAGTCGGCATCGACAAGGTTTTCCGCATCATAGCCGAAGTTGATCTGCGCGGCTGCGCCGTAGTGCAGCATGTCGACTGCCAAGGTCTTGAGCTCTGCGGAAGCGCTCGCATCCTCGAGCTTACCCATCAGGCAGGACTTGATCGAATCAATATTCGGATTGCCGTAGCAGACGGTGCCGTCGGCGGCAACCGCGTACAAGGTTGCAGTGAACTCGTCGCCCATTTCCTTGGCGTTGATGCCCCTGTGGATGGCACGATAGCCCATCAGCGCACCGGTGGATGGATGCAGCACTTCTTCGAGGGCTACCATGCCGTCTTCCATGCCGTAGGTGGTAACAACGGGTTCGCCGCCGGCAACTTCCTTGGAGACGACCAGATAGAAGCTTTCATAGGAAGCAATCCCTGACGCCGGGATGGTGTAGTTAACCTGCATTTCCGCTCCGGCAGAGATAGCGGTGATAACGCACAGATTTTCGTCCTTGACGGGCTCTTTTTCTTCATTTTCGATCAGGCCGAAGGATGTAAGCATACGGCGATCGATTTGGAAGGCGACAGATTTCGCCGTCTTTTCGGAGCTGTAACCGAACTTCACATTTGTGACCGAAAGAATGCCGCTGCCGGTATTTTGCAGCGCAATATAGACATAATGGTTGCCCTCGTCGTCCGTTTCCCATTCGCTCACATTAAGCGGATAGTACATGGCCGTACAGCTTGCGATATCGGTTCCGTTGCCCGTGGGAGCTGCCTCCGCAGCACTCGTGCTAACGCCGGAGCAGAGGGTCACAGGAGTGCCGTTCGCGCTCTTTGCGCCGATGTCGACACTTGTCGGCAGCTCGCCGCTTACAACAAGCTTGAACGCAATTGCGTTGCCCTTGCTCAGATAAACCTCGTTATTCGGACCAACTGCAGTATAGTCTGCTACTGTGATCTCCGAATCGCTTTCGCGGTCAAGGTAAATAACACCGCTTACTGCGCTGTCTTCGGGTTTGAAGCTCTGTGCATCGACCAGCAGCTTTCTGACCTCGACAAAGGTCGGGTTTGCCTCTCCATGCGCCTGATAGATCGAGTAAATATAAGAGCTGTCTGCATCGGTGGCTGCAGTATTGATCGGATTGTAGATGCGAACCGCATCGAAGTAGAATTCGCCGCCGCGATCCA
>CAYVLD010000133.1:0-4636 GCA_964452205.1 uncultured Oscillospiraceae bacterium
CGCCATCGGTATAGCTGTGCGCTTCGGAGAGGGAATAGCCGCACTCAGAGCAGGTGGACGTGTGCGTATCGCCATTGTTTACATAGCTGAACTCATGATCCGTGCAGACATTGAGCGCACTTAATAGGTCACTGTCAACCACAAATCGAACCGACTTAGTGGTCTGCGCTGATGGATTGGGTGTATCGTAGGCATACTTGATGTCCGTGATCGACAAAACTCCTGCGCTGCTTCCGTTATAGATTGTAATATAAACATAGCTCACGGAGGAAGATGTTGTCCAGTCTGACGGCAGGATATTCAAGGGATAATACTGCTGCGTGCTGCTTATGATAGCGACACCATCGGAGATGATAGTGGTGGAAGGAAGGGCTGAGGGCGCCGTTGCGGCCACCTGTGCGACCAGCTTGACAGATTCTCCGTTGACAGACTTCGCGCCAATGTCGATGCTTGCCGGAATCGTTCCGCTCACCTCAAGCTTAAATGCAATTGCTTTGCCTGCAGCAAGATAGACTTCGTTATTCGGGCCGATTTCGCTATAGTTTGCAATCGTTGCGCTCTTTCCGGTGTTGTCCAGATAAACAGCACCCGTCATACCGCCGCCTGCATTGTAGCTACCTGCGGTAATGAGCATGTTACGCACCTCGGTATAAACCGGATCCGCCTCGCCGTGCTTCTGGTAAATGTCATAGGCGGTCTGTGCACCTTCGGTGGAAGCAGTTGTATCGATCGGGTTGTAAATGCGGATCGCATCGAAATAGAACTGGCCGCCACGGTCTAACGCACCGCCATAGTCATCCGCATTGCCATCATTACCGTAGTCATAGGCATTTGCGACATAAATCTTAGCGGTATAGGTGCCGTGGGTCAAGCCCTCTACCGACACAACGGGAATTTGGTAAAGCTCCCAATTCGATTCGCTCTTATTCAAAACCTGCACGGTTTTGACATAGCTACCGCTTGCATCGAAGATCATCACGCGAATCAAACCCTGATTTTCACCTGTACGGCTGATAATGTCGAAGCCTGTGCCGGTAAAGGTGAAGGATGCCTCTGTATATGCTGCGGTTGCTTGGCTGACGGAGTAATCGCTGTTCAGCTTAGGTATGCCGAGACCTTCGACGTACATACTGCTGCCGTTTGAGAGCTTACTGTCGTCCGCATAGGATGTGTCATAGCCATAGGTTTTCAGGCTGTTGGTGGGCAGACCTTCCTCCGGTCCGATATAAATGTAGTCGATGGTTACCTTGCCCGTTCCTGCAACAGATTCGGCAAGGCTACTGAATTGAATGCGAGCGTTGGTTACATAGTCGTAGCCGGCATACTTCGTTCCGATAGGCATTGTGACGGTCTGCCACTCACCGGAGGACATTTGGGCACTGGTGAGCGCCTGTCTCACCCAGCCGTTATGCGTGTTGGGATGTACATTGTCTAGCCATGGATACAAAATGACATATGGCGTAGCAGTCGAAGAGCTGGGCTCAAAATTCTCCATCTTGAATCGCACCTGAACGACTTCTGCATTCGCTGTGCTGCAGTGTAGGGCTTTCAAAACCCCGGTAGCACCTGGGCGAGAGGTTTCTGTCCAAATCGCATTCTTTCCGGATTTCAGGGTCAGGCTGATCGTGCCTTCATCATGATCCATGACAACATCCGTTGATGCGCTGTTATTGCTGAGTGAACTCTTGAACCAATAGGAGCTGTCTGTATCATAATTCACACCGCCATATTGCGCTTGCTCATATCGCTCACGGTCGACTACCGTGTTGGTGTAGTCGAAGAAGAGGGTGCTGTCGGTTTCACCGCCGGGGGCATCCTTCTCCGGACCGATGTAGATGTAATCGATGTAGAAGGTTGTGAGGGCTGAGGTATCGGTGGAAACAGCAACGTTATTGAACATGAGACACAGCGAACCGATAACCTCCGCATCACGGTAGTAGGCGGAATTGCTTGCGGTGTCCAAGCGGATTTTTACGATTTGCCAATCCGTGGTTGAAAGATCAATGGTAGCACTGGTGTTGTTCTTTCCGCCGTAGCCCTTCGATGTGCGTGAATAAGCGTCCGGACTCCAGTAGAAGTTCAGGGTCGGTGTTTTTCCGCTGACGGCAGTTGCGTTTTCTGCCTTGAGGCGAACATAGATGTACTCGTCCTTGCCGGGAACATAGCGCATATTAATAAGGCTCATCATGCGGTGATAGGTTACACCGCAGGTAGAAAGGACATTGAACTTCATTGCACCGTCGGAGATAGTAGGTGCAGAGCTGCGAGCGCTGTTGTAGGTCCAGGAGGTTTCCAGGTCGTAGTTCCTGCCGCCGTAGACAGGATCGCTATAATCCTCGGCATCGCCATCGAAGTCGATGAGCAAATGATCGGTTTGCTGCTCTGGCATAGGTCCGACATAGATATAGTCAATGGTGATCTTGCCGTTAGAAGCAGAAGGCTTCAGACCCGTGAAACGCAGTCCGATCGAATTGATCTGCGCAGCCTTCTCGTAAACCTGAGGAAGGGCGAGCGTAACAGTGATGTATTCATTCTGCACGAAGGTATAGTCTGCCTTGATCTGCTGATCACTGCTCTGATAATAGCTGATCTTGGCATTGCCGTTGGCATCGGTGTACCAGAATTCGGAGATAACCTGGTTGTATCCGGTGTCCGTACAGCCGCTGATCATAAAGCGTACCGTAAGGAAATCGCTCTTCGACGGGGTGTACTTCAGAGGAGCATATGCGGAGCGTTCCTTCCAGGGGAACACACCGTAGGTCGTGGAGGTCATAAACTCCGGACCGTAGATCGGTCTTGTCGTGCCGTCATCGAGATTCGTTTCCGTACCGTTGGAAGCCGAGCCGACATTGATAACAGCAACGCCGTTTGTATTGTCGATGCTGAACTGGTTCTGAGAGGTGGCACTGACACCGGTCGTAGAGTTGGTGCCCCAGTAGCTGTTGGACGCCGCATCAAAGTTGTAGCCGCCATAAGCGCTGTTGTTCGTGTAACGCGCCTGATCCGCATCAGAATTGCTGAAGCCGAAGTAGAGATAGTTGCTGTTGGTGAAATTTGTGCAGGAGAAGGAATCGAAGGACAAAAGTGCCTGTGCGTTCACACCCTCGGCCTTGACATAGACGGTGTGCGTACCCTTGGCAACCTTTTGCAGCATGGTGACTTCCTGACTATAGGTGACATCGGAAGTAGCAACGTTGACATATGCGAAGCAGTTCGCTTCTGTCATGGAGTCAACATAGAATTTCAGTCTGCCGCCTGCATGACCCTTTGCAGTAACATAAAGCTTTGTCTCAGAGCCGGTGAAAGTGATGTTGTTATACTGCAGCCAATCATTTGCGTGCAGCTCATTGACGAGCTTGTTGTTATTCAAGTCAGCAGCTTCCTTCATATAGAACTGAGCAGTTTCTACGTTATAGTTCTGGAAGTGCTCTGCTTCAATCAGCTCAGAAGTTTTGCGAGCTGCGCCATTGTAATAATACATGAAGCCTGCCATCTCTTCAGCACGGTCGGTCATGATGGCATCTGCACCCATGTTCAGATAGTGCAGCCATGTGGTTTCCACATCATCTCTGCCGCCTGCCCAGCCCGGACCAATGGCGGAAGGATAGAAGCCAATGTTATTTTCCTTCAGGAACGGGATGAGTGTTGTCGTAAGGTACTCCTCTGCCTGTACAGCCTGTGATTCGTCGTAGGTGTATTCTACCACCTTGACATAGCTGCCGTTGCTCAATTGCGTCTGCATATTGGCAATGGTGCCTGTTCCGAGGCCGACAGAGTAGCGTACTAAGATAGAGTTCTTAACTTCTGCTTGCGTGATGCCGCAGGCAGTTGCTGCAGCAGTTGCCCAAGTATTGATGTTTGACAGGGCGCTCGTGTTCATCGAGAACATCACCTGATCAAGCATACCCTTCTCGTACAGGAGCTTAAAGACCGCAACAAAGATTTCCTGAGAGGTAACCTTATCAAGTGTAAGCATTGCGTTGGGTGCATTTTCCGAAAGCAGCTCCAGAAGATCGTCAAAGCGAGCGGTGTAATGATTGCCGCCGGTAGTTGCCGCCTCGCCATAGTGGGTGGTATAGTTTGACATGGTATTGAGCAGCGCCGCTTCCTCTGCCGTGAGGGTATAATAAACCGCATCACCGGAACCGTTGGCAATCTCCAGAGGATAATCCTTAAGGGTATCCCATGTAATAGAGGAAACTGAGACACCGCTCTTGTTCATCATGCGGTCGACCGTTGTGTCATGGCTGAGGACAACAACGCCGTCGCTGGTGAGCATCAGGTCGATCTCCACGTTGTCGATACCGAGCTTCAGCGCATCCATGATCGCAACGTAGGAGTTTTCGGAAGAAGTGCGGAAGGAACCGCGGTGTGCAATAGACGAGGGCACATTGTTTTGATAATTGCTCAGACCGTTGGTCAAGCCGTAGTATTCGTTTCGCTGTGCATGAGTAGCATCGAGGGTGTTGGTCACGCCGAGACTTGCCAGAACCTCTGCCTCGGTCGCCGTGGTGGAAAGATCGGTGGGTCTTTCGTAGGCGCTGTTGTTGGCGATATCCACCTGATCCTGATAACCATCTGTCGCGTCGGTGCCGTCAGTCACCGTCTGCCAAGTACCATTATTTATGGCTCTGAC
>CAYVLD010000134.1:0-4593 GCA_964452205.1 uncultured Oscillospiraceae bacterium
TGTTTTCGTATACTCTTGTGTATTGAAAGTTGTGTCGCAGCAATTAGAGTCATGCGTTTTTCGGTGCGTAGCTTCGGCTGCGCACTTTTTTCGTTTTCCCCATTTTTCAGTTGCATCTTGTATTTTTTTGTGGTAAACTATCCTTGCGACATAAGTTGATAGCGAATTCAAGGGGCAGCAGTTTTACTTCGGTAAAAATGCATGCTCTGTTTTGGCTTCCTCTTGGAATCGCTCAAACTTGTGTCGCAGCAATTGGAGTCATGCGTTTTTCGGTGCGTGGCTTCGGCTGCGCACTTTTTATTTCAGGAGGAAAAAATGGCTGATTATCAAAAAATGTATTATGAACTTTTTAACGAACTGACACAGGTGCTTGAAAGCATCGAAAACATGAACTTCGGGCAGGCAAGGGAAATCATCATGCAAGCCCATCAGCGCGCCGAAGAGCTTTACTTATCCGAAGAAGAATAACCGCACAAAGCCGCAATTACGCGGCTTTGTGCGGTTATTGCTTATAGCTGCGAGACCGATGCGCACAGGCGCAAAAGTCTCGTTTCTTCCTGCATGGCGCTATTTTGCAAGCAGTCACATTTTTCGCTCAGCTCTTTCACGAAACTCTCATCCTTGATCGATGACAGATTCACGCGCACGTTAAAAATCGCGCCCAAAGCGCAGGTGCGCGCAAGCATCGTTGCGACCATGGCGTCGGTGACGGCGTTGGGATTTCCGAGGCGCAGCGCATTTTCCAAATAGGCAAAAAGCTTGACCGCCTTCTCGGCAACGCCGAGCGGCACGACAGCCGCCTCCTTCAAGCCCTCCTGCATCGCCTGCGAGCGCAGTTTTTTCTCCTCATCCGTGGTTTTCGGCATCGCAAGAGCGGCCATATAGCGGTCAAATGCACGACTGTCTGCATCCACCGCCTCTAAAAGCGCCGCGTGGATGGCAGGAACGTCGGAAAGCAGCTCTTCCATCTTCTCCTGCGAGGCAGCATATTTTTCGCGGCCGATCGTCAGCCGCGCAACCATCTGCGCAAGGGCTGCCGCCAAATTGCCGACCAGCGCGGACACGCTGCCGCCGCCGGGAGCAGGCGCATCGGAGGCGGTAACGGCGGAAAATTCCGCAACGGATAATTTCACAAGCTCCATCACAGATGATTCTCCAATACCTGCTTTGCATCAAAGTCCTCGAGCTGCAGATAGTACGCGGCTGCATCCAAAAGCGCCTGCTGTGGGATCAAGCCGCAGATCTCGCTTCCCAAAACGTTGACGCCGTAACGTCGTGCCTCCATCTTGACCGTCTCAAACACGCGGTACACAGCGGTTTTGGAAAAATCGGTCAGATTCATCGAAACCTGTACAATGTTCCGCTCCTCCAAACGCACACCCATTGCCTTGCAATAGCGGAAGCCGCCGTTGATATGACGGATCTGACGTGCGATGGCGTTGGCGATCTCGATATTCGGCGTGTCGAGATTGATGTTGTAAGCGATGAGGGGCATTCTTGCGCCGATGGCGGTCACGCCGCCGGTGGGATGGATGGTTGTGCCGTAATCGGGCTTCCACATGGGGTCACACATTTTCTCCGCCATGCCCTCAAACTGACCCTTGCGTACCGCCGCCAAATTCTCACGGTGCGGTGCGCTTGCCGACTGCTCATAGAGGAAAAACGGCTGACCGAAGCGCTCGTAAGCCGCCTGCGCGACCTCCTTGGCAATGCGGTCGGCATCGGCAACGTCGGTGTTGCGAATGGGGATGAACGGAACAACGTCCACGCAGCCCATTCTGGGGTGCTGCCCTTCGTGCTTGGTCATGTCGATAAGCTCGACTGCCTTGCCGATGACCTCGATGACGGCATCGCGCAGCGCCTCCGGCTCACCGATGACGGTCAGAACGGAGCGGTTGTGATCTGCGTCGCTGGTGTAATCGAGCAGCTTCACGCCCGTCTTTCCGCGGAAGCAGTCGCAGAGCCTTTCGACCTTCTGCAGGTCACGGCCTTCGCTGAAATTCGGTACACATTCTAAAATACGATCCATGATGATTATCCTTTCAGATGTACGATTTTTCCATTTTTTATAACCGTTTTGACCGGATTTTGACCGAAACGGTAGAAAATATAGTCCAAATTGGGAGCATCCCAAATCACGACGTCTGCCTGCTTGCCGACCTCCAGCGTGCCGATGCGGTCGGCACGCACAATCGCGGCAGCGGCATTTTTGGTCACGGCGTTGAGTGTTTCTTCGGGTGTCAGGCGGTATTTCCAGCACGCCAAATTCATCACGAGCTGCAGATCAAAGCTCGGACACGAGCCCGGGTTAAAATCCGAAGCGACCGCCACGGGAACGCCTGCGTTTAGCATGTCCCTCGCCCTTGCGTATGGCTTGTCCAGATAGAACGAGGTCGCAGGCAGCAAGACCGCCACGGTTCCGCTGCGGCGCAGAGCCTCGATGCCCTCATCCGTCGCGGCGATGAGGTGCTCGGCGGAGACCGCTCCGAGCTTGGCTGCACGTTCCGTGCCGCCGATGGGGTCGATCTCGTCGGCGTGCATTTTGGATTTTAGGCCGCATTTTTGCGCCGCAAGCAGAATGCGCTCGGCTTCGTCTGCCGAAAATACGCCCGTTTCGCAGAAAACATCACAAAATTCCGCCAAATTTTCTTCCTTGATGCGCGGCAAAAGCCCTTCCATCAAGCGAAAATAGCCCTCGCGGTCATTTTTATACTCCGCCGGAAGCGCATGTGCGCCCAAGTAGGTGGAAACCAATTCGACGGGTTGAAGTTTACATAATTCTTTAACGACACGAAGCTGCTTGAGCTCCGTCTCCTCGTCCAGCCCGTAGCCGCTCTTTGCCTCGCAGGTCGTTACACCGAGGGCGAGCATCTCCTGCAGGCACAAAAGCGCCTTTTGCGTCAGCTCTGCTTGGCTCGCCTCGCGGGTCTTCTTGACCGTGGACAAGATGCCGCCGCCCTGCTTTAAAATTTCCAGATACGGCACGCCCTGCCGCTTGAGCGTCAGCTCATGCTCACGCCAGCCGCCGAATACCAGGTGCGTATGCGCATCGACCAAGCCGGGTGTAACTAAACCGTCCTTGGCATTGATGCGCTCACAATCGACCTGCGGCGGCGTGCCTGTTCCGATGGCGGTTATGACACCGTTTTCGCACAGAAGATAGGCGTTTTTGAGACTCTGCACCGTCGAGCGTGCGCTTGCGCACGAGCCGATGGGCGTAGCCAGCGTGCCGATATTTTCAATCAGCATCATTTCAAAACCTCCCGAATCAGCTCCATGTCCGCGACGACGGGGACGGTGATATGATCGGTGGCTTTAAATTCCTCGTTATACTGCTCAACGGTCTGCAGGGCGTTTTCATTCCTCGCCCATGCGCGGCGCGATACGCCGACCATGGTATCCCACGGCATTGCCATATTTAGTATGGTATCCACGC
Source organism: uncultured Oscillospiraceae bacterium (assembly GCA_964452205.1). Lineage (GTDB taxonomy): Bacteria > Bacillota > Clostridia > Oscillospirales > Oscillospiraceae > JAZOXB01. The sequence goes on from CAYVLD010000134.1 coordinate 3,437, forward strand.
GCTCCGAGCCGTCAAGCACCATGCCGAAGCCGCCGTTGACCGACTTGCCGATGCCGACACCGCCGCCGTTATGCAGGGCGACAAGACTCATGCCGCGTGCGCAGTTGCCTGCGTAGCACTGCACCGCCATATCTGCCATGATGTTCGAGCCGTCCTTGATATTCGACGTTTCGCGGAACGGCGAATCCGTGCCGCCCGTGTCGTGGTGGTCACGTCCCAGCATGATGGGGCCGACCTCGCCGTTTCGAACCATTTCATTGAATTTTAAGGCGATATTTCGTCTGCCCCATGCGTCCTGATACAAAATTCTGCACTGCGTGCCGACAACGAGGCGGTTCTTCTTCGCATCACGCACCCAGACATAATTATCTCTGTCCTGGTAGCGGCGGTTCGGGTCGATACATGCCATGGCGGCAGCATCGGTCTTATCCAGATCCTCGGGCTTGCCCGACAGACAGCACCAGCGGAAGGGTCCATAGCCGTAGTCAAAAAGCTGCGGTCCTAAAATATCCTCGACATACGACGGGAACACAAAGCCGTCCAAATCGTTCTCGCCGTTTTTGCAGACGGAAACGACACCTGCATCGTAAACCGCCTTCAAAAAGCTGTTGCCGTAGTCAAAGAAATACGTTCCGCGCTCGTGGAAGGCGCAGATCATCTCATAGTGACGGCGCAAGGAACGATCGACCAGCGCTCTAAAGCCCTCGCGGTCGTTTGCAAGCATTTCGGTTCGCCGGGCAAAGGTCAAGCCCTGTGGGCAGTAGCCGCCGTCATACGGCACATGGCACGAGGTCTGGTCGCTCAAAAGGTCGATGCGGATATTTTTTTCATACAAATATTCCAAAAGATCGACAACATTGCCGTGGTAGGCAATTGCGCAGGGCTCTTTTTTCTCCAGCTTTTCCTGCGCCAGGGAAAGCGCTTCGTCCAAGCTCTCCGTGACCGCGCTGACCCACCCCTGCGTAAAGCGCGTTTGGATGCGTGAAGAATCGACCTCCGCGATCAGCGCGACCGCACCGGCGATCTCCGCCGCCTTGCCCTGTGCGCCGCTCATGCCGCCCAAGCCGCTGGTCACATAGAGCTTTCCGCGCAGATCGCCGTCGTTGGGTCGGTTCATCACCAAGTACCGCACCGACTACTTCATGCCGGACAAGCGG
>CAYVLD010000135.1:0-4565 GCA_964452205.1 uncultured Oscillospiraceae bacterium
CTTGCGGGTATTCGCTCAGGATGACATCAATCGGAGTTTTTTACAGCCCCTTTTTTGGAACTTTCTTCCGCTTTCTTCGTCAAAGGAAACAGAAACCTCAAACAAGGAGATGCTTTTATGAAACTGAAATCTTTCATCTGTTCCCTTTTGTTCCTTGCCCTGTCGGTGCAGCTTTTCGCCTGCGCTGCCGAAGAGGAACAGCCCTCCGTAACGCAGTCCTCCGTCACATTCGGCACGCTTGATCTGATGGCAGATGTCAAGCCGTCATCTCTTCAGGCTCAGCCGATCACGGACAGCTACGCACACGCCGCTGCAAATTTTGCCGTTTCCCTGCTGCAAAACACATATGACGGCGAAAACTGCATTCTCTCCCCCTACAGCGTCTATGCTGCGCTCGCCATGACCGCCAACGGCGCAGATGCGCAAACCCTTGCGCAGATGGAATCCGTTTTGGGAATGACGGCTGCGGAATTGAACGTGTATCTGCACGCTCTTGCACAAAATGCAGGCGATGAGCTGGTAAGTGCCAATTCGATCTGGTTCCGTCAAGACGCTGACTTTGCACCCAACGCAGATTTTCTGCAGATCAATGCCGATTACTACGGTGCAAATCTCTTCGGTGCGGATTTTGATGCGCAGACCCTTGCGGATATGAACGGTTGGATCAGCGAAAAAACGGACGGCAAGATCGAAAATGCGCTCGATCGGATCGATCCTATGGCGTTGATGTATTTGATCAACGCATTGACCTTCGATGCCTCCTGGCAGAATGAATATCATACGGAGAACATCAAAGAAGGCGTTTTTCATGGAGCAAACGGCGACGAAACCGTTTCTATGATGCATTCGAGCGAAAACTTCTATCTTGAAGATGCGCTTGCCACCGGCTTCATGAAGGATTACCTTGGCGGACAGTACAGCTTCGTCGCAATGCTTCCGAACGAAGGCGTTTCCATGCAGGATTACCTTGCCTCCTTGAGCGGCGAAGGATTGCTTTCCACCATCAAAAACGCGCAAAGCCTCAAGGTCATCGCCGCAATGCCGAAATACACGCTGGAATATCAAACCGAGCTGTCCGATGCACTCAGCGCGATGGGCATGTCCGAGGCTTTCGGCAATGATGCTGATTTCTCGCGCATGAGCAACGCGGATGTGATGATCGGCCGCGTTCTGCACCAAACCTACTTGACGGTTGACGAGCTCGGCACGCAGGCCGGTGCAACGACGATCGTTGAAATGGTTTACAAAAGCGCAATTTTTAACACCAGAACCGTTACGCTTGACCGTCCGTTTGTGATGGGCATTTATGACAACGTCAATCAGTGCTTTGTCTTCATGGGCGTGATTGAATCCGTCGGATAAAGAATAATCGCAGCTTCGGCTGCGATTTTTTCTAAAAAAGACTTGTTTTTATCCTTCAAATCACATATGATATAGAAACTGATACAAACGGAGGCTTTTTACAAGTGAGTAAATTAAGTGTTTGCGTGCTCTTCGGCGGCATTTCGCCCGAGCACGAGGTCTCGCTCCGCTCGGCTGAGTCGGTGCTGAACAATTTAGATTCCGAAAAATACAACATCTTCCCCGTCGGCATTACCAAAAGCGGCGAGTGGATCTTATACGGCGGCAAGGACTACAGCACCCTGCCCAGCGGTCAATGGCGCAATGACGAGAGAAACCGCCCTGCAGCCATCTCCCCTGTGCGCGGTCACGGTCTTTTGAATTTTGAAGGTGACTGTGTTGTGCGTGAGCGCATTGACGTGGTTTTCCCCGTGCTGCATGGCGAAAACGGCGAGGACGGCTCGGTTCAGGGACTTTTGCAGTTGGCAGGGATCCCCTACGTCGGTCCTCATGTCGCCTCCTCCGCCGCCTGCATGGACAAAACGCTGACCAAGCTCGTTGCCGACAACGCAGGCATCCGTCAGGCCGCGTGGAAGCTCGTTAATGCCGAAGAGCTGCGCAACACGGACACTGTACTGTCTGCGCTCGAGGCGCGCTTTGACTACCCCGTGTTCGTCAAGCCTGCAGGCACAGGCTCGTCTGTCGGTGTCGCCAAAGCAAAGGATCGCGAAGCGCTGCAAAAAGCACTTCACAATGCGGCAAAATTCGACAGGAAAATTCTCGTTGAGGAATTTATTAACGGCCACGAGGTCGAGGTCGCCGTTCTGGGCAACGATGCACCTGCCGCCTCTGTCTGCGGCGAGATCGATGCAGGCACGGAATTTTACGACTACGATGCAAAGTACATTTCCGACTGTGCACAGCTTTATATCCCCGCGCGCATCGACGAGCAGACTGCCGAGCGTGTGCGTGATGTTGCCATACGGGTATATCAGGCGCTGGGCTGCCGGGGCTTGTCTCGCGTAGACTTCTTCGTGACTTATGAAAACAACGAGATCGTTTTTAACGAAATCAACACCATCCCCGGCTTTACCTCGATCTCGATGTATCCGAAGCTCTTCGCCGCCAGCGGCATTCCCTATCGCAAGCTACTCGATCATCTGATCACGCTCGCGCTGGAGGCATAATAATGGAAAAGCAGGTATTGCTTACCATCGCAAGCACACAGCGGTTTATGGATCAGGAGCCGGAGGAGACGAAGCTCGTCACACAGGGTGTCATGTATGCGCACGACGGCATCATTGAAATTGCCTACCCCGAAAGTGAGCTGACCGGTCTTTCCGGCACGATGACCGCTTTTTGCGTCGAGAAGGATCGCGTGCTGCTCAAGCGCACAGGTGCCGTCGAGTCCAAGATGACTTTTGCAGTCGGGCAGGAGGATCGCTCGCTTTATGACATGGGCTTCGGCGCATTGATGGTCACCGTTCGCACCGAACGCATTCATTCCGATCTGAGCGAGAACGGCGGCCGTTTGACCGTCGCTTACGCCATCAACATTGAAGATGAGGCCGCCGGCTTTATTGAATATGAGATTGAGGTACGTCCGAAATAGAGAGGAGAGACAACCTTGTTTTTCTTTTTCCGCAAAAACGAAGCTCTGCACCAGAGCGACAGCGAAACATGGCTCAAGCAATGGCAGAGCCTTGTGCCTCCCGAGTACCGCAATGTGCCGATCACGGTCGAGGAACGGACGGAGATCGCTTTCGTGCAGATCAATCAGTATGTCATGATGCTGCAAGACGGTCTTTTGATGGAGTCCGCTTTCTTCGATGTTTGCAAGCTGTTTCAGAAGGCAGGCTACCATGTCATCTGGCTGATGCGCTGCACACAGGACGTCGCCAACGGATATTTGAAAAAGCTCAGCGTCAGCGGTGAGCGCACCAAATGGTTGTGGAAATCCCCGACAACGAACTTCGGTCGTTGGACTTCGGACAACTTTAATGCAACGATCCTCCTGCAGCATGAGCAGCTTCCGGACGGCACGCCTGTCGAATGTGAAGCATCCATTTTGCAGCGCGTCACATGGGCAGAGAGCGACGATGCGACGAAAATGATTCCCGGAAAAACGGAATTTGTCACCGTCGACACACCAAGCAGCCCGAAGGCGCTTTTGAAATGGCTGCAAGGCACGCCCCTGAGTCAGGTAAAAGAATAAATTCAAAACCCGTAAAACTATAGTTTTGTCATTCTGAGCGAAGAATCTTAGCGAGGCTATCGAAATGCAGCAATTTCAATGCTTTCAAAAGATTCTTCGTCGCCGCAGGCGGCTCCTCAGAATGACATGAGAGGACTTCTTCGACAAGCTCAAAACGCCTCCGAAAGGAGGCGTTTTTTCAGCATTGTTTTGTCAAATCTGCGAGAGCCTTGGGCGTATCGATGTCGGTCAGCTCTTTTTGCCCGATCTCGACCAGCTTCAGCCGCTCGGGATAGCGGCGGATGACGGTATTCCCTCCGTGATCCTCCCGAAGCTCCATCAGCTCTTCAAAAAAATCTTTAGGGAAAATGCAGGGATTTCCCCGTTTGCCGTTGTGCGCAGCACCGATGATGCACGTCGGCTCACACTTCCACGCTTCGACCACGCATCTGACCGAATCCGCTTGCAAAAGCGGCTGGTCGGAAACCATATACAAAACAGCATCGCAATCGCTCAGCGCCTGCGTGCCGAGCTTGATCGTATGGCTGATGCCCCAATCGGGATGCTCATTTTTGATGGAAGAAAAACCAAATTCTCTTGCCATTTCCTCAATTTCCGTATACTGCGTGACCACAACGACCTTATCAAAGCACTCCTTCGGCACGGCGGAAAGCGCCCTGTGAATCAGCGATTGGCCGTCAAATTCGGCTGCAAGCTTATTCTCCCCGAAACGTGCCGCGTTACCTGCCGCCATGACAAGACAGCCCAGCTTGGGCTGCTTCGAAATTTCCACGGTTTATCAACATCCTTTCAAGGCTAAGTATACCCTTAAATTGATGTTTTTGTCAATATTACGCAAGGTGATTTGTGGAAATTGTTATATTATTTAAAGAATAACGATTTTTCTCTTTCAATCATGCGAAGTTTATGATATACTGTATGCGGAAAGGTGTAGTTCGGAATTTTTTCGAACGCTCACGAAAGAATCGACAATCAGGAGGTTAGATTTATGATAATCCATCATCCTCAG
>CAYVLD010000136.1:0-4452 GCA_964452205.1 uncultured Oscillospiraceae bacterium
CCTTGGAAGCCTTGGCTTGCAAGGGCTTGTGCGTTGTTCAGTACACATTATTTAACTGCGTACCTCAAATCGGTTTGCACTACTGCGTGGAGCGTACCTTTCTTGCTTCTGCAAGAAAGGTACCAAAGAACAGACACGGGGAGGCGCTGGAGCGTTGCGGCTATCGTTCTTGCAATCGTTTCGTTCCTGCTCATCTCGCCGCAAAGCCGCCCTCCCCGTGACCCCTCCCGGCACGCTCGCGCGTTGTCGTTACAGCGTTGTGGTCGTTATGACGGTAGCGTGTGCAACACACCGATAAATCGAAATTTAACAAAGAATTTTCAGCCGATTTGGCATATTTTACAAACCAAATTCAGCACAAAACAAAGCAGCAAGCCGAACGCCGTTGGCAGCAGCACAGCAAGAACCGTCAGCTTCTTGCTGTGCGTTTCTTTGTAAATCGTCCAGAGCGTGGTTGTGCACGGCCAATGAAACAGAAAAAAGACGATCGTACACAACGACATCTGCCACGTAAAACCGTTTGCCATCAACGTTTCCTGCATGGCGGTTTCCGAAAAAGTTCCCGAAGCGGTCAGAATCATCATCAAAACAGGCAGCACCAGTTCATTTGCCGGACTTGCCAACATAAACGCAAGTAAAATTGCACCGCTCAGCCCGAAAACGCTTGCAGGCGAGTCTAAAACAGCCGCAATACACTGCAAAAGCGGCACGCCCTCCATTTTCACATTAGCAAGCAGCCAGATCACAAGACCGGCAGGCGCTGCCACCGTAACGGCACGAAGCAAGATTTTCAGCGTTCGATCCAAAAGCGAACGCACGATTACCTGCACAACGCGCGGTCTGCGGTACGGCGGCAGCTCCAGCACAAACGAGGAAGCACTTTCCCGAAAACAGGTCTTATGAAGCAAAAATGAGGCCAGCAGCGTCATCGCAGTACTGAGCAGAATACATAGCGTCAGCATTGCCGCACTCAGCAACGACGATTGAAATGTAAAACACATTCCAATCAGCAAGATAAGTGCAGGAAAACGACCGTTACACGGCACGAAAGCATTGGTCAGCAGCGCAATTTTCCTTTCCTCAGGCGATTCAATAATACGGCAGCCGCTTACGCCGACCGCATTGCACCCAAACCCCATGCACATTGTCAGCGATTGCTTGCCGCAGGCACCTGCTTTACGAAAGCGTTCGTCCATCAAAAATGCCACACGCGGCAGGTACCCAAAATCCTCCAGAAGCGTAAACAGCGGAAAAAAGATCGCCATCGGCGGCAGCATTACCGAAACCACGCGCCCCACCGTAGCATAGACGCCATCGAGCAACATTCCCTGCAGGAACGCGGGCATTTTGATTTTTCGAAGCAGCAGTCCGACTCGGTCAAAGCACCATTGCAGCCCCTGTGAGGGATAGTTCGCCCCCTTGATGGTCAGGTAGAAGATCAAAAGCAGCAGGAGCAGCAGCATCAAATATCCGCCCCATCGATGCAAAAGCAGGCGATCCAAACGATGCGTCAGCGAACTGTGCTCCGTCTTTGTCCGTACAATGCTGCACTTTGAAATTTCCTGCGCGCAGTTGACAACTCTGCGCGCAAACTCCTCGTCTGAAGCCGCAGTCACCTGCCTCGGCTTTAGCGGTGCAAAGCCATCGCAAACGGCTCTTACCGCCTCCATCAAAGAAGCTATCCCCTCTTTTCGCTCTGCGCTCGTCAGAACAACGGGCACACCGAGCTGCGCCTGTAGCTCTTTCGCATTGATTTCCAGCCCCATACGTTCGGCCTCGTCGATCAAATTGACGCATAATACGATCTTTTTGCACACCTGCATGACCTGCAAAGCCAGAATCAAGCTCCGTTCCAAGCAGGTTGCATCGCACACGACTACCGTCGCAGATGCTTCCTGTGCGAGCAGAACCTCCTGCGTTACCTTCTCCTCCGGTGAATGTGCCGAAAGTGAATATGTCCCCGGCAAATCAACAAGCTGGTATATCTCCCCCTTGTACTCACACTTTCCCTGTGCCAAAGCAACCGTTTTCCCCGACCAGTTTCCCGTATGCTGATTCATGCCGGTAAGCGCATTAAAAAGGGTGCTCTTTCCAACATTCGGATTGCCCGCAAATGCGATCACTCGCATAATTCCACACAGATCCTTGCGCCGTCGGCTTTGCGCAAAGCAAGCATTGTGCCCCTGACGCAGTAAAGGCTTGGGCCGCCGCACACGCCTTGTCTTAGGCAGCGGATCTTTGTCCCTTCGATCATTCCAAAGTCATATAGACGTCTGCGCGCCGCCGCGCAAAGATGCAGCGATTTGATCGTTGCGTTTTGTCCCTGCGGCAGCGCGGAAAGCATCATTTCCATAACGTTCCCTCCTTCGCTCGCTACAGTTTATTAAAAAAGGAGAAATTGTGTGCAAAAATAGCAGCTTGCAAAGTTGCCTTATTTTTGTTATAGTTATTTTAGGCATTTAAAGGGGCGATGACTTTGACAAATAAATTGCAGTATAACATAGCACAGGTGCGGTTGCTCGTGCAGTCTGATTTCCCGCTGTCTGAAGCCGATTCATGGCAGATCTTCGCGGATCGCAGCCACCTGACGGCGGATTTCGTTTACAACTGCAAAATGGATTCGCAGCTTCCGCAAACGCAAGACGGTGAAAATGTGCTGCGGTTTTACGATCATGTCAGGGAGCGGTTTTATTCGATCACGGAGGAATTTCCCGACACCATGACGATCCATCTGGCGCAGGAGAATCTCCCCTGGGGCAGCGAAATTTCGCAGCTTTATGAGCAGCTCGCTCTGCCTCACGTCTTGCTGAAAAAGGAGCGGCTTTTGATCCATTCGTCCTATATTCTGACACCTGACGGTGCGATTATTTTTACAGCTCCCTCCGGCACGGGGAAAAGCACGCAGGCAGCGCTTTGGAAACAGCACCGTAATGCACTGATCGTCAACGGAGACCGTTCTGTAGTAGGCTTGTGCGACGGCATTGCAATGGCCTACGGCTTTCCCCTGAGCGGCTCGTCAGACGATTGTCTGAACCGCACAGCCAAGCTCCGCGCAATCGTTTCTCTGAAGCAGGCGAAACGAAATACGATCCGCCGTCTGACACCGTCAGAGGCGATCACGGTTTTCATTAACGGCTCTTATCTTTCGGAAAATTATCAGCAGGATCTGCCTCTGATCGTTGATAGCGCGATCCCGATCACCCGAAAGGTTCCGATGTTCGAGCTTTCGTGTCTGCCGAACGAAGGCGCCGTGGAGCTGTTGGAGAAAACCCTTGCTTCGCAATATTAAACTGCATCTTTTGCCGCCTGTTCCTGCAGGCGGCAGTTTTTAGCAAATTTTGTCGTTTCTTGTTGATTGATTCATAGTTTACACCGAGGTCAGCATCTACTATCTGACGGAGGCAAACGCGCAAGCGGAAACAACGATTTCGCCAATGTCCACAGCGTATCCTCCGAGCTGTCGCGTTATATTTTGAACGCTGATAATTGCGGTGTCTTTCACTTGACAAGCAAGGTCGAAATTTATATAATAATCCTATTAGGAGGCTGAAGCTATGGATTGGAAGCTATTTTGGAAAGTCGTAAAGATCTCATTTGGTGTTCTTTTTATGATCGCTGCTCTTGTTATGCTGGTTGACAGTCTGTTCATCGGCGGCATCGACGTTGCATACTGCATGTTCGCAATTTTGACCTTTGTTCTGGGTCTGATTATGGTGATTTTCGGCTTCGACACTCTGCCGAAAAAAGAATGAAATATTGCATTTGGCGCGTTTCGCAAACCGATGACGAGCTGCTGCGAGCTGCCTTTCAGCAAGCAAATGCACAGCGCAGAGCACGCATTTTGGCCTTAAAAACTGCGCAAGCACAGAGGCAATGCCTTTGTGCCGATGCCTTGGCGCGTAAAATGCTTGCCGAAGAATGTCGAATCGCTCCCGAGTGCCTGCAATTCGATCGCGACGAAAACGGCAAGCCATTTTTGCGGAATTTTGATATACACTTCAATCTTTCTCACTCGGGTGATTATGTGCTCTGCGCAATTCATAAGCAGCTCATCGGTGCAGACATTGAAGCCCTCCGAGAGGTGAAGCCCTCCTTATCCGCTCGAATCTGCACGAAGGAAGAAGCGGCTTGGTGCGGCGAAGACAGCGCAAAGCTCCTGCAGGTCTGGACTGCAAAGGAAGCCTATCTGAAATATTTGGGCATCGGCCTGCGGATCGCACCAAGAGAAATTGCAGTAATTCATGACGGCAAGCTCTCTTTTCCCAATGTAACGCTCAAAAGCCAGCTTTTTGAGCAGTATGCCCTGTCAATTGTATATGATTGATTTATTCAATATAGAAAATATTTGACAAATTCCGATTTATCGAGCAGGTTATAGAAGCATCCTGTAGGGGAGAGTTATGACCCTCACGCAGTAAAAAATTGCGATTTCGAATTAATCTGCGGCGAAAA
>CAYVLD010000137.1:0-4430 GCA_964452205.1 uncultured Oscillospiraceae bacterium
CTACCATCCGTCCCTTCGCTCTGAGCGAAGAGGAAGTCGCTGCCGCTCCCGAGGCTGCAAAGATCCGTCCCATCAAGGCCGGCAAGGGCAAGGGTGTCTATCAGTACACCATGGCCGTTTCTCCGCTCGATTGCATGGGCTGCGGTGTCTGCGTCGGTGTCTGCCCGACCAAGGCGATCACCATGGTTCCGCAGGAAAGCCAGCTCGCACAGCAGGACGTTTTCAACCACATGGTTTCCAAGGTCGCTCCGAAGCCCGAGATCGAAGATCTCACCGTCAAGGGCAGCCAGTTCAAGAAGCCGCTGCTTGAGTTCTCCGGCTCCTGCGCAGGCTGTGCTGAGACCGCTTATGCTCGTCTCGTGACCCAGCTGTTCGGCGATCGTATGTATATCTCCAACGCAACCGGTTGTTCCTCCATCTGGGGCGGCCCCGGCGCTACCTCTCCGTACTGCACCAACGAAAAGGGTCAGGGTCCTGCATGGGCAAACTCCCTGTTCGAGGACAACGCAGAGCACGGCCTCGGCATGCACATTGCACAGAAGGTCATCCGCGAGAGCTTGGCAGAGAAGGTCGCAGAGGTTATGGAGCGCACCGACTCCGACGAGCGCCGCGAGCTCTGCAAGAAGTATCTTGATACCATGAACGACGGCGAAGCCAACAAGGCTGCTACCGCTGCTCTGATCGCAAACCTCGAAGCAAATGTCTGCTGCGACACCGTCAAGGAAATCCTCTCCAAGAAGGAATACCTGTCCAAGAAGTCCGTATGGATCTTCGGCGGCGACGGCTGGGCATATGACATTGGCTTCGGCGGCGTTGACCATGTTCTGGCTTCCCACGAGGATGTCAACATCTTCGTATTCGATACCGAAGTTTACTCCAACACCGGCGGTCAGGCCTCCAAGGCTTCCAACATCGGTCAGGTTGCACAGTTTGCCGCAGCCGGCAAGGATGTTAAGAAGAAGAGCCTTGCTGAGATCGCAATGTCCTACGGCTATGTCTACGTTGCTCAGATCGCTATGGGCGCAAATCCCGCTCAGACCATCAAGGCAATCGCAGAGGCCGAGGCTTACAACGGCCCGTCCCTCATCATCGGCTACGCTCCGTGCGAAATGCACTCCATCAAGGGCGGCATGATCCACTGCCAGGACGAGATGAAGAAGGCTGTCGAGTGCGGCTACTGGAATATGTTCCGCTTCGACCCGTCCAAGGAGACCGGCAAGTTCACCCTCGACTCCAAGGCTCCGAAGGATGGCTATCGTGAGTTCCTCCTCAACGAGGCTCGCTACAGCCGTCTGACCCGTGAGTTCCCCGCGCGCGCTGAAGAGCTCTTCGCACGCAACGAGGCAGCAGCCAAGGAGCGTTATGAGCATCTGCTCAAGCTCGTCGAGCTGTATAAGGACTAATATCAATACTGCCCACGGGGAGTCCCGTGGGCAGTTCCTATAGGAGGACATATGAGAAAGAATTTAGGCGCAAAAACAGCCGTTTATCCGATGCCCGTATTTATGATCGGTTCTTACGATGAGAACGGCATTGCGAATTTGATGAATGCTGCTTGGGGCGGTATTTCTGAAGAGAAAGAGATTTCTATCTGTGTCAGCGAGGGTCACAAGACCACAAAGAATATTTTAACCACTCATGCCTTTACCGTCAGCATCGCAACAGCGGACTATGTCAAAGAATGTGACTATTTCGGACTTGTCTCCGGTAACAACATAGCGAACAAGCTCGAAAAATGCGGCTTCCACGCAACAAAAAGCGAATTTGTCAACGCACCGATCATCGACGAGCTGCCGATGGCGCTTGAGTGCGAACTCATCAGCTATGACCCCGAAAATTGTCGTTTGGTCGGAAAAATCGTCAATATCAGCGCAGATGAAAGCGTCCTGACCGACGACAAGGTTGATCCGGCAAAGCTGCGCCCGATCACCTACGACTCGTTCAATCATCATTACTTAGTGCTCGGTGAAAAAGTCGGCAACGCCTTTTCCGACGGCAAATTGATATAAAAATGAGCCGGTTCGAAAGAACCGGCTCATGCCGTTTATGGTTCGTTAGGGTCAATGATAGAGTCGTCGTTAAACACCCATTCCGCGACATTTAACATATCGTATGTATTCTTGCTGCGGCGGATAACGACCTTCGAAATGCCGGCATTGATGATCATACGGCGGCACATCGGACACGGACGCAGATTCTTCTTATACTCGCCGTCCTTTGCTTTCTTGCCAACCAAATAAAGCGTGCCTCCGATGCACTCGTTTCTGGCAGCGGAGATGATCGCATTCATCTCTGCATGAACGCTGCGGCAAAGCTCATAGCGTTCGCCCGAAGGAATGTTCAGGCGGTCGCGGATACAATATCCCAAGTCAATGCAGTTGCTTCTGCCGCGCGGCGCGCCGTTGTAGCCGGTAGAAACGATCTCATCATTGCGAACGATCAACGCGCCGAGAGTATTTCTCATGCAGGTCGAGCGTTCCAAAACCGTTTCGGCAATGTCAAGATAATAGTTCTCTTTGTCGATTCTGCTCATGTGCTTCCTCCTATTTTACAGGCTGCATTTGCCTCTTGAAATGTACTGACCGCCGCGATCAGCCAACACTTCGCCCTCGTTGACGCTCAGCTTGCCGCGCAGGTAGACCTGTGCGATATGACCTGCGATCTCATAGCCTTCATAGGGCGCGTAATCTACGTTGCAAACTTGATCGGCTGCAGAAATTTTTGTCGTGCCGTTGGGATCATAGACAACAATGTCGGCATCGGAGCCTTCTGCGATCACGCCCTTGCGCGGGTAAACACCGTAGAGCTTCGCCGGTGCTTCACTCAAGACCTCGGCCATTTTTTCGACGCTGATACGATTTTTCGCCACACCGTAAGTGTAAAGCAAAACGCCGCGTGTCTCAACACCGGGCATACCACCGGGAATTTTGGTAAAATCGTCACGACCTGCATCCTTCTGCTTGAGGGTAAAGCTGCAATGGTCGGTGGAGACAGTCTGCACCGCACCGTCCTTTAGCGCATTCCACAGGGCTTCGCAATCGCTTTCCTTCCTCAGCGGAGGCGCGCAGACATATTTTGCGCCGTCAAAATCGGGCAAAGAGTATTTAGAATCCTCCAAAAGCAAATAGTGCGGACAGGTTTCGACATAGACCTTCTGCCCACGCTTTCTTGCCGCTTCAACCTCGCGCAAGCCAGCTTCACTCGAAAGATGCACGATCACAACGGGAACGTCTGCAACCTCTGCCATCTTGAGCAGGCGTGAAATCGCCTCAGCCTCCAAAACAGACGGTCTGCACTCAGGATGCGCCGTCGGAGAGAGCACACCGGCTTCCTTGTGCTCAGCGATCAGAGCATCAATAACGCCGGCATTTTCACAATGCACACCTGCAATGCCGCCCAGCTCCTTCATCTTTCGAAGTGCCTTAAACATCGCCTCGTCACCGATCATCATGGCAGGATAGGTCATGTACATCTTGAAGGAAGAAATGCCCTGCTCGAACATTTTGGGCAGTTCTTCAATAATGCCCTCATTCCAATCGTCGATGGTCATATGAAAGCCGTAGTCGCAAGCGGTTTTTCCGTCAGCCTTCTTGTGCCAAAGGTCTAAACCGTATTGCAGGGTTTCTCCTTTATTCGGGCAGGCAAAGTCGATCACCATTGTCGTACCGCCACGCAGTGCTGATTTGCCGCCGGTGTAGAAATCGTCGGCGGTCGTCGTGTTGCAAACATCCAGATCAAAATGCGTATGTGCATCGATAAACCCCGGGAACAGCAGCTTGCCGCTGACATCTACTGCCTCGGCATCCTCACAGATAATATTTTCAGCGATCTTTTCAATTTTTTCACCATTGATTAAAATGTCGGCAGTTTTTTTACCGTCGGCATTGATGATCATACCGCCCTTGAGCAGCTTTTTCATGGGAAGCACTCCTTTTTTGTTTGATAACTCTATTTTACCACGCCGATTATGAAAATGGAATAGATTTTTTACTTGATTTTTTCTAAAAAGCCTGCTATAATAAGCAAGCGCTGTAAAAATGCGCAAAAATTCCATACGGAGCGGTATCGAAGCGGTCATAACGGGGCTGACTCGAAATCAGTTTGTGGGCAACCACACGTGGGTTCGAATCCCACCCGCTCCGCCAAAAAAGTCCCTATCCATTTCCGAGATGTTCTTAAGGAGAATTGGTGGGTGCTATGCAGCCGGAAGGTGTAAAAGCCTTCCGGTGATTACTTTTTATGCACTATCTACGCAAGACATGGACAGAAAAAAGAAACAAGCGTGAAATTTCTGTAAAGATAGACGAAATCCATCTGGTATCATATCTTGCAAATATGTAGATGAATTGCCTTTATCAAATCAATCTATAAAACAAAACATCCGAGATTCTTCCGATTCTCGGATGTTTTTCAATATAAAGATTACTTCA
>CAYVLD010000138.1:0-4419 GCA_964452205.1 uncultured Oscillospiraceae bacterium
TAGAGGACTCTGCATCGATCTTGCCGATTAAATAGCTCTTCATGGAGTTTGTGTTGGTTGCGCTGTAATGGATGGTTCCATCGGAAGCCACAGCGTACAGAACCGTTGCAAACTCGTCGCCCATTTCCTTGGCGTTGATACCTGCATAGGTTGCCTGATATGCGGTAACCGCGCCGCCGGTGTTGGTAACAGGAGTCATGGCATCCAATTCGAAGGTGGTGACAACAGGCTCACCGTCTGCAACTGCCTTGGTAACAACAAGGTAGAAGCTCTCGAAGGAAGAAACCTTCGCGTTCAGAATGGTGTAACGGACCTGCATTTCCGCACCTGCGGAGATCGACATAATGAAGCTGAGGTTGGTATCGAGCTCATATTCAGGCTCGGTAGCTTCTACTGCGCCGCAAACGCAAGCGCCGTCAACATAGCTGTGTTCTTCGGTTGCGGAGTAGTTGCAATTCGAGCAAGAGACAATGTGATTGTCACCATTGTCGTTGCAGACATAGGTATGGCCAAATGCCGCTTCGCCATTTGTTGTGTAGCTATCGCCACAAGCGGAACAGGTGTACAGGATGTAACCGTCTTCCGTACAGGTTGCGGCAACGGTCTGCATATTGTAGTTATGGCCGGTTGCTGTGATGATGACATATTCGCTCGGCAATTCGTAAATACAATCAACATCTGCAAAGATATTTCCACAGATGCTGCAAACATAATGCTCATAGTGACCATTTTCCGTACAGGTCGGTGCAAGATAATCGAGAATTTCTGCCTCATGAGCAAGTGTCGGAAGAATATTCTGTTCGATGAGTACTTTGCCGCAGACAGAGCAATGTGCACCTTCTGTCAGACCTTTCTGCGTACAAGTGGCGTTAACGGCTGCATCGATCACTTCGTCATGATCGATCATTTGAATGCTCTCGGTATAGCTGTCACCGCAGGGACATGTGAATGTCTTGATGCCTTCTTGCGTGCAGGTAGGTTCTTTGGTTATGACACCGCCGTCGTAATTGTGACCGAGTGCGGCGACCACGTCAGCTTCATAAGTATCGTTACAGATGGCGCAGGTGTATGTAGTATAACCGATTGCTTCGCAGGTCGGTGCAGTGATAAGGGCGTTATAGCTGTGGCCGAGTGCGGCGACCTCATTTTGTGCAAGAAGGGTCTCGCCGCAGACAGAGCAGTGCTTACCCTCGGTCAGACCGGATTCAGTACAGGTCGGAGCTATGGCAGCATCGATCACTTCAACGTGACCGAGTGCGGAAACCTCTTCCTGCGCAATGATAACTTCGCCGCAGACAGAGCAGTGACTGCCTTCGGTCAGACCGGTTTCGTTGCAGGTGGGAGCTACAGCATCGTCAGTTACTTTTTTATGGCCTGCGGCCTCGACTTCTTCTGTGTAGCCGGCACCGCAGATGCAGGTGAAGGTCTTAATTCCGTTTTCGGTACAGGTGGGGGCGGTTGTGATGGTGCCCTCGTCCCATTCATGCGTGCAAATTGCGGTATAGCCACAATCTTCGCAGACTGAGCTTCTGCTGCCGTCAGCATTGTCTGTTGTAACATAATTATGATTCTCCCCGGCAAAGTACGGTGTCAAAACCGTATCGGCAACGAAAGCATAAGTGGCAGGATCGACCGACTCACCGGCCTCATTTTGCCATCCGGAGAAGGTGTAGTGGGATGCTTCATCAGCGGCTTTTTCAAGAGTTGGCAGGGTTTCTGTGACAGAGGTTCCATAGCCGTGGTATCTTGAATAAAGCGTTTCTCCGTTTGTATCAAGCACTTCGACAATCACAGGTGCGGTATCTAACGGCCCGACATAGATATAATCCAGTCGGAATGTGCCCGTTGCGCTCTGACCATAGCCATCAAGGAAGTCAATACGGATTTTCTCAAGTGTTGTTCCGTAGCATACCTCCTTCATCGTCAAATTAACGATACCGTACTTTCCGTCCTCCAAATCGTCGGAGGCAGTAGTTGTGGTGCAATAAGTTCCGCTGTAGCTGTAGTTTTCGCTCGTTTGTAAAAATGCTTTGAAGTTCTGGTCGAATACAAGTGTTCCGGTGGAGGAGCCTGTGTTGGAAAGCAGAACATCACTTTCTTCATTACTGAGCTGCACACGAATTTGTACAATGTCATTTTCAATAAGCTCGTAATCGAGATCTCCATCGGTCATCTTTAAATAGGCGTCAGAGCCGTTTAAAATATAGCCTTCAAAGGCACCATGTGCATCGCCGCTGACAAAGGGATTGTCACCAAGAGTTCCCTGGTTCATCTCCCAGATGTAATCGAGCTCGGGTGCGCCGTCTTGGAAATGGAGAAGGACATAGCCGCGATCATAGCCGCAGACGCTGCAAACATTTTTGTCAAAGCTGTGTCCGGGTGCAGGTGTAACAGCTCTTCCCTCGAGCGATTCGCCGCAGGTGGAGCAGATCTTACCTGCTGCATAGCCGTTGGTTGTGCAGGTTACGTCTACCGCAGATACACTTTTGGCAGTGTGATATACGCGGTTATCTAAGGTAATGACTTCCTGTGAGCCGAGGCGGCCTTCTGCGTAGCCGATGTTGACAAAATGCTGAAGCACTTCAAATTCGGTTGTCATCGAGCTGAGATCGGAATTGTTCTTGTAGTAGTACTTGCAGTCGAAAAGGGGAGAGAATTTTTTTGCGGCACTCAGCTCACTCGGCTCGTAAACATATTTCAAGAAATGCGCGAAGCCCTTTAGGTACTCGCCCTTGCAATAATCGTGCAATTTTTGCGAGTTTTGTGCCATGTAATATTTTAGATCGAAGAAGGGGCTGGCGCAACGGCCTTCCTCAATACCGTAGTTTATAAAGTGATTATAAAGCTTGGTCTCATCCGTACCGAAAGCTTTTTTCACGTCTGCGTACTTGTCGGCATAATAAGTCGCATCAAAAATCAAAGGCTTGAGCTCTTCCGGAATTTCAACCGCTGTATCGCTTCGAATATCAGGAAAATCGATCGTCTGAGGACCGTCCATCGATACATAGCTGGTTGCGCCGAGCTCGGAGATCCACTGCTTTGTGTAATATGTGGTCAAAGTGCTGCTGGAACCGGCATTATAGACCCAGTTCGGCGAAGGCCACAAGCAGATGTCAGGATCGATTGCTTCATAGACATTTTTTGCAACAGCGTTTTGACCATGATGTGCCATCTGCACAATATCACTCTTTAGATTGAAATATTTGTTGGTGTTAGCGGCATTTGCATCGTGGTAGCTTCTGAGGACAATGCCGCCCGGTTCTGCAAGGTCACCGAGGAATAAAACGTTCTTGCCGCCAACAGTCATACGAATGACACAACTTGTATTGTTGCCAAAGTCATCATACAAAAGCTGCTTGATGGTTTGGTTGGTGTAGGCCTTGCCGTTTGTCGACAAAGTGCCGCTGTAAAGAGTCGTATCGGTTTCTGCCGCAGCAAAAACATCCTCGCAGGTCAACAAAATATCAAAATGCACCGTATCGATCGCAAACGAACCGCGGCACTTATTTTGATGGCGTGCTAAAATCTCAACGACATTAACCGCCGTGCCGTCAGCTTTTTTGATATTGGGGATCAAGCTCTCAAAGTTCTTGATGGCGTTGATCGTACTGCTGACAGAGCCGGAGGGGCAGTAGGTTTCAACCTGCTCATCGGAGGGGAAATTGTAATAGATCGTATCAACGGTGATCTCACTCGCGTGACGCTCTGCAAGCCCCTCGAATGCACCGATATGGTCGGCGTGAGGGTGCGTAAAGAACCAAGCATCGACATTCGGAACCGTTTTGCCTGTAATATCCTGCAGGAAAGAGAGAAGATATTCCGCGTCGCTGTCCTCGGTCACATAGCCGCCGTCAATAACGATAATTTTACCGTTTCTTGTCTTAATGACGTAAGACATGTTCTGGCGATATTTGCCGGAACTGTTTAGCGTATTGCTGGGGAGCTGATATAAATAGGTGGATAAGTTAGCAGCTTGCGTTTCGGAAACCATAGTTGTCGGAACAATGATTCCAAAAACGATTATAAGCGAAAGGAGCAGCGCCAAGAACCTATTCAAAGTTTTTTTCATTTGAAACGACCTCCTCGAAGAAAAATGTATAGGTATATAATAATTAATAAATATACAAAAGTCAATACTTTTGAACAGAGGCATGAGCCGAAATCGGTCTCATGCCTCTGCGATTTTTAATTATTGGCCGCTTGCGGTCATGTAGGCTGCGACGCTGTCGCCGTAGGTGAGCATGGCGTTGACCATGTTGAGCTCAGCCTCGGTGGAAGCCGTCTTTGCACGCACGCTTGCGACATAGCTCTCAATGCTCCAAGTGAGCGTCTGAGAAACTGCGTTTTCGCCGTCGTACAGAGCGATGGTCAGAAGCTGACGCATCTGCTTTGCGCCGACGTTGCTGTAAACTGCCTGCC
>CAYVLD010000139.1:0-4385 GCA_964452205.1 uncultured Oscillospiraceae bacterium
ATTACCGGAGCTGTCATAAACCGCCGCCGTGACATTGCTCAAATCACCCTCCGTAGAAATCACCTGACCGTTGACAGGAATGCTCTCACCACAGGCAATGACGTCCGGAATCTCCGATGCGCCGTACAGCTCTAAGGTTTCACCGCTTGCCTTATACCCGTTCAAGCCGAACTGCATGCAAATGCTTGGGTAATCCTTGAACGCAATATTCATATCCACGTTCCCGGGGACACCATCGACACGCCCCGTCGACGAATACTGCCACATACCGCAGTATTCATCATAGCGGTCATAAGTCGAATAGCTTCCGCCGGAAAGATATAACGCCATCCAACACTCGTACTGTGCGCAGATCTTATCCGTTTCGAGCTTGTTGTCAAGCCACGATTTGCAGGAATATAAGCCGACAAGCCATCCGTCAGCAGCCATGGAATCCAAAAAAGCCATGGAAAGTTCCGTCAATGCCGCTGCAGACATTTTTCCGTGCGTATCCGGCTCCTCCATGTCATAATAGACCGGATATTCCAACGTTTTGCCCGAAAGCCAACCCTTTAGTGCTTCCGCCTCTCCCAGCACCTCGTCCACGGTATCAGCATAGGAATACAGGTAAACGCCGACGTGCAAGCCTGCCTCCTTCGCCGCAGCATAGTTGCGCTCAAAATATTCGTCGATATGTACCGAAAATCCGGCGCGCAAAATGACGAAGCTATAGCCTTGTTCTTTAATTTTGAAAAAATCGACTTCGCCCCCCTGCCACTCCGACAGGTCTACGCCATGCGCATAAATACCGACTCCGTCACCGGCTCTGCCGCCGGAATAACCGTTACCGTAGGCGGCAGAGCTTTTTAGCGGTGGGAGCAGCGATACAAGAAGTAGTGCGAGCATCAAAAGGGCGAAAAATCTATGTTTTAGATTTTTCATAATCTTCAAACCTTTTTTATATTTTTTTTAATTTTACCAAAACAGCAATCGTTTGTCAATCGGCATACAAATTCAGGAAGATATTTCATAATTAATGCACTATGTTTTTGCCTTTTCGCATTTATGACATTCAACATTATTTTGCAAAAACATTAAAAATTTAAAATTGTTATTTACTATATTTGGGTTTGGTGCTATTATTAGAATGTCACAAAATATATTATAAAAAAGGAGTATCAACATGAAAAAACATCTTGCACGGCTTTTATCATGGATGCTTGCGATTGCTATGATCGTCGGAATGCTTCCGACCATCGCATTTGCAGCCGGCGATGAAGTCAACACCTCAGTCGCGACTTTGACCGCTGATGATTACATTGCTATCGATGAACTGTTTGCGCAGATCGATGCAATGGAAACCGCATCTGCAAAGAAGAGCGCTTCTCAGACAGCGAAGGCCGATGCCGCATACGAGATGGTCATCGCTTCGGATAACTATGTCGAGGGCTCCATCGACCGCAAGGGCAACACCTTCACCTGGTGGACCGACGAAGGTATTCGTTGCATTTACGATCCGTATATGCGCGAAAAGAAGGCCAATATGGTCGCCCCCGAAAATCCCGTTGACGGCGTTGTCAATGAGCCCGCCGCAACCAGAGGCGGCACGCCTGCCGGCAATCAGGTCTACCTCGTCGGCCCGTACTACGGCTCGGACAGCAGTTTCACCGATCAGTACAAGACTACCGCCACCGCAGTTGCAAAAGCCATCGGCGATACCGACGGCTACACGCTTTACTCCGGTACCGGTGCCACCATTGACAATGTCGCGAAGGCAGTCAGCAATGGTGCCGTCGTTTTCTTTGACTCTCACGGCACGACCGACGCTTCCGACAGCAGCGGCTATCCGATCTCTGACGGTGCCACCAACTCCTATCTGTGTCTTGAAACCAGCACAGGTATTACGAACGCTGACTATGCTGACGGATGCTATTATGGCAGCGGATATGCCTATGTCAATGGCGAAACCATCTCCAACCATATGACCTCCGACAGCCCTGCCGGCATCGTTTGGATGGCGATCTGCTTAGGCATGGCAACCGACACCCTTTGCGAACCCTTGCGCAACAGAGGCGTTGAAGTCGTTTACGGCTATTCGCAGTCCGTCTCCTTCGACGGTGACTATGTATGGTCCGAAGTATTCTGGGAAAATCTGTGTGCAGGTTCCGATGTTGCTGCCTCGATCGCTGTAATGAAGAATACCTACGGGCGGTGGGACTATTCTCCCGAGATGTATGAGGTATATTCCTCTACTTGGTATTCCAGTTGGGTTGCGGATACTTTGTCTGAGGCTCGTAACACTGTCTGCGCATTCCCCATCGTTGTTTCTGACGAGGATGTATATCCCGGTCAGGGCAACGTTGACGGCCTGCAGACTGTCAAGTCTACATACACTCTGTTCAGCAACGAGCCTGTCACCATCACTTTCTCCGGTCCCGACGGCACCACCACGCAGGAAGGCACCAGCGGCACTTCTATGTCGCTGCCCACCGTTACCGCTCCCGAAGGCTACACCTTCGCAGGCTGGGTTACCGAAGCCATTGATGGCACGACCTCTGTTAAACCGACCATTTATACCGGCTCCTTCGTTCCGACCGAGTCTGCCACCTTGTACGCTGTATTCAGCTACACCGATACCGGCTCTGCTACGGGCTCCGGTGACTATGTTAAGGTGACAACCGAGCCCTCCGATTGGAGCGGCGAATATCTGATCGTTTACGAAACCGACAGCTACATCTTCAATGGCAGTCTGATCACTCTGGACACTACCAGCAACTTTAAGGCCGTTACCATCAGCGACAACACGATTGCTGCTGACGAAGGCGATGCTTATAAGTTCACAATCGAGGCTCTTGACAGCGGATATTCCGTGCAGGCAGCAAGCGGCACTTATATCGGTCAAGGCACCAACACCAACGGTTTGACCCCGAGCGAAACCGCTCTGATCAATTCCATCAACCTCGACTCCAACGGTAACGCAAATATCATCGGCGCCGGCGGTGCTTATCTGCGCTATAACGCCACCTCCGGTCAATATCGTTTCCGTTACTACAAGAGCAGCTCCTATTCTTCGCAGAAGGCCATCGCCCTGTATGCAAAGGACGGTGCCTCCGCAAAAACCTACTATCTGACTTCTGTCAGCTCTTGCCCCCATGATTACGAAGCAGTAGTTACCGCTCCGACCACAAGCGCTCAGGGCTACACCACCTACACCTGCACGCTCTGCGGCTACAGCTACGTGGACAACTATACCGATCCGATCGAGCAGACCTACACCGCAAGCTTCTGCGTTCCCACAGGAGCAAGCGCACCGTCTGACCTCACCGGAACCGCCATTACTCTTCCTGCTGAAGTCGCAGCTCCCGCTTTCTATGATGCACACAGCTACACCTTTGCAGGCTGGGCAACCGCTTCCTGTGACGATGTCACCGCCAAGCCCACGGTATATGGCGCAGGCGCATCTTATACACTCACTGCCGATACCACCTTCTACGCTGTGTATTCCTACACCGTCACCGGTGCAGACGGCTTCACCGCCTACACCCTCGTCAATGACGCTTCTGAGCTGTCTACCGGCTCTAAGGTCATCATCACAGCCGACAACAGCAGCGGCATTGCAATGAGCACCACGCAGAATAACAACAACCGCGGCGTTGCCACCGTCACCTTCAGCGATGATCTTTCCACGCTGAGCTTTGATTCCACCGCAGGCGTCGTTGAGCTGACTCTCGGCAACGGCGCAAGTGACGGCACCTACTCCTTCTACGACGAAACAAAAGCCGGCTACCTCTATGCCGCTTCCAGCTCCAGCAACCATCTGCGTACCGAGACCAATTTGACTGATAACAGCTCCTGGACGATCAAAATCACCGAAGGCACCGCTGTTGTCACCGCCACCGGCTCCAACACACACAACATCATGCGTTATAACTCCGGCAGCAAAATTTTTAGCTGCTATGCATCCGGCCAGACGGCAATTCGCCTGTATCAGATGGGCGGCTCCGGCAGCACCACCTACTACACCAGCGTTCCGGATGTTGCCGAGACCGAATGTGCACATACCAACACTACCACAAATACGGTTGAAGCAACCTGTACCGACACCGGCTCCGCCACAATAACCTGTGATGATTGCGGTGCAACGATCAGCACTACTTCTACCGCTGCGCTTGGTCATAACTACCAAGAAAGCGCGCGCACTGAGGCAACCTGCACTGTTGCCGGTTCTGTCACCTACACCTGCGCAAATTGCGATGAAAGCTATTCAGAGGAATTGCCTGCTCCGGGTCACAACTATGTTGACGGCACCTGCATCTGCGGTGCAACAGAAAGTGCCGAGCCTGAATATGAGCTCGACACCAACCTCAGCTTCATCATGTCGATCTCCGCAGGCGCGGAAATGCAGG
>CAYVLD010000140.1:0-4321 GCA_964452205.1 uncultured Oscillospiraceae bacterium
TGCGTCAGCTTCTGACCATTGCTCTGTATGACGGCGATACGGCCGTTTCTCAGACGCTCACTTGGAGTATTGAGAGCTATGTTGCTTCTGTCCGCGAGAAGACCACGTCCACCGAGGCCGAGCTCAATATGGTCAACGCCATGCTCACCTACGGTGACAGCGTTGCAGCATATATGCTGGCATCGGGTCAATAATTTAAACATAAAAAGTTGCGAGCTGTTCTCAGCTCGCAACTTTTTACAAATTTACGCACTTTCTTCTTTACTTCTTTTGGAAATATGTTAAAATCAAGATGTATAACTAAAAAGGAGAATGAATCATGAAACGTTTTCTTGCAATACTGCTTGTAATCGCTCTTTTTATCTGTCTCACACCGATAACGGCACTTGCATCCGATGTTACGCAGGCACAGCAGGATGCTCCGAAGGTTTTTACTGAAGAAGATTATGCCGTGACAAACCTGCTTTTTGATGACATTCATGAAGTAGAAGCTCGATTGAACACAAAGGACGGCGAAAAGAACGAAGAGACGATCGCCGCCGTCGCCGAGTTGATCGTCTCTTCAGAGAACTATCTCGACGGTTCTCTCGAGTATTGCCTTGATTGTCTGAAATGGAGAACCGAAGAAGGCATCGCCTGTATCTATCTTTTCAATGATGAAGACGATCATCGCGGTGAATCCGTCGGTGATCCGATCGAAGCGCCCGAAAGCGGCTATGAACACATTTCCTACGCAACAAAAGGCAGACCCAATGGCGCAGATGTCTATCTGATCGGCCCGTATTATGGCATTGATTCTAATTTTACCGACCATTACAAAACAGAAGCAATGGAAATCGCTTCTGCCACCGGCGGTACTTACACCCTCTACTCCGGTTACAGTGTCACGATTGACAAGGTTGCCACAGCAATTTCCAACGGTGCAATCGTTTTGATCGACTCGCACGGCACCTATGCCGATAGTCAGTCCTATCTGCGCCTCAACTCCGGCACAGGCATCACTGACACAGACTATATCAGCGACGCTTACTATAACACCAGCGGTGAATACATGATTACCGGCAACGCCATCGCAAGACACATGACCAAAGATGCTCCCAACAGCTTTGTTTGGTTTGGCATTTGCTCCGGTATGCGTTATAACACGATGCACAAGCCGGTGATGGCGCGCGGTGTAGAGGCTACGTTTGGTTATTCCCGCACAATTTCCTTCGAATTCGACCGCTACTGGCTCACTTCTTTTCTTGACGAGCTGATCGCCGGCGAAACGGTTGCCTCCGCGGCGGCAACAATGAAAAAGGAAATCGGCTATTGGGATCGCTGCGA
Organism: uncultured Oscillospiraceae bacterium; assembly: GCA_964452205.1. Taxonomy (GTDB): domain Bacteria; phylum Bacillota; class Clostridia; order Oscillospirales; family Oscillospiraceae; genus JAZOXB01. The sequence continues at coordinate 1,327 of CAYVLD010000140.1, forward strand.
CGAGTCCGCTTACTCCACCCTTGCACTTGCGCAATCGGCAGGCAAGGCCTTTCCGATCTTTGTTTCCGCCGAGGATGTATATCCATCCACGCTGCAGACATACCAGACGGTTATGTCCACTTGGAGGCTTTATGCTTGCTCCCATTCTACCCTAAATTATACCGAAGCCAACGCCGCCGCCTGCACCACTGTCGGCAATATCGCCTACTACAAATGCAGCAATTGCAGCACACTCTTTCTCGATAGCGCAGCAGCCTCACAAACGTCGGCCTCGGCTGTCACAATCGCTGCGACGGGCCACAGCTTCTCCAATGGTATCTGTACAAGATGCGGCGCAGTTTCGGGCATTACGCTCTGGCACTTTTGGAAAAACAGCACCGAAGTAAATTATTCTTGGATCGCCGTAGATACAAACGACAGCGCCGAATCGCCCGTCATTACCACCAAGGGCAGCGGCACGATCGCCTCAACCTCAAACGGTGATGACAATCACTTCTATATGTACAAGGGCACAGGCTCCATGGGGCACACCGTCGTAAGCGGTGATATCATTGAGGTGCGCTATCGAACGATCTCAGTCCCCTCCTCCTTGCTCGATACAAACGGTACATTCGAGCTTTGGTACACAACAACAGACGATGACAGCTCCTTTAGCTCCAGCATGAAGTATACCGCTTCCGTTACATATAAGGAAAACCAATGGCAAACTGCACAGTTCACGCCGTCTACCGGAATTACCTTAAAACGAATCCTGTTCGACTTCTTAGAGGAAGACAAGGGCTTTGCAGGTACGACCATAGAGATCGACTATCTCTATGTCGGCCCGTCAGCCAACGCCCCATCGAAGCAGGCAACCGATCACTTGTTCTTTGATTTCACAAATGACGGTGAGGATCAGCTGCGCTACAGCGGCAGCGCCTACGGCGATCACAATTTTGATACCGGCAGTTGGTACGTCGGAAACTATTTCAGTGCCCAAAAGATCGACAATGCAAGCGGCACCTTCATCGGCACGATGAGTGATTCGTCTACAACCTGCGCTCTGCGAACAGCCGTCAACGGTTCTGCATCGGAGTATCCTCTCGAATACACACCCAACAGTGATGATTATTTCCAAGCAAGGCTTAAAATTGACGGTGCGCAAGCCACAGCCGATCAAATCAATATAGATTTCTATTTCTACACTACCAATGACAATAGCTGGCATTTTGCCAGAACCACGGCAAATAAATCCGTGCTTGGCAATTATTTCATCGTCTCTATTCCTATGAGTTCAAGCACTTATTACCAAAACGCCGCTACGATCACCTCAATTCAGATGAATTTAGGCACCTTCCGGGGTGTAACGGGAGAAAGTGCCGTTGTCACAGTCGATTATATCTATCTCGGCAAAAATCCTCCCAATTCGGTCACGCACAACTATACAGCAGTTGTGACCGCTCCCACCTGCACCGAGCAAGGCTATACAACTTATACCTGCGGCGACTGCGGCTATAGCTATGTTTCAGACTATGTCGATGCGCTCAATCACGCCAATACCATCACACAGACCATTAACGCAACCTGTACAACGACAGGCGAAACCACCGTTGTCTGCAACGATTGCGGTGAAGTTCTCAGCCGTAAGAGCATTGCCGCGACCGGCCACATGAACACAATCACACAAACCATCAACGCTACCTGCGTGACCGACGGCGAAATTGTTGTACTCTGCAATGATTGCGGTGCAATCGTCAGTAAAGAGCTCCGGCCGGCAGCAGGTCACAACTACATCGCAAATATCACAAAGCCGACCTGCACAGAGCAGGGTTACACAACCTACATCTGCACTTGCGGAGACAATTACACTTCCGATTATATTGCCGCAACCGGTCACAGCTATGACAGCGGCGTAATCACGAAGGCTCCCACTTGCGAGGGCGAAGGTGTCAAGACCTACACCTGTGCCTGCGGCAATATTTTAATCGAAGCCATCGCAGCAACCGGCCATGATTATCAAGCAGCTTTAACCGCACCGAATTGTACGGCTGACGGCTATACCACCTACACCTGCACAACCTGCGCCGACAGCTATCGGGATGCAGTCATCAGTGCTTACGGTCACGCATACAGCTACACCAATCATGAAGACGGCACCCACAGCATCACCTGCGCCTACAATTGCGGTTATTCCGTCACGACAAGCTGCACCTATACCGATGGCGTATGCGCATGCGGTGCGATCGAAGTACTTCCCTGCCGGCACTCGAACACTACGACCACGATCACGCAGGAACCTGCCTGCACTACTTCCGGCAGCGCGGTTTCCACCTGTGATGATTGCGGAGAAACCGTTGAAACAACAATCATTGCGGCATTAGGCCATGCGATAGAAACCGTCGCCGCCAAAGCAGCAACTTGTGCGGAAGACGGTTGCAGAGCACATTGGATCTGTAACACCTGCAGCACACGATTTGCCGATGCCGAGGGGGCTTATCCTCTCCCCGATTCTTTCTTCATCACGGCAGCGACCGGTCACAATGTCACTTACGTTGCCGATAAGGAAGCTACCTGTACCGAAAACGGCCTGAGGGCACATTATTATTGCAGCAGTTGCAATTCCTACTTCTTCGATGCCGAATGTGAATTTATCGCCCCTGCAAGCTACATTATCATAGCCGCAAACGGTCACAGCTACACTTACACCGATAACGGCGAGGATCACACCGTCACTTGCGCAAATTGCGACTACTCCGCAACCGAAGAACACAGCTATGTTGACGGCGCTTGCGTTTGCGGCGCAGTAGAAGCTGCCGAGCCTGAATATGAGCTCGACCCCAACCTCAGCTTCATTATGTCGATCTCCGCAGGCGCGGAAATGCAGGTTCGTTACACCATTCTGAATGCGAAGGTTTCTTCCTTCGAGAGCTTCTACCTTGTTGTTACCAAGGCAGTTGCAGGCGGCGATCCTGTTGTTACCACCTTTGAGGCGGAGGCAATGACTCCCGTTACCAAC
>CAYVLD010000141.1:0-4232 GCA_964452205.1 uncultured Oscillospiraceae bacterium
CAACGGTAACCTCTATTGTCAAGACCATTTCAATGGGCGCACTCTGTGCAACGCTGCTGATCCTGTTTGTCTTGCCCGGTGTTCTGGCAGCTTTCGATAAGATCGTGACTAAAAAGCGTAATCGAGTTTAATTTCTACAGCCCGCAAAACAATTAAACTATCTTACAGAAAGAGCGGCGGCAGGGAGAGCAATTCTCCCTGCCGCTGTCGGTTAATTATAAATTATATCGTTATTTGCGATTTCTGTGGTTCTGTTATAGTAGTGCTCTCCATAAATTTTGATTTCACCGCAATTCAATCTGTCGCATACACCTCGTGAGGCACCTTTTTATTTTACGCTTCCGTAGAGCCGCATCAGATACCACACAAACGGTCTGCAAACATAGTCGAGCTGCCCCAAATATGCGGTAAACTTTGCGGAGAAGCCCTGCTTGAATTGATGCAGCCCCAGCTTTGGGTTGCCCTCTATCGGATAGCCTTCGACTCCGCGAAGGTCAAAACAGCGGCAATTTCTTTTAATCGCATCATGCTGCATCTGCCATTGCAACAGCTCATTCGGATGTGCTTTTCTGTTTTCAGGATCCGACGCTCCATACATGTACCATGCCCGATTGCCGTAAAAAACCGCAATGCTGCCTGCGATCGCTTCGGAATCCCTGTATGCCAGATAAAGCTGCGCATGTGAACCCAACTGCTGTAAAAACCGTCTGAAATAATCTTCCTTGCGCAGCACAAAGCCGTTGTGCTGCGCAGTTTTTTGCATCAGGGCGTAAAATGCCCCGACATCCTCGCTCTGAGAAACCCTTATCTCCTGCCTGCGCGCTTTGTGCAGATGGATACGCGCAGAGCGATGGTAGTAAGATTCCAACGATTCTGCCTCTATTCCTTCTAAGTCCAGCACATAACACATTCTCGGCTGAAACAGGGAATAATCCGTTGCACGATCACACTCAAACTCCTGCGACTGCAGCACCTCGGCATATTTCGCATCTTTTTCGTCGATCATGGGGTCTATGCGCAAAACGACCGCATCTAACCGATAAGCAAGCTGCTTTGCCGCTTCAATCAATTTTTGCAGCGTGTGTACATCGCCGTGATCGAAAATCGGTCCTCTCGGTGCATAAAGCATGCAGCTTCCGGGCCATTTCAGCTTTCGGCTCAGAAGCGCCATCGTACCTCTGATGCTTCGGTTTGCATCACGGTAAATAATACCGTACCAATGCCAATCCGATTTTACCCTGCCCCACAAAGAGGTCTGCATAAAATGACATTTTTCATGCTGCTTTACAAACGCATCGAGTTCGTGAGCGTTCATGAGGTTTATAAATTCTATCATACGGTGTCCTTCCTTTTTTTGTTCGTAAGAAAAGAATAACACCGCGTTGTATCTGCTTTTCTTCTGTTTTGTATCAGAATTTCATTCTACTTCCGCTGCCGCTCTTTCTGCATCCATAAGTTCCGCAGAGGCCGCTCCCCAAGCGATATATTCATAGTCGATATTAAAATTCAAGCAAAACCCCACACGCTCTGACTCCTCGTTGACCAAATATCCCGAAATGATCGCCCAGCCATTCTCTTTCCCACGATAGTCAGCGCTCACCAACGCTTCTTCTAACTTAAAACCGTAATAGTTTGCCAGAATCTCAAGTGTCTTCATAGACAGAAGCATGCCATCGTCTGTTACATTCAACGCATCTTCTGCCCGTTCCCATACTGCAACCTTGCTTCCAATGCTCATAATTTTATGCGTTTGTATATCCACGATCGCCGTCGCACTCACAGTCTCAATGCGATACACACGAAGGACTCGCTGCGCATCGATATAAACCAAGCTGTCAACCGACATGTCCTCACCTTCCAGCTCGTCGATTGCAATGCTTCCGCCTGAATAATAGCCGAGCTTTTGAAGGGCTGCAATCTCTTGCGTAAGGATCGTTTTTGCCTCCTGCGCCTGTTCCGCGGTGATCTCAAGCTGTACCATCTGCACCTTGGAATCTGCCAAAAGCTGCAGCTTTGCCATCAGATCCATTTCCTCGGAAGTCGCAAGCTGCGCCGTCAGATCGGAGCTTTTGACCGTATTAATTGCACTTTGCTGCCTGTACAGAAGCCATTTCGGCAGCAAAAACAACGCCAGAATAACAAGAAGGGCAAGCAGAAAAACCGTCACCGTTTTTTTCTTCATTGCACGGCACCTCCCAGACAGAGCGTTACTTCCGTCCCCTTTCCGATCTCACTTGCAAATGTGAGCTGCGATTGATGCAAGGCTGCGATCCGCTCACACAGCGCAAGCCCCAAGCCTGCGCCGCCTTCTGCCCTCGCGCGGGACTTGTCTACCATATAAAACGGCTCCGTCAGGCGTGAGAGTGCTTCCTTCGGCATGCCGCGGCCTTCATCACGCACACGCAGGAGATAGCCGTTTTCACTCTTTTGACCGGACAGACAGATCACGCTGTTTTCCTCTGATGCCTTGCGCGCATTGTCGATGAGATTATACAAAAGCGTGTGCAGCAATTCGGGCACCGCAAATTCACTCGCCTCCTGTACCTGCGTTTGCAATCGAATTTTCTTCTGCGCAAGCACATATTCGCAGCTTTTGGCAACATTCTGCACCAATTTCGTCATCGAACAGAGCTTAAATTCCGGCTCCTGCTTCTCCAAAGCAAACAGATCCAAAAGCGCAAAGGACATCGCCTCCAAGCGTTTGCCCTCCGAAACAATATAATCCGCCGCCTCAAACCGTTTCTGCGGAGGCAGCTCGCGGCTTCTGAGCGTATCTGCGTAGCCGATCACCGAGGTCAAGGGCGTTTTCAGCTCGTGCGCAAAGCCTGACGTAAAATCCTTCTGCCGCTGCAGCGCATCGGCAAGCTCTGCAATCTTCTGCTCCAAGGCATCCGCCATGTCATTAAAATCCTTCGCCACCTGCCCAAGCTCGTCCTTCGTGTGCACATTCACACGTTTTTCATAATGGCCGGAAGAAAGCTGCTTGGCAGTGCGCGAAATGCGGTTGAGCGGTCTCGTCAGCACGAGAGTGAAAAGCATCGTCATCGCCACCCCGATCGCTAAAATCACCATCATGATCCACTGATAGCGTGTAATGTTCGACATCGCCTGCTCATAAAACTGTGAAACGTCCTGTTCGCGCTGCAAATAGCAGCTTTGTCCGCAGAGCATGAGCTTCACCGTTGTCACAATGTATTCCTGATCGGTAATCCGGCTCTCGGAAATATAAAGCTCTTCGGAAGGATACAGCTTTTGTGTTTTCATCTTTCGTGTGGAGAAAATCAGCTCGCCGTCTTCATCCCAGACCGAAAACTCATAGCCTTCCAAGGTCTCCGAATCACGCACAAGGCTTTGCAGCGTTGTCTGCGCATCATTTTGCTGCTGTGCAAGGGTAATTGCTTTGAGCATCGCAGAAAACAGCCGCATATCCTCCTGCGCCGCGTCCATCTGTACGGAAAGCTGCTCCCGAAAGGTCAGGCTGACCACACCGTAACCGCCGATGGACAGTGACAGTGCCAGCAGAATTGTCGTCAGGAGGATCATTTTCCATGAAAATTTCATATCTACGCCTCCAGACGATAGCCCACCTTATAAATCGCCACCAGACAGTCCTGCCATCCCAGCTTTTTTCTGAGTCTCTGCACATGCAGATCGACCGTTCGGCTGTCGCCGTCGTATTCCGCCTCCCACACCCTTTCATAGATCGTATCACGAAACAGCGCAATATTGCGATTGCGCACAAACAGCAGCAACAGCTCATATTCCTTATGCGTCAGCATGACGGGTTTGCCGTTCTTGCTCACCAGCATGGATTTCGGCTCGATCAGAACATCTCCGATCTCATAGCGTTCTTCCGCTTTTCCGGCGCGACGCAAGACGCTTTCCACGCGCGCAATCAGCTCCACGATCTCAAAAGGCTTGACCAAATAATCGTCTGCCCCTGCTCGCAAGCCCTGCACGCGATCCTGCAAGCCTCCTCTGGCGGTAATAAAAATTACAGGTGTCCCTGTCGGCTTGATCTGCTCAAGCAGCTCATATCCGTTTGCACCGGGCAGCATAATATCGAGTAAAATCAGATCATAGGTATGGTTTTCCAACAAATCGGCTGCAGCCAGCCCATCGTAAACGCAAGCACATTGATAGCCGCTGCTGCTCAGATTCAGATCAATCAAATTTGCAATCGGTCTTTCATCCTCTACGATCAATATTTTCATCTCAGCACCTCCAACGTT
>CAYVLD010000142.1:0-4227 GCA_964452205.1 uncultured Oscillospiraceae bacterium
TCCGCGAGAAGACCGCTTCCACCGAGGCTGAGCTCAACATGGTCAACGCCATGCTTACCTACGGCGACAGCGTCGCAGCCTACATGACCGCTTCCGGTCAGTAAGAAAAAACTCAGCGGCTCGGGAACTTATGTTCCCGAGCCGCTTGTACCATCAGCGTTCATATAATTGTGCCATACGGCGCATTTTTTGTGCCAAAGCATCGGTCAGTTGTCCTTTTTCCAAACGCCAACTCCAATTTTTCGTGCTTAGAGCGCCCGGCTCGTTCATTCGAGCGGAAGCATCCAAGCCCAAATAATCCTGTGCTTGTGCGATAAAGGTGTCGGCTACGCTTGCCATGCCTGCGCGCAGGATCGCCCACGGAATCTGCTCATCTCGCTCTACATTTAAATATTCCTTGACATATTGCAATGCCTCCGTCGTTTGCCTCTGCAGCCACTGATGCAGCGTTTCGTTGTCATGCGTGCCGGAATAGCAGATGCAATTGGTTTCATATCGGTGCGGCAAATAGTTGCTGGGCTCTGTGGGGTCAAATGCAAATTCCAAAACCTTCATTCCGGGGAAGCCGGATTCCCTCTGCAACCGAATGACTTCCGGCGTCAGAAAACCGAGGTCCTCCGCAATCAGCTTTAGATCGGGGAATGTGGCTTTCAAAGCGTTGATAAAATCATGCGACGGCCCTTGCACCCAATGACCGTTTCTTGCTGTGGTATCTCCTGCAGGAACAAACCAATAGCTTTCCAAGCCGCGGAAATGGTCAATGCGAATCACGTCGAACAGCTTCGCTGCAGCGCGGAGGCGCTCTTTCCACCATGCGTAGTTATCTTCTCGCATGGTGTCCCAGTCATACAAAGGATTGCCCCAGAGCTGACCGTCTGCGCTGAAAGCGTCCGGCGGACAACCTGCGACACCCAAAGGTGTACCGTTTTCGTCCAGTTGGAACAGTTTTGGCTTTGCCCAAACGTCACATGAGTCATAGGGGACGTAAATCGGCAGATCACCGATCAGCTCAAGCCCCAGCGAGTGCACATAGCTGTGCAGAGCATCCCATTGGCGGTAGAATAGGAATTGAATGAAAATGAAAAAATTCATATCCTCTGCCAGAGAAATGGCGTAGCTTTCCACCGCGCCGGGACGGCGCAGACGAATTTCCTCCGGCCAATTCTCCCACGATTCCATGTTCCGGCTTCGCTTCATGGACATAAAAAAGGCATAATCCTCCACCCATGGATTCTCACGGCGGAACACACGAATTTCCTGCTCGCAGCGGTCTGCGCCTCTTCGATATGCTTTGTGCAACAGATCATAGCGAACGCTGAATTGGAAGCTGAAATCGACCCGTTTTTCAGAGCACGACCAGTCGATTGCGTCGATCTCTTCCGGAAGCAAAAGCCCATCTTCTGCCAGCATATCCAAATCAATAAAATAAGGATTTCCTGCAAAGGTGCTGCACGACTGATAGGGACTGTCGCCGTAGCCGGTCGGGCCGATGGGCAGGATCTGCCAGTAATGCTGCCCGGCCTGTTTCAGAAAGTCGGCAAATTCGTAAGCGGCCTTGCCCAAAGTGCCGATGCCGTAGGGGGAGGGGAGCGAGGAAATATGCAGTAAAACGCCGCATGATCTCATGTAAAAATCATTCCTTCCTAAAAATGCAGACATGGACGCGCCGCTGCATCCGTGTCGAAACAGTCAAAACGCATTTTGTCGAATGGATATATCATAGCATGAATCGACATCAATTTTCAATGGCTGCTTTCACATATTTTTTGATCATAAAATGAGCGATGAAACAATATTGCAAACATATTCAAGCTGTGCGAATGATCTTGCCGCATGCAAGAATAGCACCGGGAGCGCCCGAGGGCTGGGTCTTGAAGTCGTCTGTGCCATTGTGAATCACAAGTGCGCGGCCGAGAATCTCTTTGAGCGTAAAACGGTTGGTTTTTACTTCCATATACGCATTTCCACAGCAGGAAAGCAGTGGCGGTAAGTCTCCGGCGTGCTGCGGGTGGAGCTGATCGGTCGGATTGTAGTGACCTCCGGGTTCCTCGCAGGAGCAGCCTTCGTGAATGTGGAAAGCGAAGAAGCCGTCACGCGGTAACCCACAAATCTCTGCCCGAATCAACACTCCGGCGCACGTTTCTGAAAATCGTACACAGCCTTTTACTCCGTTTTTGCTGATCCTTGCGATCGCATTCATAAACATCCCCCTATGTATTCTATGCGCAAGGGAGAAATGATGCGATATATCACTCGAGGATCCTGCCGTCGGTGGAGATCGTTACAACGCTCCAGGGGATGAACTTTCCGCTTGCTTGCAGCGCCTTTTTTACAGCGTATTCGATACCGCCGCAGCAGGGAACTTCCATCCGAACGACAGTTACGCTTTGAATGTCGTTGTTTGCGATGATCGCGGTCAGCTTCTCGGCATAGTCGCCTTCGTCGAGCTTGGGGCAGCCGATGAGGGTGACGTGATTGTGAATAAATTCATTGTGGAAGTTTCCGTACGCGAAAGCCGTGCAGTCGGCTGCGATCAAAAGCTTTGCATTTTTGAAATAAGGAGCGTTTACGGGAACGAGCTTGATTTGCACCGGCCATTGTGTAAGCTGACTTGTTACGGGTGTAAAAGAAGCGGATGAATTAGGCTCACGGCGGATCGATTTTGAGGCGGTGCCGGGGCAGCCGCAGGGCAGAGGTTTTTTCTTGGAAGCCAGAACGGCAGCTTCGTTGTAGGCAGGAGCCTCTCGTTCTTCAAAGCTGATGGCATTTACGGGACATGCCGGCAGACAATCTCCGAGTCCGTCGCAGTAATCCTCGCGAGTGAGCTTTGCTTTGCCGTTTACCATTTCGATGGCGCCTTCGTGACAGGCAGCGGCGCACGCACCGCAGCCATTGCACTTATCTTCGTCGATTTTAATAATTTTTCTGATCATAGGTAATTCCTCCATTGATTTTATGACCTGATTATAGTACAATCACAAAAAATAGTCGGTTGTTTTTACAACGGAAAGAGTGATTTTATGAAAGAATATATTCCCATTTTAAAACGGACAAAAATTTTTGACGGTCTTGACGAAGGTGAAATCGGGGCAATGCTTTCATGCCTCGGCGCTCGGCTTTCCGCTTATAAAAAGGGCGAATATGTTCTGAGACAAGGCGAATCTTTAGGAGATATTATTGTTTTGACAGAAGGAAAGCTGCTCATTCAAAAGGATGATTATTGGGGCAATCGCAGCATTCTCAGTCAAATTGCTGTTGGCGAAATGTTCGCAGAGGCGTATGCTGCGCCTGAAAGCGGAGCAATCATGAATGATGTAGTGGCAGTAGAAGATAGTGTTGTTATCTTTTTTGACGTAAAAAGGGTCATTACGACCTGCCGCAATTCCTGCCGTTTTCACGCCTTGGTGGTGCAGAATATGTTTTTTGCAATTTCAGAGAAAAACAGAAAGCTTGTGCAAAAGCTCTCACACATCTCCAAGCGTTCCACGCGCGCAAAGCTGATTTCTTATCTGTCAGAGGAGGCAAAACGCCAAAACAGCGCTGCGTTTACCATTCCCTTTAATCGTCAGCAGCTTGCGGATTTTCTTTCTGTAGACCGCAGCGCTATGTCAAACGAGCTGTGCAAAATGCGCGATGAGGGGCTTTTGCGTTTTCATAAAAATGAGTTTGAGCTGCTATGAAAAAAGTGGGTGCCGAAAACGACACCCACTAAAATTTTATTCTTCTTCCGCCTTCTTGGCTTCTTCGATGATCTTAGCCTGGTTCATCTGCGGAACTTCTTCGTAACGGATGAACTTCAAGGTGTAGTAACCACGACCCTGGGTCATAGCGCGCAGGTCGATCGCGTAGGAAACCATTTCGCCAATGGGAACTTCTGCGTCAACGATCTGCCAGCCACGGTTCTCGGTGTCGGGGTTCATGCCCATAACACGGCCGCGGCGCTTGTTCAGGTCGCCGATGATGTCGCCCATGTTTGCATCGGGAACATAGACCTTCAGCTCAGCGATGGGCTCCAGCAGGGTGGGACCTGCGGTGGGGATGCCTTCCTTGTAGGCGATGGCAGCAGCGGTCTGGAATGCCATATCGGAGGAGTCGACGGGATGGTAGGAGCCGAAGAACAGGGTGGCCTTCAGGAACACCATGGGGTAGCCTGCCAGAACGCCCTTGCCGATGCAGTTGCGCAGACCCTTTTCAACGGAGGGGATGAAGTTCTTCGGCACGCAGCCG
>CAYVLD010000143.1:0-4215 GCA_964452205.1 uncultured Oscillospiraceae bacterium
CTGCATCCGCCACCGGCGGCGCTCGCAACCGTCCCCCCACGCAGTGGAGCAAAGTAACAAAATGAATGCACTCCCATTAAAAAGAGTTGAGATTGCCACGTCGCTTCGCTCCTCGCAATGACAAATACGAACGGCCCATCTCAGCGATAAATCGGAATTTAATAACATCTATGGCAAAAAACAGAAGCGTGAGATTTACAAATCACGCTTCTGTTTTTTATAAAGCCATCAGCAGCTTTTCCACGCTTTGATAGCGGCTGTCGGGATCTATTTGGGTGCATTTCAGGACGATCCTGCCCATACGCCCTTTTGCAAGTGTGTGTGTCGGGTGCTGCCCTGTCAGCATCACATTCAGAAGCACTCCCAACGCAAAAATATCTGTCCGCTCATCACTCTCCGCCAAGCCCAACTGCTCATAGGCCGCATAGCCGATCGTTCCGAGAAGCTGCGTACTCTGACTTCGCGCCGCCTCAATACATTTCGAGGCATTCAGATCGATCAGCTTCACATCTCCTCTCGGGGTAAGCATCACATTTTCAGGCTTGATGTCTCGGTGAACGATTCCGAATTCGTGCAGCACAGCCACCGCTGCACAGACCTTTCTGAGCAGCTTTCCGGCTCCGCGAGGCGTATACTTGCCCGTCTCCAAGACCTCGGCAACTGTGATTCCCTCGATAAACTCCTCCAAAACGATCTGCTCACCGTCAACGGTAAAGCTGTCATAGATTAAGGGCAGATTGGGATGGCGCACCGTCTTTAAAATTTCATAGGCAGGCACCGAGCGCATATAGCTGCGGCAGATCAGATCCTTGCCGAGCGTCCGATGACGCAGGTGCAAGACCTTTGCGCCGTTCTTATCCGAGAGTGTTTTGATCGGCCGATAGGTTCCTTTTAGCTGTTCGATCATTTTAACGCACGCTGTACGGCTTCAACAAAGGCTTCGCGGTCAATGTCCAGCACGACGAAGGTATTTTTCTCATCAAACTGCTTATCGCTGTAAAGATCGCAGACCGTCTTGCCCAGCGACAGCTCCGCCTGCGTTTCGACAAACACACCTGCCGGTTCGCCCTTGAACATTTCTTCCTTTGCCAAGAACAAAACAGGGCATACATCATGGATGCAGAAGCCCTCGTGACCGGCTTCCAAATTTTTCGACAAAATAAGCTTGCTTGCCTGATAGTAAAACTCGCCTTTTTCGCTGTCACGGACAGCTTCCAGCTCGTCAGCCGTCAAATATGCCTTTTCGGTAACCTCCAAGCCGCACATGACGATTTTCGCACCGCTGCGGAACACGATCTGCGCCGCCTCGGGATCGGCAAAAATATTGTACTCCGCACAGGGTGTGCGATTGCCTCTGGTGATCGAGCCGCCCATGATCGCAATGCGGTCGATGCGATCCTTCAAATCGGGATACTTGCCGAGCGCAAGCGCAATGTTCGTCAGCGGCCCCATCGCAACTACGCAGAGCTTGCCCTCGTGCCGCTTCGCCGCCTCATACAGCGCGTCCCAAGCCGCTTCTTTTTCGGCTTGACGCTTCGACTCGGGCAGAGCCGCACCGCCCATGCCGTCGGCACCGTGAAAATCCGCACCGTCTTCATACGCACGCAGAAGCGGCTTGCTCGCGCCACGGTAAACAGGATAATCCGCGCCCATCAGCTCGCATAAGCCGAGGGCATTTTGGGTCGTTATGTCTAACGGCGCATTGCCTGCAACCGCGCTGATGGCCACGAGCTGCAGCTCCTGCCTGTCATGCGCCACCAAAATCGCCGCCGCGTCATCCACACCGGGATCGCCGTCGATCCAAACAGGTAACTTATTCATCGCAGTCCCTCCTATATGTTTTTACCGCATCGATCAAAAGCTGCACAAACGCCTTGCGATCGATCCCCATGGCAACACGCGCGTTGGGCTTCGCCCGATCGTGTCCGATCGTCATGCCGCGGCAGTATTCGCCCTTCGTCTCGATCTCGACACACATCTCGCGCAGATCGAACAGCTCCGGCTTTACTAACACCGCGACCGCACAGGGGTCATGCATCGGCGCACCCTCGTAGCCGATGTCCCGATGGAATCGGTAGAAAAATTCCAGCCAATCGGCAATAATTCCCGAGACCTCGCCGCCGACAGCGCGCACCGCCTCAAAATCCTCCGGCATAATAAGCGCCTTCTCCGTCACGTCCAAGCCGCACATGATCACGGGCACACCGCTTTCAAACACGACCTTCGCCGCCTCGGGATCAACCAAAATATTAAATTCCGCCGCAGGCGTCCAGTTGCCGAACTCGATGCCGCCGCCCATAATGCTGATGCACTCCAGCTTCTCCTTCAGCTCCGGATGCGCCAGCAAAAACGCCGCAGTATTTGTCAATGGGCCCGTCGAAACGATCGTAACCTTTCTGTCACTTTCATTTACGGTCTTCGCCATCAGCGCAACGCTGCTCAATTCGCTCAATTCCATCGCAGGTTCGGGCAAAATCGGACCGTCCAAGCCGCTCTCGCCGTGTACGCTCGGTGCGTTCATAGGCTCTGCCACCAAAGGCGTTCTTTTGCCCTTGGCGATCGGCACGGCGATGTCCAGCAGGGTACAAATACGCTGTGCATTATACGATACCTTCTCCACCGTCTGATTGCCGCAGACCGTCGTCACCGCTAAAATTTCCAGTTCCTCGCTTGCTTTTGCGAGCATCCATGCGATCGCATCGTCATGTCCGGGATCGCCGTCTAAAATTACCGCTCTTTTTTTCGCCATTTTCACCCTTCTTTCTTGATTTTTTTCCGCTATTTCGCTATACTGTAGTAAAGTTTCCGATTAGGAGGATCGTAATGAAAGAATTTTGTAAACGCAAAGGGGTCATTCCCTCGTGGAAGACCTACTTCATCACCGCCATGGGCGCCATGGCGCAGGGCTTATTCGCCTCCCTGCTCATCGGCACGATCCTGGGCACGCTGGGAGAAAAGCTCTCGCTTGATTTTCTGACCGAGATCGCCGCATTTGCCAAGAACAACTACGTTGTCGGTGCTGCCATCGGCGTGGCTGTCGCCGCCGCATTGAAGGCTGACGGACTTGTTTTGCTCTCCGCCGCCGTCGTCGGCGCCATCGGCTACGTCATGGGCGCACAGATCAATCCCGAAATGACTTACACCGCAGGACCTGCAGGCTCGTTCGTTGCCGTTTTGGTCTCAACAGAGCTGGGCAAGCTCGTTTCCAAGGAGACGAAGGTCGATATTTTGGTAACGCCCATCGTCACGATCCTCTCGGGCTACGGCGTTGCCGCCCTGTGCTGCCCTGCCATCGCCTATGCTATGTACTATCTCGGTTCGTTCGTCAACAACGCAACGGCGCTGCACCCCTTCTTCATGGGCATCGTCGTTTCCGTCGTGGTCGGCATTTTGCTGACGCTTCCCATCAGCTCGGCAGCCATCTGCGCAATGATCGGCATCACGGGTCTTGCAGGCGGCGCGGCAACGGTCGGCTGCTGCTGCCAGATGGTCGGCTTCGCCGTGATGAGCTTCCGCGAAAACCGCTGGGGCGGCTTGATCGCGCAGGGCTTGGGCACCAGCATGCTTCAAATGGGCAACATCATCCGCCGCCCTGTGATCTGGCTGCCGACAATTTTGTCCTCCGCCATTTTAGGTCCCGTTTCCACGCTGGTCTTCAAGCTGACCAACAACGGCGTTTCCGCAGGCATGGGTACTTGCGGTCTGGTCGGCCCTCTGGGCGTGATCACCGCGGCTGAAAATACCGACGCCATATTCTGGATCGGTCTTGTTCTGCTGTGCTTTGTGCTGCCTGCCGTCTTGACCCTCGCTTTCAGCGAGCTGATGCGCAAGCTCGGTTGGATCCGCAAGGACGATCTCAAGCTCGATTTATAAGCTCATTATAAACAATCCGACCGCATTTATCAAGCAAAAGTTCTTGCCGCCTTTCGGCGCTGAAACACCCCCATAAAAGACAGTGAAGCATCGTCTTTTATGGGGGTATTGCTTTCTCGCGCTGATTCTTGATGGATATACAATCCATTTAAAGGATCCGCAAAATTCTGATTTGTCGGTGAGATGGGGATTTCCTATTTGTCATTCTGAGGAGCTTGCGACGAAGAATCTTATCGAGGCCGCGTGCGGCCGTGGCAATCTCTTGTAGGAAATTCCGATTTGGAAGAAATTTCGTTTTTAACGAACCCTGTTTCTCTCGATAGCTTGTGCAGCCTCCGGCGG
>CAYVLD010000144.1:0-4171 GCA_964452205.1 uncultured Oscillospiraceae bacterium
CATCTGCCAGCCATCGACGATCTTCTGGCGGAAAATGCCAAACTCATAACGAATCGAGAAGCCGGTCACGGGATAGCCCAAGCCGGTTGCTGCATCCATGTAGCACGAGGCAAGTCTGCCCAGACCGCCGTTACCTAAGCCGGCATCGGGATCCAGCGCATAAATACGGTCAATGTCAATATCATATTTCGCCAAACCTTCACGACATTCCTGCTCAACGCCGAGGTTATAGAGATTATTGCGCAAGGAAGTACCGACAAGAAACTCCATCGACATATAATAGACTTCCTTCTTCTCCTCCTGCGCGCATTTGCTGCGAAACGCATGGTTCTTCTCCGTCAGGATCTCGCGCAGTACGTGGCAAAGTGCGCGGTAGATCTGCTTCTGCGTAGCATCCGCAATATCACAGCCGAACAGATGATGCAGCGTTACTTCCAGTGCCTTCATCATATCCGGTTTGTTTTGTGTCAGTTCAGCATTCGCTTTGGGTGTTTGCTTTTTCATGGGGCCTCCTAAAAGTTTCTCTCAATTTATTTGCACAGCAGCTCGGTATAAAGCTGCATATATTCACCGGCAGGAACCTGCCAGCTAAAATCAATTTCCATATCACGCTTGGCAAGCGCGTTAAACTCCTCGCGATTACCGTGATACAGCCCTACTGCGCAGTCGATCGCCGCAAGAAATTCCTCGCCGTTGTAGTCCTTGAAGACAAATCCACGGCCTTCCTTGGTCTGCGGATCATAGGGCGCAACGGTATCGTTGAGTCCGCCGGTTTGCGAGACGATCGGCACAGTACCATAGCGCATGGCAATGAGCTGTGACAGACCGCACGGCTCTGACTTAGACGGCATCAGATACAGATCCGAGCCGGCATAGACTCGGCTGGCAAGCGCCGGATCAAAGGCAAGTCGAACAGCAACCTTACCGGGATACTGTTTCTCCAACGCGCTCAGTACACATTCATACTGCTTCTCACCGGTTCCGACGATGACAAGCTGCACATCACGCTGCATCAGCTTCTGCGCGATGTAGCAAAGAAGGTCGATTCCCTTGTGCCCTGCAAGACGTGTGACCATGCTCATAATAGGTGTATCCACGTCCGTTCTCAGCCCAAGCTCTTTTCTCAAAGCGAGCTTGTTCTCCCACTTACCCTTCATATCCTTTGCGCTGTAGTTCACCGCAAGCGCACCGTCATTTTCGGGATCAAAGACCGTCGTATCAATGCCATTGGTAATACCGCAGAGATTTACGGTACGCAGGATCCCATCCAAACGGTGGGCATAGTACGGATAGCACAGCTCCTTGGCGTAGGTTCTGGAAACGGTCGAAACCACATCCGCCATGACGATCGCGCCCTTCATCATATTGATCGAGCCGTCAAAGGTCATATGACCACGGAAAAATTCCGGCAAGCCAAGCGTTGTTTCAAAGAAGCTCTGATCTGCCCAGCCCTGATACTCGACATTGTGAATGGTGAAGATCGTCTTGGTATCCGGACACCAGTTCTGATAAAGCGCACGGCAGTAGACCACGCCCATCGCGCTCTGCCAGTCGTGGCAATGCAGAATGTCGGGCTTGAAATCCATATAATACAGCGCCGCCATAACCGCCTTGGAATAATATGCGAAGCGTTCACCGTCATCAAAATCGCCGTAGATCGTGCTGCGTGCGCCGAAGTAGTAGTCATTGTCGATAAAATAAACCTGCAGCTTCTTGCGGCGGCTCTTCAAGCGGAAAATACCGACATAGCTCTCACGCCATGCCAGCTCCATCGTAAACGAGCCGACAGCTTCGACCTTGATTGAAGGATCAAGCTTGATCTTCTTATAATACGGCAGGAAAAGCGCAATTTCATTGCCCTTGATCTTGGACAATGCCGCAGGCAGTGCCTGCATCACGTCGCCCAAGCCGCCGGTTTTGACATACGGTGCCGCCTCAGAGGCAAGCATAGCAATTCTCATACGACCTCTCCCCTCTTGAGTACGATCGGATGCTCCTTCGTGCCGCACAGCTTCTTACCCGGGCGGACGGTAACATCCTTATCCAAAATCACATATTGCAGATCCGCGCCCTCACCGATCACGGTCTCCTGCATGATGATGCTGTCACGGACGAGCGCACCTTCTGCCAGCTTTGCGCCGCGGAAGAAGACCGTATTCTCCGCTTTGCCGTTGAGCACGCAGCCATCGGCCACGATGCAGTTATCGATCTCGGAATTTAGGCCGTAGGAGGACGGAACCTCGTCACGAACCTTCGTGTAGATCGTGTTATTTGCGCGGTTGAACAAGCCGTGGCGAACCTCACGATCTAACAAAGCCATGCTGTTGTTATAATATTCCTGCAGGCTTTCGTTGAACAATGCAACACCTTTAAAGCGGTAAATATTGAGCTTTTTCGGATCTTCTGTAAAGCTCTGCAGGACGATGTCGCGCTCAAAATGATAGCGATTGTGTGCAACCGCCTGCGAAACGGTCTGTATCAACGTCTCACGGCGCATCACATAGATGCCCATCGTCGCAAGATAATCCTTCTGCGCGTTGGTCTCAACGACAATATCCTTCGCAAAGCCGTCTTCATTGATCTTCACGGCAAGATCGACGAGCTTTTTACCGTCGCTTACGCCGTTCTTGACGACCACGGTGACCTCCGCGCCGGAGGCAATATGGCTCTCAATGACCTCGCTGAAGTCAATCGCGCACAGCACGGAGCTGTTTGCCATCACAACAAAGTCCTCCTGCGAAATGGCAAGGAAATTCATAGCCGAGCTGATTGCTTCGAGCTTGCCGCGGTACAGACCGTTGTGGTCAAGTGCATAGGGCGTCAAAAATTCCAGACCGCCCTCCTGCAGATCCAGATCCCACTCCATGCCGGAGCCGATGTGGTTCATCAGGGACTGGTATTTATCCTTCGTCACGATACCAATATGACGGATGCCGGAATTGGTCATGTTTGACAGCGGAAAATCGATTTGGCGATAACGTCCGCCGTAAGGCACAGAGGCCATTGTACGTTTATTTGTCAAATCACCCAGATCGTTCTGATCATAGATGCTGGCAAAAATAAGACCCATTGCAGTATTCATAATTTGTGCCTCCTTTTCCTTAATAAATTTCACCGGGCTTGATGGAAGTATTTGCTTCGATCGTCTTACCCTTGCCGACCACGCTGATCTGCTTCTCCTCATCTGCCGCAAATACTCCGCCGATGACACAGCCGCGGCACACTTTGCAATCTTCACCAATGATCGCATGACGCACGATCGCACCGGACTCAATGACAACATTCGGCATGATCACGCTGTCCTCCACGATCGCGTCTTTTTCGATCACGCAGCCGGTGGATATGATAGAATGGGAAACATTGCCGTAAATCTCGCAGCCCTCAGCAATAAAGCTGTTGCTGTTTTTCGATTCCTTAGAGATAAAGGTCGAGGGCATTGCATAGTTACGGGCGTAGATGCGCTTGCCCTTTTCGCCGTAAATATTGAACTCGGGGTTCTCGCCCAGCAGCTCCATATTGGCCTCCCACAGGGAGTTGATCGTGCCGACGTCCTTCCAATAGCCTTGAAATTCGTAAGCGAAGAGCTTATGTCCGGAATTGAGCAGCGCCGGAATCACATTCTTGCCGAAATCGTTGTCACTTTCGGGATTTTCCTCGTCTTCGATCAAGAACTTCTTCAGGATGCTCCACTTGAAGATGTAAATGCCCATGGAGGCATTGGTGCTCTTGGGCACCTTCGGCTTTTCCTCAAACTCATAGATTGAGCCGTCTTCGTTGGTGTTCATGATGCCGAAACGGCTCGCCTCTGCCAGAGGAACGGTACGAACGGCGATGGTGCAGTCTGCCTCCATCTTGATATGGTGGCGCAGCATCGCGGCATAATCCATCTTATAAATATGGTCGCCGGAGAGGATCAAAACATTGTCCGGATCGTAGCGCTCAATGAAGGGGATGTTCTGATAGATCGCATTTGCCGTACCCTTGTACCACTCAGACTTCTTACTCTTGGCATACGGCGGCAGAACCTGCACACCGCCGTGTGAGCGGTTGAGTCTCCACGGCTGTCCGTTGCCGATATATTCATTCAGCTCCAAGGGCTGATACTGCGTCAAAATGCCGACGGTATCGATGCCGGAGTTGACACAGTTGGACAGGGGGAAGTCGATGATGC
>CAYVLD010000145.1:0-892 GCA_964452205.1 uncultured Oscillospiraceae bacterium
CCGCTATTTCCAGATCGCTCCGTGCTTCCGCGATGAGGATGCTCGCGGCGACCGCAGCCCCGGTGAGTTCTATCAGCTCGATATGGAGATGGCTTTTGCAGGTCAGGACGATGTTTTTGCAATTTTGGAAGACGTTTTGCCTCCGATTTTTGCCAAGTACGGCAAGTATGACATTGCCTCCTCCGCTCCGTTTAAGCGCATCGGCTTCTTAGAGGCGATGGACAAGTACGGCTCTGACAAGCCCGATCTGCGTATCGATCTGGAGCTGCAGGATATGACCGAGCTGGTCAAGGGAATCGATTTTGCGCCGTTTGCTGAAGGGAACACCGTCAAGGCAGTCGTCGTTTCCGATTGCAACCTTGCTCGTAAGGCTGTCGATAAGCTCGTAGCTGAGGTTGAGATGATCTCCGGCAACAAGCCGATGTGGTTCAAGGTCGATGAAAACGGTGAGATCGCCGGCGGCATCGCGAAGTTCTTAGCTGACCGCAAGGATGAGGTCATTTCTGCGCTGGGTCTGAAGCCCGGCTGCTTTGTCGGCGTGAGCGCGGGCAAGAAGCTGACTGCGCAGAAGACCGCAGGCGTTTTGCGCAAGATCCTGGGCAATACCGTTGAGGGTCACATGGACAAGGAACGCTATGAATTTTGCTGGATCGTCGACTTCCCGATGTATGAGATCGGTGAAGAGTCCGGCGAGCTGGAGTTCTGCCACAATCCGTTCTCTATGCCTAACGGCGGTCTGGAAATTCTGGAAAAGGCAGAACGTGGTGAGGTCGATCCGCTCTCCATCACCGCATTCCAGTACGACCTGGTCTGCAACGGCGTTGAGCTTTCGAGTGGTGCGGTTCGTAACCACGATCCCGAGATCATGATCAAGGCATTTGAGATGGTTCGC
>CAYVLD010000145.1:902-4168 GCA_964452205.1 uncultured Oscillospiraceae bacterium
AGGCAAAGTTCCCGGCAATGTACAATGCCTTCTGCTACGGCGCACCTCCCCATGCAGGTATCGCTCCGGGTGTTGATCGTATGGTGATGCTGCTGGCAGGCGAAGAGTCTATCCGCGAGATCATTCCGTTCCCGATGAACAAGAATGCACAGGACGTTATGATGGGCGCGCCTTCTGCAGTAGAGCCGAAACAGCTCGATGATGTGCATATTGCCATTGTTAACGAAGAGTAAAAAATGCCACGTCCCTCATTTGAGGGACGTGGTTTTATGTTTCTTCTATTTTGCGTATCAGTTCATGCGGCGAGATCTGCAAGGCTTCAGCGAGTTTCCAAATGGTCTCCAAGTTGGGCTGCTTGCTGCCACTTTCGATCATCGTCAAATGTGTTCGGGCGATGCCTGCCAAGCTGCTAAGCAGTTCTTGCGACATTCCTTTTTGCAAACGGAGCGCACGGATACATTCACCAATTTTCTCTCGAGGATACTGCAAGCTCTCACCACCTTTCTTCATAATAGCATAAACGAAAAAACACAGAATAATGTCTACGACAATAGACATATGCAAGAAGTTATGCGATAAGAAAAAGGAGGTGTGCCAATGTCGTATTATGCGCTGCAGTATCAGAAGCCTTGGCTTTAACAGTAAATAACTTAACAACTCGATGGATATTAGAAAAAGCTTTATTAGATGCGGAAGAAATATACTTATCAAATAATACACAAGATATTTAGGAAGAATATACGAAAATTTATGAATGAATTTACACAGATGCGCTTGACTTTTTCGAAAAACGTTGTATAATCTATCTGGCTTAAATGAACGGATGGGAAAATGATATGAAAAAGTATCTATGTGTCATTTTAATATTAATTTTAGTTCTTTGCAGCGGCTGCAGCGAAAACGATGCCGCGCAGGTAAAGCTGGTGGAAATTCCTCTGACGCAGGAGGAATACGCCTTCGGTGTGGATAAGAATCAGCCGGAACTGCTGCAAAAGGCGAATGCTTTCATTGAGCAAATGCTCACCGACGGCACCTTCGATGAGATCTGCGAAAAGTATTTTGAAGGCGGCGAGCTTACGCCGATTCAGACCTACCCTCTGGATGCTTCCAAGGATCAGCTTGTCGTTGCGACCAATACGCCCTTTGAGCCCTTCGAGTATATGCAGGGTGCAAGCTATTACGGCGTGGATTTAGAGATCGCAGCGGCTTTTGCGGAGTCTTTGGGGCAAGAGCTGGTGATTATGAACATGGATTTTTCGGCGGTCTGCCTGTCTGTCGCGCAGGGAAAATGCGATATTGCCATGGCAGGATTGACCGTAACGGAGGATCGTCAGCAGTCGGTCAATTTTACCGTGCCGTACTATGAGGCTTCTCAGACGCTGATCGTCAGAGCCGGAGATACGACCTTCGATTCCTGCAAGAGTGCGGCGGAGGCGGAAGCCGTCTTGCAAGAGCGGGGAAATGGCATTACCATCGGCGTTCAGAGCGGAACGACGGGTCAATTCTATGTGCAAGGTGATGAGGATTGGGGCTTTGAAGGCTTTAATGCCAAGTGTGTTGGCTATAAGTCTGCGGCGCTTGCCGTGCAGAATATGTTAAATGGCAATGTTGACTATGTGATTACGGACAGAGCACCGGCGGAAAGTATTGTGCAGGCGTTTGACGCAAACGGATTTTCACAGAAGATAGAAAACTTCTTCCGTATTTTCATACAAGAGGACGGTTGGAAACAGATCCTTGGCGGTCTGCAAAATACGATGATCATTGCCGTTGTCGGCTTGCTCATCGGCACGCTGATCGGCATGCTGATCGGTGCGGTTCGTGTGGTGCCGAAATATAAGCTGCTTCCGAGAATTTTGGACAAAATTTGCAGCGTGTACGTTGGTTTCTTCCGCGGTACGCCGATCGTGGTGCAGCTTTTGTTGGGCTATTATGTGCTGCTGCCTGCGCTGAATATCAACTGCTCGTCTCTGAGCGTCTGCGTGGTGGTTTTCGGCTTGAACTCCGGCGCGTATGTGTCTGAAATCATGCGCGGCGGTATTGCTTCGGTGGATGGCGGACAGTTGGAGGCAGGCCGTGCGCTTGGATTGGGCTTCTTTACATCCATGAGAAAAATTGTGATTCCGCAGGCGATCAAAAATATTTTGCCGACCCTCGGCAATGAGTTTATCTCGCTCATTAAGGAAACGAGTGTGGTCAGCTTCGTCGGTACGCTGGATATTTATGTTGCCTTTGATCGTATCGGAAGCAATGATTATGAGTATATGGTGCCGTATCTTGCGATGGCACTGGTGTATATTGTGCTGGTGGCGGTGGTGTCCGCGCTGGTGAAGCTGTTGGAAAGGAGACTGGCTCGCAGTGATCGAAATCTCGCATCTAAGTAAGACATTTGAAGACGGCAAGAAGGTCTTGGACGATATTTCCGAGCACATCGGTGCAGGGGAGAAGGTTGTAATCATAGGCCCGTCGGGCTGTGGTAAGTCTACATTTCTGCGCTGCCTGAACTGCATGGAGGATCCTACCGGCGGCTCGATCTATTTCCAAGGGCAGGATCTTGCGGATTATAAGGTTAACATCAATCTTGCAAGGCGGCATATCGGTATGGTTTTCCAGCAGTTTAATTTGTTTCACAACAAGACCGTTTTGGAGAATATCACGCTTGCGCCGATCCTTGTGGCAAACGAGGAACGCCGCAAGCAGCGGCGCCAAAATCTGAAGCTTCGTTCCAAGGGGGAAAAAATTGTTCCGCTCAAGAGCAAAAAGGAGATCAAGGCGGAGGCGGAAGGCAAAGCGATGGAGCTTTTGGAGCGAATCGGGCTTCAGGAGAAAGCAAACGTCTATCCTTCGACTCTTTCCGGCGGACAGAAGCAGAGAATTGCCATTGTTCGCGCGTTAGCGATGAATCCGAAGGTAATGCTTTTTGACGAGCCGACCAGCGCGCTTGATCCTGAGATGGTCGGAGAGGTCAAGGAGCTGATCGTGCGGCTTGCCGAAACGGGCATGACGATGGTGATCGTTACGCATGACATGGGCTTTGCCGGACAGGTCGGAACCAGAATTTGCTTTATCGATCAAGGAAAAATTCTGGAAAGCGGTACGCCTGCGGAGATTTTCGAGCACCCAAAGCATGCAAGACTGCAGGAATTTTTGTCCAAAGTAATATGAATATAAAAGGGGCTGTAAAAAACTCTTTAATATGTCATTCTGAGGGAACGAAGTGACCGAAGAATCTTTTGTAAAGTCCGGGAAATAGCAGTATTTCGGAA
>CAYVLD010000146.1:0-4150 GCA_964452205.1 uncultured Oscillospiraceae bacterium
GTTTGAGGGGCGTGTGACAACCGTCGTGTGCGTTCAAGTCGCATCACTCGCACCAAGGGACGATTGTTTCGGCAATCGTCTCTTTGCTTTTCTTTTGTGTTATCATACTACTCTACTAAGGAGATTTTATTATGAGTTATTTGGATCTGGTCGTAACGGCCATTGCGCTTTCTATGGATGCTTTTGCCGTGGCAATCAGCAAGGGTCTTTCCGTTCAAAGAGTGCGTGTGAAGCATGGCTTGATCGTCGGCGGCTACTTCGGCGGCTTTCAGGCATTGATGCCGCTCATTGGCTTTCTGCTTGCAAGCAGCTTTGCCAAATACATACAAACCTATGACCACTGGATCGCCTTTGGATTATTGGCGCTGATCGGGATCAACATGCTCAGAGAGGCGTTCTCGTCCGAGGAAGAGGAGCTTAATGACTCGTTTTCTTTCTCAACGATGCTGCCTCTGGCGCTTGCCACCAGTATCGATGCGTTGGCGACCGGCGTCTCCTTCGCCGTAACGGGGACAAACATTTGGGTGGCGATCAGCATTGTCGGTGTGACAACGTTTGCTTTTTCGATGGTCGGCGTGAAGATCGGCAGCCTTTTCGGTGCGAAGTATCAGAAGAAGGCCGAGCTCGCAGGCGGTATGATTTTGGTCGTTTTGGGTATTAAGATATTGATCGAGCACCTGACAGGTGCCGCATAGGAGAGCATATGGAGCTTTGGGATGTTTATGACGAAAACAGAAAACCGCTGAACAAGACGCATATCCGAGGTGTGCCGATGAGACGGGGAGAATATCATCTTGCTGTTTTTGTGTGGGTGTTTAACAGCCGAGGAGAGCTGCTTTTGACCAAACGCTCGCCCGAAAAACGTTCGTACCCGAACCTGTGGGCGCTGACGGGAGGAGCGGCACTGGCAGGCGAGAGCAGTGTCAGAGCGGTGCAGCGTGAATTGTTTGAGGAAACGGGGATCCATGCGGAAACAGGGGAGTTTTCTCTGGTGGAGACGTATCTGCGCAGGGATTGCTTTTGTGATGTGTATTTCTTAAAAAAAGATGTTCCGCTTTCGGCAATGGTCATGCAGCCGGGGGAGACCTGCGATTGCAGATGGGTCAACAGAGCGGAGTTTGAGGCGATGATCAAGCACAAAGAGATTGCAAATCCGGATGCGAAACGGTATCGTCAGCTCGGTGAAAGGCTCTCAGAATTGCTGAAATGATAAAAAAACTAAGGTCAAATCCGATTTTTTCAGGATTTGACCTTGTTTTTTCTTAAAAAAGCATTGACGAAAGTAAAAAAATATGGTAGAATCGTACTCTATAGTGCGACAGTATCGCCCAGTATCAATCTCTACCTACGAATGGCATTATACCACACAGTTTCTTGAATTGCAATAGGAAAATGCAACAAAAGTTACAACTGCGCCGTGCGTGTCACGATAGGAAAGAACGATCGGATTCCGATACGGCACAAAATCGTGCAAAACACACCCCATCAAATGAGAAAGGCTGTGATGAACATATGGAAATTAAAGACGTAATGTTCGGAAAAACAGAGCGAAAGAGCTATGCCAAGTATCCGGAGCTGCTCAAGATGCCGAATCTTCTGAAGATTCAGAAGGATTCGTATGAGTGGTTCTTGAACGAGGGTCTTCGCGAAGTATTCCGTGACGTTGCGGCGATCACCGACTACACGGGCAATCTGGAGCTGTCCTTCCTGGATTACTCTCTGGACGAGAAGCCCAAGTATACGGTGGAGGAATGCAAGGAGCGCGACGCTACCTATGCAAAGCCGATCAAGGTGCGCGTGCGCCTGCTGAATAAGCAGACGGGCGAGATCAAGGATCAGGAAATTTTTATGGGCGACTTCCCTCTGATGACGAACGGCGGTACGTTTGTCATTAACGGTGCCGAGCGTGTCATCGTCTCGCAGATCGTCAGAAGCCCCGGTATGTACTACGGTGATACCGTGGACAAGGCCGATCAGCATGTCTATTCCGCTACGGTCATTCCGTACCGCGGTGCATGGCTGGAATATGAGACGGATCTTCAGAATTATTTCTATGTCCGTATCGATAAGAACAGAAAGCTGCCGATCACCTGCCTGATCCGTGCATTGGGCGTTCAGACCGATGCGCAGATTCTGGAGATGTTCGGTGAGGACGAACGCATCAAGGCAACGATGGAGAAGGATCCCTGCAAGACCCGCGAAGAGGCTTTGCTTGAGATATACCGCCGTCTGCGCCCGGGCGAGCCCCCCACAGTTGATAATGCGGACGCATATCTGGATTCTCTGTTCTTTGACGCAAGACGTTATGACGTGTCCAAGGTCGGCCGTTATAAGTTCAACAAGAAGATGGACATCTGGAGCCGCTTGAGCGGTCAGGAGATAGCAGAGCCGATCGTTGATCCGCGCACCGGTGAGATTCTGGCAATGCCCGGCGATGTGCTCAATCGCACACAGGCGAAGGAAATTTCCGCACGCGGTGTCTGCGATGCCGTCATTACCGTCAACGGAAAGAATCACAAGGTCTTCTCCAACTACATGGTGGATATGAAGAACTTTGTCGATTTTGATCCTGCGCAGTACGGCATTAAGGAGAAGGTCTGCCGTAAGGTTCTCTTCGAGATGCTCGACACCGTCGAGGCTGACGGCTGGGAGGATGCGATCGAGGACCGCATGGACGAGCTGATCCCGAAGCACATCACTCCGGACGACATTCTCGCTTCCATTAACTACCTCAACTGTGTTGTCTGCGGCGCAGGCACCACAGATGATATTGACCACCTCGGCAACCGCCGCCTGCGTTGTGTCGGCGAGCTGCTGCAGAATCAGTTCCGCGTCGGCTTCACCCGTCTCGAGCGTGTCATCCGCGAGCGTATGACCGTTCAGGATCTGGACACCGTGACTCCGCAGAGCTTGATTAACATCCGCCCCGTAACTGCAGTCATCAAGGAGTTCTTCGGTTCTTCTCCGCTGTCGCAGTTTATGGATCAGAACAACCCTCTGGCAGAGCTGACGCATAAGCGCCGTCTGTCTGCACTCGGCCCCGGCGGTCTGTCCAGAGAGCGTGCATCGTTCGACGTTCGTGACGTTCACTACAGCCACTACGGCCGTATGTGCCCGATCGAGACGCCGGAAGGCCCGAACATCGGCCTGATCAACTACCTCTCCAGCTTTGCGCAGATCAATGAGTACGGCTTCGTTGAAGCTCCGTACCGCAAGGTTGAGAAGATTTATGATGAAAGCGGCAAATATGCCGCTTCCCGTGTGACGGACATCATTGAATATATGTCCGCCGATGTGGAAGATGATTACTACGTTGCGCAGGCGAAGGAGCCGATTGACGAAAACGGCTATCTGATCAATTCCCGTATAACCTGCCGTCACCGTGATGAGATCATTGCGGTTGACCGCGAAACGATTGATTATCTCGACGTTTCGCCGAAGATGATGACGTCGATTGCAACTGCGTTTATCCCGTTCCTGCAGAACGACGACGCAAACCGTGCCCTCATGGGCGCAAACATGCAGCGTCAGGCCGTGCCGCTGATGGTCACGGAGGCTCCGATCGTTGCTACCGGCATCGAGCAGAAGTGTGCCGTTGACTCCGAGGTTTGCCTGAAGGCTGCCGGCGAAGGCACCGTTACCCGCGTCAATGCCAATATGATCACCATCCGTTATGACAACGGCGAAGTGATCGACCATGTTCTGACCAAGTTTGCCCGTTCCAACCAGGGTACCTGCATCAACCAGCGTCCGATCGTCTCGGTCGGTGAGCGTGTGGTTTTCGACCAGGTCATCGCTGACGGACCTGCCTGCTCGCAGGGCGAGATCGCTCTGGGCAAGAACGTTCTGATCGGCTTTATGACTTGGGAAGGCTATAACTACGAGGACGCAATCCTCTTGAACGAACGCTTGGTTCGTGAGGACGTATTTACCTCCATTCATATCGAAGAGTATGAGACCGAAGCCCGTGACACCAAGCTCGGACCGGAAGAGATCACTCGTGACATTCCCAATGTCGGTGAGGATACGCTGAAGGATCTGGATGAGGACGGCGTGATCCGCATCGGTGCAGAGGTTAAGTCCGGCGATTATCTGGTCGGTAAGGTCACCCCGAAGGGCGAGACCGAGCTGACCGCGGAGGAGCGTCTGC
>CAYVLD010000147.1:0-4076 GCA_964452205.1 uncultured Oscillospiraceae bacterium
GGCAGTTCTTCCTTCATGTACTGGCTGGTCAGAGCCTTCATCAGATCCATAATTAATGTCCTCCTTTTTTATTAGGCGTTCATACCGGCTCGACCAAGCCGCAGAGGACCACCCATTTCACAGACCGCTATATGTTAACATAAAGTTCGCAAAAATGCAAGTGTTATTTTAAAAAAATTTAAATTTTTTTCAGTTTTATCTGCAGAAATCCTGTTGTAATTGCTTCAACACTTTGTTATAATGTATTACGATCAGAAAATCGAGAGAGAGATG
This sequence comes from uncultured Oscillospiraceae bacterium, assembly GCA_964452205.1. Classification (GTDB taxonomy): domain Bacteria; phylum Bacillota; class Clostridia; order Oscillospirales; family Oscillospiraceae; genus JAZOXB01. Next base: position 274 of record CAYVLD010000147.1, read on the forward strand.
AGAAACTGTGAAAAACGAGCCTCAGATCTATCGTAATATACCCGTGGTCAATCCGCCGCTAAACGAGGGACTTAATGCGGAAGAGGTTGCGCTGCGCCGGAAAAACGGACTGTTGAATGTTGCTCCTGCGTCGAACACAAAAACGGAAGGTCAGATCATCCGAGAAAATGTTTTCACGTTTTTTAACTTAATATTCATTATTTTGGCTGCGGCGCTTTTAATTGTCGGCTCCTTTATGAATATGACCTTCTTGGTGATTGCCATAGCCAATACTTTGATCGGCATCTATCAGGAGATTCGTGCAAAACGTGCTGTCGATAAGCTCACGCTGGTTGCCATCGGCTCGGTAAGTGCAATTCGTTCGGGCGAACGCGTTTTGATTCGGACGGATGCGCTTGTACGTGATGATATTGTCGAATTTGCTGCCGGCAATCAGATTTGCGCCGATGCCCTGGTGTGCGAGGGACAGGTACAGGTGAATGAGTCGCTGCTGACGGGCGAAGCCGATGCGATCATTAAAAACGTCGGTGATGAGCTGAAATCCGGAAGCTTTGTGATTTCCGGCCGTTGCAAAAGCCGCCTGACGCAGGTCGGAGCAAGCTGCTACGCGGCAAAGCTTGCGGCAGAGGCCAGAGCAAACGTACATTCTACAAAATCCGAGATGATGAGTTCGCTGACCAAACTGATCCGTGTTGCCGGCTTTGCGCTGATTCCGTTGGGAATTATTTTATTTATCAGACATATTCATCCGGATTTTTTGGGTCTTCCGCTTAGAATTTCGGTCGAGAGAACTGTTTCCGCGCTGATCGGCATGATCCCCGAAGGTTTGTATTTGCTGACAAGCATTGCTATTGCCGCAAGCTGCCTGAAGCTTGCAAAGAAGCGTGTTCTTATGCAGGATATGAACTGCATTGAAACGTTGGCACATGTCGATATTCTCTGTGTTGACAAAACAGGAACTATCACGGAGCCGAAAATGGAAGTTGCGGATATTTTCCCTTTGGACGACGAGAAGTTCTCTTATGAACAGATCGAAAAAATTCTTGCGGCGTTTTACTATGGGGAAGAGCCTGATAACGAAACCGCGCAGGCGATGATGGCACAATTTTCCGAAAAAACAGACTGGAAGGCAATCAAACGCATACCGTTCTCCTCGTCAAGCAAGTGGTCGGCTGCGGATTTTGGCGAAAACGGTCAATTTATTATCGGCGCGCCCGAATTTGTTTTAGGCGATCGGTATGAATTGGTGCGCGGTCACGCAGAACCGTGGTCTGCCAAAGGCTGCCGCGTACTGCTTCTGGCTTCTTATGCGCAGGATCTGGAGAGCAAGCTCGATACGCAGCTTGTAACACCGGTTGCACTCATTTTCTTAAACAATCTTCTTCGTCCCGATGCGAAGGAGACGTTCAAATATTTTGCTTCACAGGGCGTTTCTGTGCGCGTCATTTCCGGCGATAATCCGATCACGGTTTCTGAAGTCGCTGCACGCGCGGGAATCCTGAACGCAGAGCGTTACATTGACAGCACAACGCTGAAAACAGAACAGGATTTTGATGAAGCCGTCAAAAAATATACGGTCTTCGGCAGAGTGACGCCTGAACAGAAGCGAAGCTTGATCCGCGCTTTTAAAAAATCCGGACATACCGTTGCAATGACAGGTGATGGTGTTAACGATGTACTTGCACTCAAGGATGCAGATTGCGGTATAGCGATGGCCTCCGGCTCACAGGCGGCTTCGCAGGTTGCGCAGATCGTTCTTTTGGACTCGCAATTCAGCGCGATGCCCAGCATCGTTGCCGAGGGGCGCCGTGTGATCAACAATATTCAGCGTGCTGCATCGTTGTTCTTAGTCAAAAATATTTTCTCATTTGCTTTGACGATCGTTCTGCTGTTTATTGATATGACCTATCCGCTGCAGGCAATCCAGCTTTCCATGATCAGCTCGCTGACCATCGGTATTCCCTCGTTCTTCCTTGCAATGGAGCCGAACTACGGCAGGGTAAAGGGGCATTTTATGAAAAATGTTCTGAAAAAAGCCCTGCCGGGCGGCCTCACGAACCTTATCTTGATTCTCCTTGCCGGCGTCTGCTGTACGGTCTTCCATATTTCCGATGCAGAGTTCAGTACGATTTCCGTTTGGGTCGTTTCCACTGTTGGGTTTGTCACGTTATACTATGTTTGCGTGCCGTTTACCAATCTGCGAATCATCGTTTTTTCTGCGATGCTTGTGTGTATGCTCGTCGCGCAACTGCTGTTCAGGGACATTTTGATGATGGTCTCACTGTCCTCTAAAGCCATTTTGATTCTGGTCATGGTTCTGTTGGCCTGCCCGACTGTGATGCGCGTACTGCAGACGCTGCTTGATCCGTCGCAGTTGAAGGCGAAGTCGAGAGAGAAGGGTGCTTCCATTAAAGAAATTTTTAAATTTTAAAGGGAGGAAGTATGAAATACCGTTGCTTGGTTCTGGATCATGATGATACCGTTGTCCAAAGTGCGGAGACGGTGAATTATCCTGCGCTGATCGAAAATTTAAAGCAAAAGCATCCGGAACGTCATATTTCCTTCGAGGATTTTGTGCGTTATTGTTTCCGCTATAACTTTACGGGTATGTGCAGAAATTGTCTTTCCTTGACGGATGAAGAAATCGCGGAGCAGTTTGAATTTTGGAAAAACTATGTTCGCACGCACGTTCCGCCGGCTTACGAGGGTTTTCGTGAGCTTTTGCATCGCTATCATGAAGCCGGAGGCATTATTTGCGTGTCTTCACATTCCGGCGTGGAAAACATTGTCCGCGATTATGAGCGCAACTTTTCTCTTCGTCCCGATGCGATTTATTCATGGGAGATGGGGGAGTCGCTTCGCAAACCGCACCCGTACACTTTGTGCGACATTATTCGCAGATTTGACCTTCAGCCGAATGAAATTTTGATGGTCGACGATATGAAAAACGGCTGTGAGATGGCAAAAAGCTGTGACGTACCGTTTGCTTTTGCCGGATGGTCGATGGTTCTGCCCGAGGTGGAAGCGTTTATGCGTCAGAACAGCGACTATTATTTGGAGAATGTCGAGGCTTTGCAGGAAGTTTTGTTTGGGACTTGACAAGAGTGTTATAATATGATAGAAGGTGGTGAGACGATGGAAAAGGGGATTAAGATCCTTGCGAAAAATTCCAAGGCATTTCATGAATATTTTGTCGAGGAACGTTTTGAGGCCGGTATTGAGCTTTGCGGTACGGAGGTCAAATCCATTCGTCTCGGCACAATGAACCTCAAAGATGCCTGGTGCGCCGTGAAGGACGGTGAGCTGTGGATCCGTCAGTTGCACATCAGTCCCTATGAGAAGGGGAATATCTTTAACAAAGATCCGTTGAGACCGCGTCGTCTGCTGATGCACAAGCGTGAGATCATGCGCCTTCATTCGAAGGTGAAGCTCGACGGATATGCGATCATTCCGCTGTCTGTTTATTTAAAAAACGCCCGCGTCAAGGTTGAAATTGCGCTTTGCAAGGGCAAAAAGTTGTTTGATAAGCGTCAAGACGCTGCAAATAAGGATGCACGCCGTCAGATCGACCGTGCAATGAAAGAAAGGAACCGATAACATGGCAAATCCGATTGTAACAATTGAAATGGAAAACGGCGACGTTATCACCGCAGAGCTCTACCCCGATATTGCGCCGCAGTCCGTTTATAACTTTATCGCTTTGGCAAATGCCGGCTTTTATGACGGTTTGATCTTCCACCGTGTCATTCCCGGCTTTATGATTCAAGGCGGCTGCCCCGAGGGTACCGGCATGGGCGGCCCCG
>CAYVLD010000148.1:0-4031 GCA_964452205.1 uncultured Oscillospiraceae bacterium
GTTTTGACGGTTTTCAGATACGCCCTAGTATGTGCTGCAGAAAAGTCGACATTTTCAATCAAATAAATTGACATAAAACATCTTAAATGATATAATAATTTCTGGTGATGACAAATCATACAAGGTGTGATTGAATGAGAGAGAAAGAATGTCGATTCATTGAGCAGCTATATGCGGATAACTACATGAAGCTCTATTGTTACGCATATGGCATCATCAAGGATCACCACACAGCCGAAAATTTGATTAATGATACATTCGTGACAGCAGTACAAAAGGCGGAACACCTCATGGAGCATGAGAATCCGGTTGGTTGGCTGATTCAGTCGCTGAAATTTAAGCTGATGCAGTATTTGAGAGCAGAGGGCAGGCATCCAACCAATGTTCCGCTCGATCTTGTAGCGGAGCAGTCAAGCCGGCACGAGAGACCGGAGGACGTTACGGATCGTATGTTCCTTGAGAAAGTGCTTAAAGACAGCGATCTGCGGATGTTCGATCTGTTTTATTATGAGGGATACTCCCACAAGGAGCTTGCCGACGAGTTCGGAATTTCAATTCCGGCGAGTCAAAAGCGCTTGGAGCGAATACGGAAGAAGCTTCGTGATGCGCTGGAGGAATAATATGCAGATATTGTCAGTTTTTTGCGTTGGAAGGAATAAATTAGCGAGGAGGTGTTTACTTGAACAAGTATATTGATATTTCTAAGTTCAAAGAATTGGAAAAGCTGGAAACAGCGGCGCTTGAAGAGATCATTCGCGCAGACTTTCAGGCAACAGCGGAATATGATGAAGAAATGATAGAATATGTTCTCGTAATCCTCTCGCAGAGAAAGCAGCTCGAAGGAGAAGATGAACTGCCGGATGTCAATACTGCGTGGGAGCATTTCCGTGCAAAATTGGATGAGAATAACGGACTTGCGGAAAGCTTAGACATCCAACCGAAAAAGAAACATGCGACAAAGAGAAGTGTACGTTCTTTGCTGCAGAAATTGGTAGTTGCGGCGGCGTGTTTTTCGGTGTGCTTCTCGTGCCTATTAACGGTTCAGGCCGATATAAAGAATTCCTCCAATCTTTATGCCCTCTGGGGTAACGGTACATTCCGCTTTGTTTCGGAGGAGGAATACCTCGCTAATTACGAGGAAGATCACGAGCCCCCGGTACATACATTTTCGGAGAACATGAACAAGGATGACTACTCAGAAATTGATCCGAGGCTTGAGGAGCTGTTTGTAAAGGCGGAGGAGGTCGGCCTGCCGACGGAGCTGCTTCCACGATGGTTCCCGGAGAACTGTCATTTAGTTGAAACGGGAAACGATCGGATGAAACCGTTTACCAGTGCAGACGTCACCTTTGAATGGGACGAGGAGGCAATATTTATTCTCTCATTCAGTCTTATGAAATACGACTATCCTGTTTGCAGGGGGTTTCCAAGCACGCTGAAGGGAATCTATCCCGAGCTCTATACGAGCGGACAGTTTACCTTTTTTGTCTATTGCTATTACGGCGTATGGTTCGCTGTGTGGGATAGCTTTCCTTATCAAATTACGATCTTCGGCATAGATACAAAGGAGAATATGTTTAAAATTATCGATTCGATAGAAGGAGGCACTTATGAATAGAAGAATCATTGCGGCGATATTGATGCTTGCCCTTTTGACGGCAATGCTTGCGTTTCCGGCTGCGGCGCAGGAGGAAGTGAGTACATATTTCGAATATTATAATGCAACCCTTGCTCCGGGCAGCAACCAAGGGAGAATTGTGCTGAGCTATTCTTACAAAACATCCATGGGAGGAATTACAAAGTGCGGCATTTCCATGATTAAGGTTTATTATGCCAGCGGTGCGCATTATACCACCATTTCCGGCTCGACTTCAAATGGTTTGCTAAGAACGACCGGCGGTGTGATTTCGGGCAGCTACACGATCTCCTGTAATGCCGGCGATACTTTCTACTGCGTTGTAACCTTTATAGAGCAATCTTCTGCATCGACGATTTATGAATATGTAACGACAAATACGGCTCGTGCCCCGAGTGAGTCCTCTGCAAAATAATTTGAAGCTTTGGAGCGTGTCAATAAACCTCAATGTAGTCAATGGACAGGCATCAACCCTATATTAGTGCTATTTTGACAGCCTGAAAGCCTCGCTCTTGAGAGTGCGGCTCAGGCTGTAGCAAAACTACCGTTTTGTCATTCTGAGCGAAGAATCTTAGCGAGGCCATCGAAATGCAGCAATTTCCATGCTTTCAAAAGATTTTTCGTCGCCGCAAGCGGCTCCTCAGAATGACATGAGGAGACTTCTTCGACACGCTCAGCCGCACTCTTGAGAGTGCGGCTTTGCTATGTGCCTTGGCAAAATACATAAACTGACACATTAAAAATTGTGATAATTGACTATGGCTTTTTTGGAAGAAAAACGCTATAATAAGAAGACTGTCGAATTTTTCCGCCGCGATTCTTCAACCGCGGCGATTGGAGCATTGTATGAAAAACGAGAAAATATCTGCGGCTGAAGAATCTGCTGCGAAAAAGAAAGATAGCGCATGGATCGCGGCGATTAAATTCGTGCCGCTCATTATATTTGCCTGTCTGGTGATCGTGTTCAAGCTGGATCTGCTGCTGGCTGCGCCGATTGCAACCTTCTGCGCAATTGCCGTTTATATGCCGGTGAATAAGGTCGGGTTTGAAACGTCGTTTGAGCAATGTCTGACTTCCGTAAAGCATATCGTAGTAATTTTCTTCATTCTCATGTTTGCCTACGGCGTTGCAGAGTGCTTTATGGCGACCGGCGTGGGTGCGGCGCTCATCAACCTCGCTCTGAAAATGGGCGTAACTGCAAGGACGGTTGCACCGGTTGCGATGATCGTTACCTGCCTTCTGTCGATTGCCACAGGTTCTTCGTGGGGAACATTTGCGGCTTGCGCGCCGATCTTCCTGTGGCTGAATCATCTGGTTGGCGGCAATATACTGCTGACGCTGTCTTCCATTGCCGGCGGTTCTTGCTTTGGCGATAACATCGGCATGATCTCCGATGTGACGGTGCTTTCATGCGGCATGCAGGATGTAAAGATCATCGATCGACTGAAGCATCAGCTTGTGTGGGCTTTTGGATGCTTGCTGCTTTCTCTGGTTGTTGTTTTCTTTGCAGGCATCAGTCTGCCGAACACGCAAGGCGATGTCGCTGCCGCAATTGCGCAGATCCCACAGGAGGCGCGCATGGCGCTTGATTCAGAACGTCCGTCAGCCTTGGCGCTGCTGAATCAGGTGGAGGCAGGTGTGCCGTATTACATGATCGTTCCGCTGATCATAGTCATTGCGCTGTCATTTATGAAGCTGCATACCATGCTTTGCTTGGCTGCCGGTATGGTATCCTCACTGATTTTGGGATATTTCGCCGGAACGACCTGCCTGAGTGACTGGCTGAACAATCTGCTCTTTACGGGCTTCAGCGATGCAGGAAGCTGGGTCATTGTGATGATGATATGGGTTTCAGCGTTCGGTGGAATTATGAACAGCATGAATGCTTTTGCACCGCTGACGAAGCTGGTGGTCAAGCTGTCCGGAAATGTGCAGCAGCTTATGGGCTGGTGCGGTGTTTTGTGCCTTGCCGGAAATGCTGCGCTCTCGGATGAGGCGGCGCAGGTTGCGACGATTTCTCCCATTATCCGCGATATTGTAGAGAAGCACGTGGAATGTAAGGATGAGAGTGATCAATATCGGCTTCGTCTGCGGCTGGCAACATTTACGTCTGCGATGGGGATTTATGGCTCTCAACTGATTCCGTGGCATTGTTTTCCCGTGTTTTTTGCCGGGATCGCAAGCGCGGTGTATCCGCTTCGTGAGTTTACGCCGTTTGAGATCATCGGGCACAATTATATGAGCTTTATTGTTGTCGGCTCGATTTTACTGCTGACATTTACGGGCTTGGATCGCTTCTTGCCGATGTTTTCTCTGCCGGGCAAGGATCGCGCGCGCCTGATTAAATAATGTGTACTGAACAACGCACAAGCCCTTGCAAGCCAAGGCTTCCAAG
>CAYVLD010000149.1:0-3989 GCA_964452205.1 uncultured Oscillospiraceae bacterium
GAGGGAAGTAGTCGATACCGGCCTTGGGGATGGGGTTGCAGGTGCAGGTGACCAGAACCACAGTGTCGCCGTAGCGGCAGATGCACTCGGCGTTGGCAAGCTCAGCAACCTTACCGGTTTCCACGGTAAAGGCACGGCCGCCGATTTCCATCTCATAAACATGATGGTTGGGATACTGCTTACGAGTAATCATTGGTGTTATTCCTCCTATAGTATTTTTCTTTTGTGTGTTCGGGAGGTTTAGCACTTGGTTCAACTGCCGGAAATCGGCGGCTCAACCAACTGCTAAGCATCTCCCGAGAGTTGTGAAATGCAGAATGCAAAATTCAAAATGCAAAATGAAGGTGTGTGCTTCGCACACGATTCGAAATCATGCCCGCAGGGCATACCATAATTCTGCATTCTACATTCTGCATTTTGCATTAAGAAAGGGCGACGGTATCCGTCGCCCTTTCGGTTTTCTTACTTACGGATACCCAGCTTGGCGATCAGAGCACGGTAACGGTTGATGTCCTTCTTTGCCAGATAGTCCAGCAGGCTGCGGCGCTTACCAACCATCATCAGCAGACCACGACGGGAGTGGTTGTCGTGCTTGTGCTCACGCAGATGCTCGGTCAGCTCATTGATACGGGCGGTCAGAATGGCGATCTGAACCTCGGGGGAACCGGTGTCGCCTTCGTGGGTTGCGTACTCCGCAATGATAGCGGTCTTCTTGTCCTTCAGGATCATAGTGTGTTTTCCACCTTTCAAAAATATTCTCCGTCAGCTAAGTCAGGGTTGGCGGAATGCCGTAGCGTTCTCCCGTAACTGAGCAGCGGCAATGGCTGAAAAATCGTCAGCCGAAATATAATAACACAAATTTACGCAAAAGTAAAGAGGAATTTTTCCATAAATGCTTTATTTTCCGAAATTTCCACGCCTTCCAAAGCCAAAAGCTTCCGTTTTGCCTCCAAGCCTGCGGAAAAACCGCCCGGGCCGTCAGCGGCCACGACTCTGTGGCACGGCTGCAGGATCAAAAGCGGATTCTGTCCCACGGCATTGGCAACCGCGCGAACCGCATTCGGTCGACCGACAGCGGCGGCAAGCTGTCCGTAGGTCACCACTTTTCCATACGGAATTTCGTTCATTTTAGACCACACTTCGATCTGAAACGGCGTGCCCTGCGCCATGAAGAACACTTGAAATTCTGTCCGTTTTTTCTCAAAATATTCCTGAAGCTGCTTTGCCGCCTTCTCCGTGATCGGATTTGCCATGTCCTCGCCGGCCGCATCGCTCAGCGTGACGGCTCTGAGCTTGCGCTGGTCGGCATGGATCTCCAAGACGCCGATGGGCGTATGTACATACTGCTTCATCCGACAAAGAAGCTCAACGCTTCAATTCCGAGCGTGATGACTAACGTCACGATAACCCCGGCGATCACAACACCTGCAAAAATTGTCGGCAATGCACGGCTGATGCGCATTTTCATCAACGCAGCGATCAATGCGCCCGTCCACGCACCCGTTCCGGGCAGCGGAATTGCAACAAACAGGCACAGACCGACCAGCTCCGACTTTCTCACCGTTCCGCTCTTGCTCTCAGCACGCTGCTCCAGCTTTGTTGCGATGCGTCCGAGCTTGGGGTATTTCTTCATCCATCCCAAAATTTTGCGGATAAACAGCAGGATGAAAGGAATTGGAATGATATTACCAATAATTGACAAAACACAAACAAGCCACGGCTCAAGCCCCGCAGCTATGCCGATGGGGATCGCTCCGCGCAGCTCAACGACAGGAACCATGGATATTAAAAAAGTAATGATGGCTTTTGTCAGCATAACGTTTTCTCTTTCCTGAATTTTTTCATCTTATCATAGCATATCTTTTCTCAAAAAACAATCCCTTTTCGCAAAAAGCCCCCTGTGAAATTTCTCCACAGGGGAAGTTACGTCAAGCTTCCGGTTTCCGATATTCGAGCAAATCTTCAATTCTGCAATCGAGCACACAGCAAACCTTTGCCAAGAAATCCAAGTCTGCCATGATTACGTTGCTGCCCTTATAATAGCGGTCGATCACCTCATACTTCACGCCCGTCAAGGTGCGCAGACGGTTGCGAGTGATACCGCGGCTGTCCAAAAGCTCCGCCAGCTTCACCCGAACGCTGCCGTAATTCCTAATTTCGTATTGTACGATACCCTTGAGCTCCTCCACGATACCCCTCCTTTGTTCGTACCTATTTTAACAGGGAACCCACCTCTTGACATTTCCCTTATTAAAGGCTATCCTTATATATGGTAATATAAACAAAAAGGAGGAAACCATGAACAGCAAAAATCAACTTGTTCTGTCTGCCTTGGAGCTAACGAGACTCGGCGAGGCGTTGGAATACTCTCGCAACCGTCTTGCCGCCTTGGTCAATGACGGCGAGCCTTACGCGTCAGAAAAATGAAAGCTGCATTGGCAGAATGTCTTGCTCCGGATGCACAGTGGAAGGCCGCCGAGCAGCAGCATTTATTATTGCGCCGATTCATTCACACATAATTAAAAATCCCCTGCGGAGTTTTTGCCTCCACAGGGGATTCTTTTAATCAAACTCTTTCAACATTTCTACGCTTTCACCGTCGAGCCGATAAATCGCCTCCGCATCCTCGTCAATGCAGCTTTCGCACATTTTTTCCGCGAAATACTGCACGCAGGTTCCGCAGGAGGACGAAATTTTCCTCGGCACGGGCGACATTCTTGCCTCGATGCCGTTTTTCACCAGATTTCTGTGCGTTTTCAGCGCGGCAAGATGGGTGTGAAACGTAGCTAAGTAATGGTTCATTTCTTGGTCAGAGTGAGGGAAAATTCCTCATCCTCCAGCTCCTTTACGCTGACTTCATAGCCGTTATTGTTCGCAAAGCGCGTAACATTCTGCACTGCCGGCTTGTTGTCAACCATGACCTCCAGAGTCTTGGGAGCATCCTTCTTGACCGCCTGCTGAACCTTCAGAACAGGCATCGGGCAAGCCAGACCTCTTGCATCGATCATTATGCTTTCTCCTTTCTGATGTTGACAACAGAAACGATCAGCAGAATTACCAAGCAAACGATGGTAGCCATCGGGCCGTTATCGCCGGTGCCGGTGCCGGAGGAAGCGATCTTGAGCGTGTGGCTCAGTGCGCCGCCGACGATCATACCGAAGACGGTAACTGCCGAGTCACTGTTGCCCTCGCCCGCCATAACGAGCTGACGCAGCGGACAACCGCCGAGCAGGCAGCAGCCCCAACCGACAACGCTCATACCGAGCATGTTCCACAGCCATTCGGTATGTGCGATGGGCTGATCTTCAAAGCTGAAGGTCAGGCCGTCGCCGAAGATCAGATTGCCGCCCATGACAGCAATGATGATGCAGACAAAACCTGCAAGCAGGCCAAATTCCTTGAACATGACCGCATCACGGATGCCGCCGACCATGCAAAGACGGCTTCTCTGTGCAAGTGCGCCGACGATCAAAGCAACGATCAGCGCGATGTACCACGGTGCATACTGAGAGCCGGGGCCGGTCAGAGAGGTTCTGAACAGGCTGATGGTGATGGAAACGATGAACAGGCCGACCATAACGACCGGGAATGCAAGACCTTCTGCCTTGGTCTGCTTCTGGGTACGACCGAGGGAGAAACCGTTCTTGAGGAAGATGATGCCGACCACGATACCGATGACGAAGCCAATCAGACCCATGATAGCGTTCATGTCGCCGCCGCCGATACGGATGACCATACGAAGCGGGCAGCCAAGGAAGACCAGTGCGCCCATCATCACGATGATGCCGAGGAAGAAACGGGTGAAGGGGGAGCTGCCGCCCTTGGGCTTAAACTCTTTGCCGACAAATGCCATGATGCAGGAGCCGGCGATGATGCCGATAATTTCCGGACGGAAATTAGAAACGATACCTGCTGCATTTTCTGCCGTAGCACCGGCCGATTGCAGACCCAGAGCGCCGGAGATGTCGCGCAGGAAGCAGGCGATGCAG
>CAYVLD010000150.1:0-3973 GCA_964452205.1 uncultured Oscillospiraceae bacterium
GGTTGCCGATGTGGGCATAGTGGTACACGGTCGGGCCGCAGGTGTACATCTTGACGATGTCGGGATGGTTCGGAACAAAGAGCTCCTTCTTGTGGCTTAATGAATTGTAAAGATACATTTATGCTTCCTCCGTTTGTTCTTCGAGTTTTTTCAATCGTTCATTCAAATAATCCAGCTCCGCACGGATCGGGTCGGGCGTATGGATATGGTCTAACTTCTCGCCGTTGATCTTGACCACTCGGCCGGGTACGCCGACCACCGTGGAATTGGGCGGCACTTCCTTCAAAACCACCGAATTTGCGGCAATTCGCGCATTGTCCCCAACCTTAAAGGGGCCTAAAATCTTTGCGCCGCAGCCGACCATAACATTATTGCCAAGCGTCGGATGGCGTTTGCCCTGCTGCGCGCCTGTGCCGCCGAGAGTCACGCCCTGATAGATCAAGCAGTCGTCTCCGATCTCCGCCGTTGCACCGATGACGATACCGGTACCGTGGTCGATCACCAAGCGTCTGCCGATCTTCGCCGCAGGATGGATCTCAACGCCGGTTCTGCGCCGTGCGATCTGTGAGACCCAGCGACCTAAAAATTTCATTTTATGTGTGTACAGCCAATGAGCGATGCGGTAATAAATTTGAGCATGCAGGCCGTTATAGAGCCAAAAGATCTCAAATTTACTTCTCGCCGCAGGGTCATTGCGCCGGTATGCCTCTATGGTTTCTTTTAACCGCATTATCTTCCCCCCAAACTGTTATTTCGATCCAATTTCAGTCACGGCACCCCAAACGCGCAGCACGAGGAAGTGCTCTTGGGATGCGCACGGCGACCCTATCCTAATGTCAAATTCCGATTTGTCGAGCGATTTCGTACGATAAGCTGCAGGGCAGCATGACCTGCCCGCGGTAAACGGTACGAATTGGCCGCAATCCGATGCGAAAACGCAACATTTTTCTGCCGGTCGAGTCATGACTCGACCCTACAGAGGCGTTCAGCAAGTTGTCAAACATTTCTAACGGATAATCGTATAAAAAGCCGCCTCCGGAAAAACTTCCAGAGGCGGCAAAAGTCGCGGTTCCACTCTGATTTATCACTTTTCGGTGGGTCTCCCCTGCACTCCCGGGCGCACTTCACACAACTTCCGCCGTATCTGCTTCCAGCCGATGACAGACACTCTCTGGGACTTTCCTTGCGCTACTCTTCCCGTTCAACATGCTATTTCATTGCTATTATATTACCAAAATCCGCATTTGGTGTCAAGAACATTATTTCTCATCTATAAGAACCTTGCCGTTTTTGACAAAGTACTCCACGCCCGAATAGAGGGTGGTCACGGCGATCGCAGCGATGACGATCCAATTGATGATGCCGATCACCGTTGCACCGAGCAGGTCGACACAGAGATTTGCTCTGAGCAGAAGCATGATGCAAATGCCTGCCATCGTCACAGCCGTCTTGACCTTGCCCGACCAGCCGGCAGCAATGACTTGACCTTTACCGGAGGCCACCATTCTCAGACCGCTGATGGCAAATTCACGCACCAAAACGATCATCAACGCCCACGCCGGAAACATACCCCACTCGCAAAACATCGCCATTGCCGCCAGAACCAGTACCTTATCTGCCAGCGGATCGAGGAATTTACCCAAATCTGTCACTTGGTTATACTTTCGGGCGATATGACCGTCGACCAAGTCGGTCAGACTTGCGATCCCAAAAATCGCAAGCGACACATAACGCATCAAGTCATTCGTCTCGCTGATGTACATGCAGACCATAAACAGTGGTATCATAAAAATACGCACCAAAGTAAATTTTGTCGCAGTAGTCATAGTGTTTCCTCCTCGGCATAGCCGCACAGCTCTCCGTCAATCACATCGGTGATGCGCACGGGAACGAAACTACCAATTTTTACAGTATTTTCGGCGGTAAAGAAAACACGGCCGTCGATGTCCGGTGAATCGGCATAGGTTCTGCCGAAATAGGATTCCGTCTCGTCATCGTAGCCCTCGCAGAGGACTTCCATAACGGTATCCATTCGCTTTTCGTTGTATTCGTCCATGATGCGCGACTGCAGCTCGTTGACGATCTCGGCGCGATGCTGCGCAATCTCGCTGTCGGGATACGGCATCTTTGCCGCCGCCGTTCCCTCCTCGGGTGAGAAGGCAAAGGCTCCGACACGTTCGAGCTTCTGTTCCTTCAACCAAGCGCACAGCTCCTCAAATTCGTCCTCTCCCTCGTAAGGAAGGCCGCAAATAATGCTCGTTCGGATCACAACATCGGGGATTTTCTCACGCAGCTTTTGAAACAGCTCGTCAAGCTCCTCGCGGTTTCCGCGGCGGTTCATCTTCTTCAAGATCAAATCATTGACGTGCTGAATGGGAATATCCATATACTTGACGATCTTCGGCTCGGAGGCGATCACGTCGATCAGCTCATCGGTCATCTCATCGGGATAGAGATAATGCACACGGATCCAATGCAGCTTCTCGATCTTGCAAAGCTCTCTGAGCAGCTCGGGCAGCTTGCGCTCACCGTAAAGGTCGATACCGTAGCGACTGGTATCCTGCGCGACCACGATCAGCTCCTTCACGCCGTCTTCTGCGAGCATTCTCGCCTCATACAGGCAATCGTCCTGCGTTCGGCTGCGGAATTTGCCGCGCAGAGAAGGGATGACACAGTACGAGCAATGATTGTCGCAGCCCTCAGCCACCTTCAAATACGCATAATGCGGCGGTGTGGTCAAAACACGTCCGATCTCGTCGATCGGTGCATGAATGTCCCCAAATTCGCTGACGCTTTCATCTGCAAGCAGCCTTTCTACCGCCGAAACGATGCGGTGATAGCTTCCGGTGCCCAAAACGCCGTCAACCTCCGGCATTTCATTAAGAATCTCATCCTGATAGCGCTGCGAAAGGCAGCCGGTAACCAAGATCTTTCCGATCACGCGTTCTTCCTTGAGCGCAGCCATGGCGAGGATATTGTCGATCGCTTCACTCTTTGCAGAGTCGATGAAGCCGCAGGTGTTGATGATCACAACATCCGCACCGCCCACATCCGGCAGCAGCTCATAGCCTGCCTCCTGTAAAAGGAAGAGCATTTGCTCCGCATTGACCTGATTTTTGGCACAGCCTAAGGAAATCATTCCGATCCGCTTGCCCATAGCAAAACCCCTTTTCCTGCTTTTTTCAGCCTAATCTTCAAACGCCTCGTCGGGCGCATATCGCTCCAACGCGAGCTTGATCTCACTCCAACGGTGTCCGCGGCGCAAAAGCGCATCTGCCGCACGCTTGCACTCGGCGCGGTCGGGCTGTCTGCCGCGAAATCTGCGCTGTAAAAACGCATCAATGGCATCGTCCTGCGCAGGCATTCGACTCAATGCCTCCTGCCAATATTCCTTGGGAACGCGTTTTTCATACAGCATTTGCTTAATACGCGCCTCGCCGTAGCCCTTTGCAACGCCGCTTCTGACCACACTCTCGGCCACCTGACGGTCATCCAAAAGCTTCAGCTCCTCCAGCCACGCAACCGCCATGTGCGCATTTTCCTCGCTCTCGCCCTTGAGCACCAGCCGATGATACAGCTCGCGTTTGGTCACGGGCGCAGCCGAAACGATGCGCACGGCTCTCTCTTTTGCCGATGCTTCCGCGCTGCTGTCCTTGAGTGAAGCCATTGCCGCCTGCGGAATTTCAATACCCACATACAGCCCCAGCTCCGCAATTACAGAGGGCAAAACGAGCATCGTCTGCCCATCGTCAAAGCGAAGGCGCAGCTTCCCCTGCGGCGAGCGTGTCGGCTCGATCGCCTCAATCTTCATCAAAATCCTCGGCAGAGACATCTACTGCCTTGCTCGCAGGCGTCGTCGCAGCCTTACGCGTACTCTGCAGCTCTGCCAGATGCGCACGCACCTTTGTCTCCAGCTCCTGCGCAAGCTCCGGACGTTCCTGAATGTAGAGCTTGGCATTGTCGCGCCCCTGTC
>CAYVLD010000151.1:0-3931 GCA_964452205.1 uncultured Oscillospiraceae bacterium
TTTTCAAAATGGTGATGGATCGGAGACATCTTAAAGATGCGCTTGACGTGGGTGAGCTTGAAGTAGCCGACCTGCAAAATATCACTCATGGCTTCAACGATATAGATAAAGCCAACCAAAACCAACACCAGCGGCATATTCAGCGCAAAGGCAAGACCGCAGACCGCGCCGCCCAAAAACAGCGAGCCGGTATCGCCCATAAAGACCTTCGCAGGATAGAAGTTGTACAGCAGGAAGCCGCCCAAACCGCCGAGCAGGGCTGCAGGGAAGGTTGCAAGACCTGCCTGCTTTGCCGTCATCGACACAAGCACGAAGAACAGCATGACAGGCGCGGTAACACCGCTTGCAAGACCGTCGATGCCATCGGTCAGATTGACGGCATTGACGCAGCCGACGATGATGAAGATCGCCGCTGCGATATAAACCAGCTTCGGCACAGTCCAAACAGGCTCGGCAACAAACGGGATATGCAGCTCATAGCTCAGATTGCCGCTGAAATGCAGCGCAGCAAGGAAAATACCGGAGGCTGCGATCTGCAGAACGAGCTTCTGAATACCGGTCAGACCGAGATTTCTCTTCTTCTTCACCTTAATAAAATCGTCCAAAAATCCGATCAGGCCAAACATCAGCGCCAGAGCCAATACGATCAGATTCACAAATTGACCTTCTGCATAGGCAAACCATGCCGTTGCAACGCAAAGCACCGAGGCGGCAATGAACATCAAGCCGCCCATCGTCGGCGTGCCTGCCTTGTTGTTATGCCATGTCGGGCCGATCTCCTTGATCGACTGGCCGGCCTTGAGCGCCACGAGCGCAGGAATCAAAATTTTTCCCAAAACCGCCGAGAGCAGGAAGCCCCCGATCACCGAAACCAGAATCATAATCATATCCATATTACTTCTCTCCTTCGCTTTGTAAATCAGCAAGCTGCAAAACGCGTTCCATCCGCATGCCGCGGCTGCCCTTGAACAGCAGAGCATCTCCCTCTTGCATCCGGGCACATAGTGCCTGCGCTAACGCCTCATGCGTATCGAAGCTCTCGGCATACGCCATTTTCAGCATTTTAGCACCTTTGACATACGCATCGCCGTGCGCGCCGTAAGCAAAGAGCAAATCGGCCGTTTTGGCAGCCTCCTGCCCGACCTCAAAATGCGCCTGCGGTGCATATTCGCCCAGCTCCAGCATGCCGCCGAGCACGGCGATTTTCCTGCCCTTTTCCTGAGAAAGCACCTGCAAGGCAGCACGCATCGACTCAGGACCTGCGTTGTAGCAATCGGCAATGATTTTTTTGCCGTCTTTTTCATAAATATTTTGGCGCATGCCGGTATTGCGGAAATTGAGCAAGCCTGCACATATGTTTTCCACCGAAACGCCGCACAGGAAGCCTGCCGTAACGGCGCACAGCGCATTGAGCACATTATGCTCTCCGACCGTCGGCAGCACAACAGGAAAGCTCCGGTCAAAGGCACAGACGGTAAAATGCGTCTTTCCGTCGATCACCTGCACCTGTTCCGCTCTGACATCGTTATGAGGCATCAGACCGTACTGCAGCGCGCCGTATTTTTCGGCAACTGCATGCAAAAGATCATTGTCGCCGCTGAAAACGACCTTTCCGTGAGGCTTTAAGCCCTCTAAGATCTCGAGTTTTGCCTGCAAAATGCCCTCTCTGGAGCCCAAATTCTCGATGTGCATCGTGCCGACATTGGTGATAACGGCAATATCGGGCTTTGCAATTTTCGTAAGCAGCGAGATCTCTCCGGGATGGTTCATTCCCATTTCCAAAACCGCTGCGCGGCAGGTTTTTTCCAAAGAAAGCACCGTCACGGGAAGGCCGATGTCGTTATTGAAGTTTGCTGCCGTTTTCTGCGTGCGATAGGTCGTGGACAAAACCGACCAGATCATCTCCTTGGTCGTTGTCTTGCCGACCGAGCCCGTTACGCCGATACATTTGCACGACAGGCTCTCACGGTAGCCGGCTGCAATTGCCTGCAGCGCCGCAAGCGTATTTTCGACATAAATCGCCGGTATTTCTTCTGCCAACGGCTCGCTTGCCAGAACCGCCGACGCGCCGCCCTTCATTGCCACGGGCACGAACTCATGTCCGTTTCTCGCGCCGACCAGCGCCGCAAACAGCTCGCCTTCCGTGATTTTTCTGCTGTCAAAGCAAGCGCCGCTGAAAACCGTATTTTGATATTTTTCTTCCACGCGGCCGCCGCACCACTGTGCCGCCTGCGCTAATGTGATTGCTGCATCTGCCATAGAGCCGAGGCAACCTCCTCGCGTTCATCCAAATGTGTTTTTTCCGTGCCGATGATCTGATAGGTTTCATGTCCTTTACCGGCAAGCACTATCATATCATCTTTTTGAGCCAAACGCAAGGCAATGCGGATCGCTTCGCGTCGGTTTTCCTCAACAATATATGGGATTTTTGCATCCTTCATACCTACAAGGATGTCCTCAATGATCGCCATCGGCTCCTCCGTTCGGGGGTTATCCGAGGTCACGATCACATGATCCGACCGGTCTGCCGCAATTTTGCCCATGATCGGGCGTTTTGCGCGGTCCCGGTCACCGCCGCAGCCGAAAACCGTGATAATCCTGCCCTTGGCAAAATCTCTGACCGAGCGCAGAATGCTTTCCAAGCCGTCAGGCGTGTGCGCGTAGTCGATCAGAACCGTATAGGGCTGATTCGGCGTCGGCACGACCTCAATACGACCCTTGACACCTTTTGCCTCGGAAAGTGCCGCAACCGCAGTTTTAAGCGCAATACCGAGCTTTCTTGCAATGGCAAGCGCCATCAGGCAGTTGCTCACGGTAAAGCGTCCCGGGATGCCGATATGAAGCCGCTCAACACTTTCGTTTTCACATACGTCCATCTGCACATGATCCGAGGCAAGCACGATGTTTTTTGCATACAGATCCGCCGTCTCACGCAAGCCGATCGTCATGCGGCTGCACGTCGCATCCTTCATCATCACAGCCGCATAGGAATCATCGATGTTGAACACGCCGTGTTCGCACTGACGGAACAAAAGCGCCTTTGCCCGAGCGTATTCGTCCATCGTGTTGTGGAAATCCAAATGATCCTCTGTCAGATTCGTAAACGCGCCGACATAAAAGGGAATCTGCCCGACCCTTTGCTGCACAAGCGCATGGGACGAGACCTCCATCACCACATGGCTGCAGCCTGCATCATACATGCGCTTGAGAACACCTTGCAGCTCAATTGCGCCGGGGGTCGTGCGCTCGCCTTCAATGACCTCATCGCCTACCATATTGTGGATCGTTCCGATCAGTCCTGCCTTGGTATGCAACGCCTTCTCGATCAGAGACTTGAGCAGATACGTTACGGAGGTTTTTCCGTTTGTCCCTGTGACACCGATGAGCTTCATCTTCTGCGCCGGTCTGCCGTGCCAGTTGGCTGCGATCTGCGCCATCGCCTCACGAGCATCGGAAACACGCACCCACGGCACAGCTTCGCACATTTCGCGCTCGCTGAGCACGACCGCCGCGCCACGTTTTACCGCATCGGGAATGTAGCGGTGTCCGTCGGTTGCGTAGCCGGCAACGGCGATAAACAAGCTTCCCTGCATTACTTCGCGGCTGGAATCCGTCACCGATGTAATTTCAAGCTCCAAAGATGCGCTGTTTTCCAAAACCGCAACATTCTGCAGCAATTCCTTTAGTTTCATAGTATCTCCTTTAGTCCATTGCCGTGGTATCGGCAAAGATGACCGTTACCGTCGTACCGAGCGCAACCTCCGTGCCTTCCTTTAGGTCTTGGCTCGTCACCAAAACGTGCCAAGCCGTCGAATCCGTACCCTTTGCCTGCAAATACAAGCCCAGCTCATTGAGCGCAGCCGTCGCCTCGGAAACCGTCATACCGATCAGATTCGGCACCTTGACCGTATTGGCAGGCATGGAATCGTCT
>CAYVLD010000152.1:0-3927 GCA_964452205.1 uncultured Oscillospiraceae bacterium
TTTACAGCAACGTCGGCGCAAAGCAGATGCGTCAGCTTCTGACCATCGCTCTGTATGACGGCGATACGGCCGTTTCTCAGACGCTTACTTGGAGCATTGAGAGCTACGTTGCCTCTGTCCGCGAGAAGACCGCTTCCACCGAGGCTGAGATCAACATGGTCAACGCCATGCTCACCTACGGTGACAGTGTAGCCGCTTACATGCTTGCTTCGGGGCAATAATAATGTCTGTCAGTCGCAGATAATTTGACTGCGGCATCGGTAAAGATGGTTGAGAAATCAAAATGAATATAAATAAAAAGGAGACGGCATATGAAAAAATTTACTTCGCTTATTTTGATGATCTGCATCCTCTGCACCGCCATTTTGCCTTGCTTGCAAACCGTGCAAGCGGCACAGGCGGAAAACACCCTCGTGCAAGGAACGAAGGCAACCGCTTCGTGGGATGTCGACGGTGACGGCACGCTTTCCATCCTTTGCATCGGCAACAGCTTTTCTGTCGATGCGATGCAATATGTGTACCAGATTGCAAAAAGTTTAGGTATTAGCAGCATTTATCTCGGTAATCTCTATATCGGCGGCTGTACTCTTGAAACGCACTACAGCAATGCCTCTAACAATTCAGCAGCGTACACCTATTATACCAACAGCAGTGGTTCATGGTCTTCTACGTCCAGCTATAAAATGAGCACAGCGCTGTCTTCCAGAAGCTGGGACTATGTTTCCATGCAGCAGGCAAGCCCCAACAGCGGTCAGGCGAGCACCTACAACAGCAACCTGACCAATTTGGTCACATATGTGAAGGGCAAGCTTGCCTCCAAGAGTCCCAACGCAAAGCTCGTTTGGCATATGACCTGGGCATATCAGGCGAACTCTACTCATTCGGGCTTTGCAAACTACAGCAACAACCAGACCACGATGTATAACAGCATCGTTTCCGCCGTAAAGAGCAAGATCGTGACCAACTCCGATTTCTCCATCGTTGTTCCCAACGGTACTGCGGTGCAAAACGCGCGTACATCCCTTCTTAAGGACAATATCACCAGAGATGGCTACCACTTGAATAAGTATTTCGGCAGATATTTGGCAGGACTGACCTTTGTTGGGAAAATTACCGGTCTGGATATTTCTAATGTGACTTACAAGCCGTCCAATGTCGGCTATGCGCTGCAGCAGATTGCGATTGAGTCTGCCAATAATGCACTTGAAACTCCGTACGCTACGACCACATCCAAACACAGCAATGTAGCTACCAGCAAGCTGTATGCACGTTTGTATCCGCAGCTTACTTCTTGTGCATATTGGCATTCCGCTAACAGCTCATATAATAAGCTGCTTACGTCAGCCTCAAACTCTCCCTATTTCTACGCAACAGAGCGCTTTACGAAGTCGACTCTTCCCGTGGGCAGCGTCATTAAGGTCAGCAGCGGCTGGCAATATCGTCCTGACGGCTGGGTCACGGATGCGAAGCAAGATTCCAGCACCAGACCTGCAACCACCACAACCTCATATACGGTTGCTCTGGACGAATGGTGGGATGACTGGACAATTCGTGCGTTTAACATTTCATCGACGACAGATGATACTTCACTGAAAAGCACTACCGCCGATGAGATCAATGACATTTTCAAGATTTATGTGCCGATAGAAAATTTGGATACCCAGTATTTCCGGCTTCGTCTGGATATTACCAACGGTGCTTACTGGCATTCCGCCAGCGCCAGCAGCTATAACAAGCTTATCACGAGCAGCGATATCAACGAACGCTATTTTGCAACACAGCGTTTTACAAAATCGCAACTGCCTGTAGGCTCCATCATTAAAATCAGCAGCGGTTGGCAATACCGTCCTGATGGATGGGTTACGGATGCTGTGCAAAGCAGCAGACCTTCTGTTACAACAGAACGATCCGTTCTAATAACAGACTCATGGTGGGCAAGCTATACCATACGAGGATTTAACGTTTCGAAAACAGATAGTTCTTCCCTCGCATCTTTGTCAGAATCTACCTTGCAAGCTGCATTTAAGATCTATGTGCCTGCGTCAAGCCACACCCACAGCTATTCTCAGAGCACGACGGCGGCCACCTGCACGAGTGCGGGCAGCATAACTTATACCTGCACGACCTGTGTGTACAGCTACAAGGAAACCATTGCCGCAATAGGACATACCATCGTGACCGACAGCGCTGTTGCACCGACTTGTACCGAAAGCGGTCTGAGCGAAGGTCAGTATTGCTCTGTCTGCAATGAAGTGATTGCCGCACAGGAAGAAGTTCCGGCGCTCGGGCACACCGAGGTGATCGATGAAGCGGTTGCAGCCACTTGTGCCGAGACCGGCTTGACTGAAGGCAAGCATTGCTCCGTCTGTAATGAGGTTCTTACTGCGCAGGAAGAAGTTGCAGCCTTGGGACACAGCTATGATGCTGTCGTAACCGCTCCGACCTGTGAAGCAGCGGGCTTTACCACATACACTTGTTCTGTCTGTGATGATGCTTATACGGATGAAGAAGTTGAAGCCGTCGGCCACAGCTATGATGACGGTGTTGTAACAAAAGAACCTACCTGCACCGAAGAAGGTGTCAAGACGTTCACCTGTAGCTGCGGCGCTGCCTATACTGAGGCGGTTGAGGTCGTCGCTCATACCGAGGTCGTTGACGATGCCGTGGCTCCGACCTGCACCGAAACCGGCCTGACCGAGGGCAAGCATTGCTCCGTCTGTAACGAGGTTCTTACTGCGCAGGAAGAAGTTGTTGCCTTGGGACACAGCTATGATGCTGTCGTAACCGCTCCGACCTGTGAAGCAGCGGGCTTTACCACATACACTTGTTCTGTCTGTGATGATGCTTATACGGATGAAGAAGTTGAAGCCGTCGGCCACAGCTATGATGACGGTGTTGTAACAAAAGAACCTACCTGCACCGAAGAAGGTGTCAAGACGTTCACCTGTAGCTGCGGCGCTGCCTATACTGAGGCGGTTGAGGTCATTGCTCATACCGAGGTAGTTGACGATGCCGTGGCTCCGACCTGCACCGAAACCGGTCTGACTGAGGGCAAGCATTGCTCCGTTTGCAATGAAATCCTCGTTGCACAGGAGAGCATACCCGCACTCGGCCACACGGCGACGTTTAACGAATATGTTGCACCGACTTGTACGGATAACGGCAGTTCTGATTATTATGAATGTAGTGTCTGCGGAAAGATCTACGCTGATGCCGAGTGCGCCTATGAAATGCCGAAGGAATATATCATTATAGCAGCAAATGGCCACAGCTATGAAGCAGTTGTAACCGCTCCGACCTGCGAAGCAGCCGGATA
Source organism: uncultured Oscillospiraceae bacterium (assembly GCA_964452205.1). GTDB lineage: Bacteria > Bacillota > Clostridia > Oscillospirales > Oscillospiraceae > JAZOXB01. The sequence continues at coordinate 3,317 of CAYVLD010000152.1, forward strand.
CACCACCTATACCTGTTCTTCCTGTGGTGACACCTACACCGCCGATGAGCTTGAAGCAAGCGGTCACAGCTATGAACCTGTTGTTACTGTACCGACCTGTGAAGCTGCTGGCTATACTACTTATACCTGCTCCGTTTGCGGCGATAACTACACCGCCGACGAAGTTGAAGCAAACGGTCACAGCTACACTTACACCGATAACGGCGAGGATCACACCGTCACTTGCGCAAATTGCGACTACTCCGCAACCGAAGAACACAGCTATGTTGACGGCGCTTGCGTTTGCGGTGCAGTCGAAAGCACCGAGCCTGAATATGAACTTGACACCAACCTCAGCTTCATTATGTCGATCTCCGCAGGCGCGGAAATGCAGGTTCGTTACACCATTCTGAATGCGAAGGTTTCTTCTTTTGAGAGCTTCTACCTTGTTGTTACCAAGGCAGTTGCAGACGGCGAGCCTGTTGTCACTACCTTCGAATTGGATGCCATGACTCCCGTTACCAACACAAACGGCACAGTTACCGCATATCAGGCAACCTATGCCGGCATCAACGCGAAGGAAATGGGCGACGAGTTTGCAACGGTTCTGTACGCTGTGGCTTCCGATGGCA
>CAYVLD010000153.1:0-3893 GCA_964452205.1 uncultured Oscillospiraceae bacterium
CAACGAAAAAATCCCTCGCTGTTGGACATTCCGCCGGTTTTCAGATACGCCCTAGTATTCCCCGTTTGCAAACTGCTATACAAAGACGGAAATATCGCATATGCCTGATCGTAAAACCATTTTTTTGAGGGCGGCTCTTACGAGTCGCCCTCTTTTGGTTTCGCTTTTTTTGCGATTTCCGTTTTCTCGCTGCTATTAAGAAGCATATCGTCAAATTGTTCATTTTAATGCCCGTATAAACATTGTACCATAAAACCGCACACGTTACAAGCCACCTTGCGGTTTGCTTCAAATAAGCGGATATATTCCAAAAAGGCATTGACCTGTCGATCATCATCGAAGCTGATTTTACTTCGATTTTACACAGGTTTGCTTACGGATTTTACTGTCAAAACTTACAATATAGGTGTAGTCAAGAGATAACTGCAAAAAATAAATGTCAAAGGAGCTATGAAAACATGAAGAAGATTATCAGCTTACTTGCAGCAGCAATGTTACTCGTATGTGCGCTTAGCGGTTGCGGCGGCAACAAGGAATCAGTCGCTACAGACGGCTCTACCTCGATGAACAAGGTCATCGGTGCCTTGGGCGAAGCGTTTGAAGCTGACACCGGCATCACCGTAACCTACAACGCCACCGGTTCCGGTGCAGGTATTCAGGCTGTTCAGGAAGGAAGATGCGACATCGGACTTTCCAGCCGCAGTCTCAAGGAGGAGGAAAAGACAAACGGCCTTGAAGGAACCATCCTTGCCTATGACGGCATTGCTATCATTGTAAACCCCAACAATCCCGTTTCCGATCTTGATGTAGAAACCATAGCAAAGATCTATACGGGCGAGATCACCAATTGGAAAGAGGTTGGCGGCAACGATGCGGAAATCGTACTCATCGGCCGTGAAGCAGGCAGCGGTACAAGAGATGGCTTTGAGTCCATCACCGATACCGAGGATAAGTGCAGATACCGTCAGGAGCTGACCTCCACCGGCGATGTGATCACCACTGTAGCAAGCAATCCCGGTGCCATCGGATATGCTTCTCTTGCTTCCGTAAAGGATACCGTCAAGGTACTTACCGTTGACGGTGTTGCACCGAGCGAGGAAACCATCAAGGACGGCAGCTATGTAGTACAGCGTCCCTTCGTTCTCGTAACCAAAAAGGATGCCGCGCTCTCCGAAAATGCACAGAAGTTCTTTGATTACATCACTTCAGAAGCAGCAAATGAAATTATCAGCGGCGTGGGTATCGTTCCTGCGAACTAAGGACTCTGAGCGACGGTGCATTTACGCCGCCGCTTATTTCCATCGAGGTTAATTATGAAGAAAAACAGATTATTTGAGAATATCGTACAAGGCATATTTCTCATTCTCGGACTCATTACCGTAGGCTGTGTTTTGCTCATTACGGTGTACCTCATTATTTCGGGTATCCCTGCCATTAAGGAAATAGGACTATTCAATTTCCTTTTCGGTAAGGAATGGGCATCGACTGCTGCCGAGCCGAAATACGGAATCCTGCCGTTTATACTGACAAGCGTGTACGGAACAGCAGGCGCCATACTGATCGGTGTTCCTGTCGGATTTTTCGCAGCGGTCTTTCTCTCAAAGGTTGCAGGCAAGAAGGTAAGAGCGGTAATAGAGGCCGCAGTCAATCTGCTTGCAGGCATCCCGTCGGTTGTGTACGGTCTTGTGGGAATGCTCGTGCTTGTGCCTGCCATTCGTCAAATATTCAATGTGCCGGACGGAGCAAGTCTGCTTGCCGCTACCATCGTGCTTGCCGTAATGATACTGCCGAACATCATAAAAGTGTCGATCACGGCGCTGGATGCCGTGCCGAAGGAATACGAGGACGCCTCCCTTGCACTCGGCGCAACGCCGACAGAAACCTTTTTCAAGGTGTCCGTTCCTGCCGCAAAAAGCGGTATCGCCGCCGCAGTTGTGCTCGGGGTCGGTCGAGCCATCGGTGAAGCCATGGCAGTCATGATGGTTGCAGGCAACGTGGCGAATATGCCCTCGCTCTTTGAGAGCGTCCGTTTTCTTACCACCGCTGTGGCAAGCGAAATGGCATATTCAAGCCCCGGCAGCTTGCAGAGAGACGCGTTGTTCTCCATTGCGCTTGTGCTGTTCCTGTTTATTATGCTGATTAATGCTACGCTCAACTTCTTCTTGAAGCGGAATAAGGAGAAATAAGATGAACAAAAAAAGAAAGTTATATATCGTCTCAATGCGTGGCTTGATGATCGTGTCCACCGCACTTACGGCGGCGCTTGTGTTGTTCCTTATGGGATATGTGCTTATAAACGGTATCCCGAATATCTCTTGGGAACTGCTCTCCACTAAGCCGAGCTACTTGACCGAGAGGATCGGTATTTTACCGGACATTCTGAATACGGTTTACATCGTGCTTGCGACACTCGTTATTGTTCTGCCTCTCGGGGTCGGTGCGGCAATTTATCTTACGGAGTATGCCAAAAACAAAAAGCTGGTAGCTATCATTGAATATGCCGCAGAAACGCTTTCGGGCATCCCGTCCATTATTTACGGTCTTGTGGGCATGCTGCTCTTTTCCAACAATTTTGGAACGAGCCTGCTTGCAGGTGCATTAACACTCGTTATTATGAATCTTCCTACCGTAATGCGCACAACGCAAGAAAGTCTGAAAACCGTTCCGCAGAGCTACCGTGAAGGTGCTTTCGGCTTGGGCGCAGGCAAATGGCGTGTCATTCGCACCGTGGTTCTTCCCGGATGTGTGGACGGCGTGATCACCGGCTGTATCCTCTCTGTCGGTCGAATCCTCGGTGAATCGGCAGCTCTGCTCTTTACCGCAGGCTTTGCCCATGCGCTCAACGGAATCTTCACCGGACTGACTTCCCCCGGTGCAACCTTGACGGTGGCACTTTATGTGTATGCAAAAGAAGAAGGCGAGTTCGGAGTTGCCTTCGCGATCGCCGCAATTTTGATGATACTGACATTACTGATAAATTTATCTGCAACATTGGTGGGCAAATACTTTGCGAAAAGGAGAAACGTATGAGTGAAATCATGACGGCGAAGGATCTGTGCCTATGGTACGGTGAAAACCAAGCCTTAAAAAATATCAACATTTCTATTCCAGAAAAAAGCATAACCGCGCTGATCGGACCTTCGGGATGCGGCAAATCTACCTTTCTTAAAACCCTCAACCGTATGAATGACCTTATTCCGATTGTCAAGATCACGGGCAAGGTCTGCTACAACGGCAGCAACATTTTTGACAAGGATGTGGATGTCAACGAGCTTCGCCGTGACGTCGGAATGGTGTTTCAGAAGCCCAACCCCTTCCCGATGAGCATTTACGATAATATCGCCTACGGTCCGCGTACTCACGGCATCACAAGCAAGGTAAGGCTCGATGAGATCGTAGAGCGGGCGCTTCGTGATGCGGCGATCTGGGATGAGGTAAAAGACAGATTGAAAAAGAACGCTCTCGGTCTTTCTGGCGGTCAGCAGCAGCGGCTTTGTATTGCCCGTGCTCTTGCTGTGGAACCCAAGGTTTTGCTTATGGATGAGCCGACAAGCGCGCTTGATCCGATCTCCACCTCTCGAATTGAGGAGCTTGCATTGCAATTAAAGGAAAAATATACTATAATTATAGTGACTCATAATATGCAGCAAGCCGTTCGTATTTCGGATAATACGGCGTTCTTCCTTCTTGGAGAGTTGGTAGAAGTCGGTGAAACCGAGAAATTGTTCTCACAGCCGATGGATAAGCGCACCGAAGATTACATTACAGGAAGGTTTGGATAATTATGAGAAGCAGATTTGATGAGCAGCTTAGTCTGCTAAATAAGAAAATTATTGAAATGGGCGCAGAATGTGAAAGCATTATCGCCCTATCCGCCAAGGCACTTTTGGAAG
>CAYVLD010000154.1:0-3856 GCA_964452205.1 uncultured Oscillospiraceae bacterium
GCTATCGTGTCGCCTAAAACCTGCCACCGGCAGGTTTCTTAACGGCGAACGATAGTTGCATGCTAGCCGTGAAAATAGGTAACGCCAACATAAGCCTACTCGGAAGAGTAGGCTTTTTCATTTTTTGCTATCGTGTCGCCTAAAACCTGCCACCGGCAGGTTTCTTAACGGCGAACGATAGCTGCATGCTAGCCGTGTAAATAGGTAACGCCAACATAAGCTCCACTTAAAATGTGGAGCTTTTTTATTTGCTATCGTGTTGCCTATAACACTTTCCTTGAATACTATAATGCCTGCAATGAGATGATAGTATATCTCAGTGCAGGCAATTTTTTTTAGGTTTATAATAAATGTTGGAGTAAGTAGAAAAAAGTATTATATTATTACAGGAGCTTGCGACTTGTTCCACGTGCTTGAGGGAGGATTCCGGCTTTGTCCAACTCGTAGCTTTTCAGCCAGTTACTCATGTGCAGCTCTTTTGCAGTAATCGCGCTATGATAGGCAATGATGGAATTTTGCTCAGCATTGAATTGCAGCAATTTAACTTGTTCATTCATTTCGCGTGAAAGGTAAATTAATTTGTTGTTCATCTCTTGTGCTACAGAGTATAGCATGACTTGATTCTGCCTGATCTGTTCAATTTGATTGCTGATTCGATCAAGTCCTTCAATGATACGATCCAAACGTCGTTCCTGATCATATAATACATAAGCTCCTTCATGACCGTGTAGTTGGGAACATTTTCCTGATTCCAAATATTCATAAATGGAACAAACGGCAGTTATGTTTTGATAGGTGGTATAGAGAGCTCCTTTATCGTAGTATTCTCGCAGAAGAGCCTGTGTGTGCTTTTGTTTCTTCTGCACCTCGTTTTTGACGGCAATAAGGTGTTCTGCTTGTTTTTTCTCTGCGCAAACGCGCCGCTGATCCTGTGCCTTTGCTCGCAGATATTCCTGTTCTGCAAGAGCTTTTTGAGCGTTTTCCTCACGTTTCTTACTATAAAGAAGAATTAGACCGATGACAAGACCGCTTAAGAATCCGTATATACCATATTCGATCATTGTGACAAACAGGCCTACGTTACTGCTGCAGTATATGAGAAAGCCAAGCGCCGCACCGATCATAAAGCCAGTTCAACAGGCATTACCAAGCACCCCGGTGGTCCGTTTTTCTGTGCGGCGTTGTTCAATTTCGGCTGGAATCCCCAGGTTGCGCAGATTGGCATCGATGGCGTCAATGGTTTTTCCTTGAATATATACTGTTTTTTCCAGAGTAATGATGTTTTCTAAATAATTCAGCAACTCGGATTTCATTTCAGATAACTCCTTTTCTAAATTATATCGTTGTCCTCATTATACATCCGAAGATTAAGCATGTCAATCTATAGATTCTTAAAATTTAACCTAAAAAGCCATATAATACTCCTATAAGTGAAGTGTGAGGGTGCGATTATGGCGACAGTAAATCTTGCCGAAATTGGTTTGAGAATCAGCGAACGGCGCAAGCAGTTGGGATTTACACAGGAACAACTGTCTGCATGGATGGATGTTTCTGTGCAAATGATCTCCAATTTGGAACGGGGCAATAAAGCAATCAAGATTGATAATCTGGTCAAATTAAGTCGGATTTTAGAGGTCAGCACGGATTATATTTTGACGGGTGAGCAAACCCTAACGGACGCAAATCAGCTTGCGGAGGAGCTTTTGACACTTACGGCAGAGCAAAAGGGACTTTTACAGACAATACTGGAATATTGGAAAAGCGAAAAGGCATGAAAATAACCGCAAGGATGCAGCTTGGGCTGCATCCTTGCGCGTGTCGAAGAAGTCTCCTCATGTCATTCTGAGGAGCCGCTTGCGGCGACGAAGAATCTTTTGGAAGCATTGAAATTACTGCATTTCGATAGCCTTGCTAAGATTTTTCGCCTGCGCAGCCGTCGGCAGCTTGCTGCCCTACGGATGCGGCGTGCCCCTTGCGGGTATTCGCTCAGAATGACAAAACTATAGTTTTTCGACAGCCTGAAGCTCCACTTAAAATGTGGAGCTTTTTATTTGCTGTCGTGTCGCCTATAACTCTCTCCTTGAATACTATAATGCCTGCAATGAGATGATAGTACATCTCAGCGCAGGCAATTGTTTTTGCTTATGACAATGGGGTCAGACTCATCGCCTGACCCCCAAATTTATTATAATGTGTACTGAACAACGCACAAGCCCTTGCAAGCCAAGGCTTACAGGGCTGTTTTGCGTTGTTCCGGTGCAAGGTTTTGGCGGTAAATCCCGCAGAAACCTTGCACCATTCGTCGGCGCATTGCGATGCACCAACGAATAAACACATTGAATACATGTCAAAATTCCACAAAAACGGTTTAAAAGAGCCGTTTTTGTGGAATTATGCGGCGATGCCGCATGAACAAGTCGCAGCAGCGACTTATTCAGTAGACATTATTATAGAACCTTTTTCTGTCCCATCAAAATTCACCTCTGATTACTTCAGCTCGACCTCCAGCAATACGGGGTTATGGTCGCTGTAGACAAAGTCCTCATCCAGCGTGCGCACCTGCTTGATGATCACGTTTGGTGATACGATGAAGCCGTCGATGACGTAATACTGTGCATCCTTTCGATCATACGGCTCATTGAGCAGGCGGCAAGTCGGTACGGAATCGTCACAGGCATATTTCCACCCGTATTTCAGCGTCTCCAGCGTGCCCGGCTGCCAATACGACTCGTCGAGCAGAGGATAGCTGTCGCAATTCGGGAAGGTTTGGTTGAAATCACCGCCGGCAATGACATAATTCCCCTTGGCATACTCTGTCCGCAAAAGCTCCATGAGCTGCTCCATCTGCGCGGTTTTGCCCTCGCCGTCGTCATAAGCCTCCAAATGCAGGTTCACGATGACGAGCTCCTGCTCGCGACCCTCGATCGGGATGCGAGTCATGAGCAGACAGCGCTTCAAATTGGCAACGCGCGTCGGCCATGAGAACGGGCACGGCAGCGAGTAGCGAGTTGCCGAACGGATGTCGAAACGGCTGTAGGTCGCAAGGCCGGAATGTACCTCACCGATAAAATCACCGATCGGATACGGTACAAAATCGCACGAATAATTCAGCGCAAAGCAGCTCTCGTATCCCTCAAGATCGTATTCATACTGCAGCCATTGGTTGAACTCGTAGCTGCGCTTGGAATCGGTGTCAACCTCCTGCAGCAGAAGAATATCCGCATCAGTTTCGCTCAAAATTCGCTCAATACCGATCATATTCTCTTTTACGACTTCTTTTGACGCAGGGGTGACGCCCTCGCCGCCGTCCATAAAGAAGTCCGCATCCTCGCCCAAGCCGCCGTAGCCGGTGTTAAAGGTCACGATGCGCAAGGTGCTGCCGGTATCGAAGGCGCCGGTGACGAGCTTGCTGCCGGTCTGTGCTTTTTCCGCGTAGCCGGGATCGTATTCCGTCATGGTCAAATAGCCGACCAGACCCAACGCAAGCACTGCAACCGCCAAGACCAACGCAAACAGCCACTTAAACAGACTGATCAAAATGCGTCGGGCGATGCGACGGCCGCGATTCTTCTTCCTCTTCGGACGGGGAACGACCGTAGGCTCGACATTCGGCTGCTCCGGCTCGATCACCATTTCATCCTGCGGAAACAGCGTCGGCAGCGAATCGGCATTCTGCAACGGATCGTTTTCATAAATATCGCGTACATTGATAGGCGAAAACAGTCCATCGGTCTGATTTTGCGGCTCGTCGGAAAGGCGCGGCGGTGTATGGCTCCATTCCTGCGGCTCTTCGATCGGAAGGAAGGCTTCCTGCGGCTCTTCGGCAGGGACAAAGGGCTCTGCCGACTCTTCGATC
>CAYVLD010000155.1:0-3759 GCA_964452205.1 uncultured Oscillospiraceae bacterium
ATTCGAACCCTCACAAACGGAGTCAGAGTCCGGTGTGCTACCGTTACACAAACCCGCTATTTGCCTGCGTCAAAGCGCATATCTAATTATATGCAGATTTTTGAAAAAGTCAAGCATTATTTTTGAATTTTTAAAATTTTTTTCAAAGCAGCCTTCGCAGCTCGGAAAGTGCGTGAATTTCATACTCAGCGACAATGTCTTCTCTTGCTTTTTTGCACTTGGGATTGAACCAGCAGGTGTGGATGCCGGCGGTTAAGCCGCCCTTGATGTCGCTGGTCAGGCTGTCGCCGACGATGAGTGTCTTATCGGGGTCGAAATTTTCGATCCGCGCAAAGCAATAGTCAAAATATTCCTTCTCCGGCTTGTGGTGGCCGGTGGTTTCGGAGATGAAGATGCCTTTAAAATAGCGCGAAATATTTGCGCTTTCCAAGCGTGTATTCTGCGTGGCAGCGACGCCGTTGGAGGCGATGTACAGATCGTATTTCGGTGCAAGATATTCCAAAAGCTCGACAGCCCCATCCACGAAATAATGTCCGATACCCAGATAACCGCGATAGATGTCCTCGCAGTATTGTGCGTCGATCTCAACGCCCAGCTCGTCAAACAGCAGCTCAAAGCGTCTGGTCAAAACCTCGTCACGGCTGATCTCGCCGCGTTCAAATGCTTCCCATTGGCCGATATTGATCTCGCTGTAGCGTTCGATCAGCGCATTGGTCGGCTCTAATCCGACTTGGGCAAACGCTTTGGCGATCGCAACGCGCTCGGCTGCGCCGAAATCCAAAATGGTATCGTCCAAATCCAATAAAATCGTTTGAAACATGGTGCCTCCTATCGGTTTTTTGCGGCAAGCAGAGCGTTCGAGAGCTTGGCAAATGATGCAATATCCAGCGTTTCGCCGCGCACGCTGGCGGCAAAGCCGCAGGCTTCAATGATCTCGCTCAGCTCTGCCTTGTTAAATTCGGAGAAATTCGAGCTCAGGCAGTTGAGAAGTGTCTTTCTGCGCATGGAGAAGGCGGCATGAACGGTGCGGAAGAACATTTTTTCATCATCGATCTGCGCAGGTACGGGACGGATGCGCAGGCAGACGACGGCGCTGGTGACCTTCGGCTGCGGAATGAAGCAATGCGCAGGCACGTCAAACAGCAGCTCGGGCTGTGCGTAGTAGTTACAAAGCACCGTAAAGGCGGAATAATCCGCGCTGCCGGCTTTGGCGCAGATGCGCAGAGCGACCTCTTTTTGCACCATGACGGTGACGGAGGAAAAACACTTGCTCTCAAGCAGCTTGCTTAAAACGGGAGAAGTGATGTAATACGGCAGATTGGCACAGGCAACAGGGCGCAGACCGTCTGATTTTTCGGAGAGCAGCGCAGGCAGATCGACTTTCATCGCATCGGTGAAGATGATTTCAAGATTGTCAAATTCTCCTACGGTTTCCTTCAGCACGGGCTGCAGCGTCGTATCGAGCTCCAAAGCGATGACCTTACCTGCCTTTTTGCACAGCTCCTGCGTCAAAGGACCGAAGCCGGGTCCGATCTCCACGGCGCAGCAATTGCGATCAATGCCGCTTTCTTCAACAATGCGCTCGGGCACCCAGCGCTGATTTAAGAAATTCTGTCCCTTGGATTTGGAAAAATGGAAATTATATTTTTCCAGCAGCGTTTTGATTTGCTGCATATTACATACATCGATCACGTTCTCACCTCTAAAAAAACTGCTTCCCTGCTATTGTAGCAGAGAAGCAGCGATTTTGCAATTACGAATTATCTTTCAGGATATAAACCGTGCAGCTTCTGACACCAAATTCGTAGCAATCGGCGAAGGTGTCGAAGTACAGGTCAATACGGCGACCCTTGATACCGCCGCCAATGTCCTCAGCGATGCAGTAGCCGTAGACATATTCGCCGTCGTTGGAAACAACATACATCTTCGTTCCCAGCGGAATGATCTTCGGGTCAACGGCAATGGCGCCGACTCTTGCCAGCGTACCTGCATAGCAGATGCCGGTGTGACCTTCGCAGGAGTAAGCCGTTGCGGAAACCTGAATGGTGTCGGTGAAGGTGTAGCTCGTGCCGTTAGCGGTCGTAATGACGTTGTCAGTAATCGTGTAACGAGGCGCATCGTTCTCGCGCACCTTATACTCCGGCTCGTCGGGCTGCTCGCAGATGTCGGTCTGCGGACCGCGGATGACTAATGCATTGACCTTCTCGGTGCGGACGTTTTCGTCCAGAATCTCACGGGAAACTTCAACACCGTTTTCTCTGGTGACCTGCATTCTGTAGTGCATGACACCGTTTACGCCCTCGATCAGGACGATTTCTTCGCCCGGGGCGAGCTCGGGATCGTCAAAATAGTTCGTTTCAAAGGGAACGACCTCGTCGTACTCGAAAACCTCGATTTCCTTATGTACGATCTCAATGACCATACCGTCGTGGGTGAAGGAATCGGTATCGTAGGAGACGGAATCGTTTGCGCTGAGCGTGATGCCGAGACGGCCAAGCAGCTCGGCTACGGTTTCGCCGTAGGTGCCGATCTGGCTGCGTTCGCCGCGGTTGATGACGGTGACGAGCTGCATTCTTTGAACGGTAATGCTGCTTACGCCGTCATTATAGGTTGTGGTGTAGGTATCCTCGTTGCTCAGTGTGATGCCGACTTCCTGCAGAACCTCCTCGGGGTCTGAGCTGTAGGACTGATGAACGGTTACGTTATCGCCATCGGTGATGACGTAGCTGTTCTGGGCAAAAACCGTCTGTGAAAGCAAAATTGCAAGAACCGAAACGATCAAAATGATCGCAATGACGCGGTGCTTCCACGTTTTTACGGTCTGTTTTTCGTTGCTGTGCATCGGAGTATCTCCTTTCCTCAAGTGTTGGTTTCAAGATTGATACCATTGTAACTTTATTGTAATGGTGTAATAATTATAACATTTTTTGTTCATTTGTCAAGCCTTTTTATTAAAACGCATAAAATGTCGAACTTTTTGGAAATTATGGGGAGTTATGTAAACGACAACATGGGCGTGAGAAAAAACGTAAAAATCACAATATCTTGTATAAAGGTTACAAATCAGTTAACATAATTCTTAAAAAAAGAAACCATTTGACAACTGACGAAAAAAGTGCTATAGTGAGAGCGTAAAAATGGCTGTGAGAAAGAGATGTGCTGATTTTGGCTGCGCAGAGAGGGAGCGGTTGGTGAAAGCTCCTGCATCCTTTTGGTACGAAACCGCTTTTGAGCCGCCTTCCTGAAAGCAGTAGGGGAGGACGGGTGCGCCCGTTATCGCGCCAACGAGCGGCAGTAGCTTTACTGCAAGCAGGGTGGAACCGTGGGAGTATTTCTCACCCCTGAATTTTTTCAGGGGTGATTTTTGTTGCCCCTCATGAAACAAGGAGGAAATATTATGTCCGAAGAAAATCTGTACACCTTTGAAAACGAGTCCTACCGCAAGACCTATTGGCATACCTGCTCTCACATCATGGCGCAGGCGGTCAAGCGTCTGTATCCGCAGGTGAAGCTGGCCATCGGCCCGTCCATCGACAACGGCTTCTACTATGACTTTGATTCCGATTTCTCCTTCACGCAGGAGCATTTGGATGCCATCGAAGCTGAGATGAAGAAGATCTGCAAGGAGCGCCTGCGTTTGGAGCGCAGTGAGAAGCCCCGTGCAGAGGCAGTCGCCTACATGGAAGAGTTGGGTGAGCCGTATAAGGTCGAGCTGATCAACGATCTTCCCGAGGATGCAGTTATTTCGTTCTATACGCA
>CAYVLD010000156.1:0-3752 GCA_964452205.1 uncultured Oscillospiraceae bacterium
GCTCCGGTAATCAAATTACAGGACGTTCTGCAGGCCCTCGCACAAGCAGCTATGATGTCAGCGAATTAGCTTCGGGTGTAAAAACAGAAAGTCTGCCTGAAGGGGTTTACATCTATCGCGTTACGGCAACAAATTCCAAACGCACGAGGATTCTAAGCCAAAAGATGTTTGAGATCACGCAGACGGGTATTGTCGGACGTAATTTATCCGTGCCGCAGGATTTAAAGGAAGGGGAGGTCTTCCGTCCCGAAGGCGAGATCATAGCATCTACCGCCCTGCAGGAGGTATTGATTCTTATCTCGGATGTCAATGGCAATGTGGTTCAGAAGGCCGCTGATTGGCCAAATTCGCAAACTTATCAGCTTAACCAACTGTCTTCAAAGCTTTCGACACAGACCCTGCAGACCGGTCAGTTTTACTATAAAGTAACCGCTCGTTCGCAAAAAGGAACGCAGGAGCTTGTGAATGAAGTGTTCTCGGTTTGGGTGAAAAATGATCCGATTACAATTAATAATTTTTCATTAAAGAGCGAATATCATCTCGGTGAGATGGATGAGCTGAGCGGTCAAGTAACCTCTGCAAATTCTCTTTTGAGAGAATTGACCGTTACCATTACCGATGTGAATTTAGACACCGTCTGCTGTTCTGCAACGACCCAAGGAGCGAAAGAAGTAAATCTGGAGGATTTGAATCCGCAGCTTCAACTCCGGTTGCTTTCATACGGAAGTTATCTTTGCACGATCACGGCGACCAATGATGCAGGGCCTGTGACATTGGCGGAAAAGGAATTTGTGGTGCGTCCGGACGGTCTCAGCCTGTGCGAGTTAGCTGCACCGAGTGTTCTGTATTTGGGAGACAGCTTTGTTGTTTCGGGTGCGGTTGCTTCGGATGATTCTGCTGTGACATTTGTTTCGATTACCGTTACGGACGAAAAACAGCAGGTGGTTCTTGATGCCGCAGCAATTCCGAATGTGATGGTATATGATCTGTCAGAATTGGGAAAAGCTCTGTGCTTTTCAACGCTGAAAACGGGATGCTATGAGCTTCGCATCCGCGCTTCAAACGCTTCTGTTTCAAAAGTTTTATACAAATCAACATTCCAAGTGACAAATAGTGAGACAGCTCTTTTCTGGTCGACCCCGTTTGCCTCGTGCAACGGTATTTCCTTTGCGAGCTATGATTCCATTGATTTTTCGGGAACGATCGAATCAAGCGGCGACCTGATCCAGTTGGTCAGCGCAGAGATATTTTCCGAAGATGGTGCGCTGATGAATGCAGCGCAGACAGAACCGATGGATCTTAGTTTTGACATTGATAGGTTTGACGGGCTGTTAAGAATTTCGGCGTTGTATCCCGGCAATTATTCATTGCGAATTACTGCAATTTGCGAAAGCGGTACGTTTACAATGGCGGACGAACAGTTCTCTGTTTCTGAATGCAACCACAGCAACGTTCGTTCCGGCGTTGTGCATGAACAGCGCTGCGACAGAATCGGTGCGGTTGGCGACAGTCGGTGCTCAAGCTGCGGAGAGAAGGTACAGCATGGCTTGGTGCTTTCTGCCGATGAGCATCAGTGGAATGAGGATCGCTGCCGCTATTGCGGCACAAAGAAAATGAATACTTATACACTATATCCGACAGATGCTTTGAAACAGAACGGTCATTATCTGATCGCTTATTGTGATTCCGGCCGCTGGTATGCACTGAATCATGACGGTGCGGCGGTTTTGATCTCGGAACCTGATGTTGATGGATCGATCCGAGCATCGGCGGAGCTGCTCTGGACGGCTGCGATCCGCGGAGGCAGAGTGTCGTTTGCAACAAGCGAGGGAACAATGCTGCAGCTTGACAGCAATTGTCTGAAGGTTGCACGCGGCATGTCAAATGCGCGATTTACTTACGCTTTTTCAGAAAAATATTGCTCACTCGGCTTTGTAGAAATGCAACGTTACCTGTCGTTTGGAGAAGCCGGTTTTGAAATTGGTGCTTTACCGATCGAGCTTCAATTATTTGAATTAAATTAAATAAAGAAAGACTTGTAAATTTTCGTTGCATTTATTGTAAAAGTATGATACAATTAATGAGCATCAAATGCGATATGCTATTTTTAAGAAAAGAAAGGATTTTGGAGGTTCTGATGAAAACGAAAGAAGGTTTTGTTTTACGTTCTATCGCCGGTTCCAATATTGTTGTACCGGTCGGCGCGGCCAGCTTGAATTTTAACGGCATGATTACGATGAATGATTCTGCTGCATATTTGTGGAAGCTTTTGGAAAAGGGCGCGGAAAAAAATGATTTGGTAAAGGCGCTTTTGTCCGAGTACGAGGTCGATGAAGCGACTGCAAGCAAGTGCGTAGACGACTTCATTGCCAAACTCGAAGAGGCGGAATGCGTTGAATAATCAGCCGATGGACAGACCGGCTGTTACGAGAGCGTCCAAGACGATCAGTCTTGAGTCGATGTATCCGATTATTCGCGAGGTTCTTGATAACAATGGCACGTTCACCCTTACGATTACCGGCTCGAGCATGTATCCGTTTATTTTAGGCGGTCGGGATCAGGTAACGCTTTCACCCGTCAGGGAGAAACTCAAGAAAAATGACCTGCCATTATATCGCAGAAGGAACGGACAGTTTGTGCTGCACCGTGTCGTAAAAGTACATAAGGACGGCACATACACCTGTTGCGGAGATCATCAGTGGCAGTTGGAAAAAGGCTTGCATCATGAGCAGATGGTCGGTATTGCGACCTCGTATGTACGGAAGGGGAAACCGTTGACGAATCGGAATGTTTTGTATCGTATCTATCGTACGGTGTGGACATGGATTATACCTCTTCGCAGATATATTTTCGGCGTACAAATCAGATGGAATAGATTCTTCAAGAAGAGCAAGGAGCGGTGAGATTAGTTCTGACCGCTTTCTGTGCTTGTTGAAACTATGGGAAGATCGCTGAGCCTCGCGGATGGTTTTGAACTGTTCTTCAGCGGATCTTCTTCATATTTTGCGAGGCTTTAAGAGAGAGAAAGAGGGGAGGGCTGCGCGATGAGTGAAAATGTCGGCATCCTTGAGCGAAAAAAGCTGGTGCGTGTCATCGTGTTAATGCTGGTTGACATCTGCATTGTTCTTTTGTCTGCTTTTGTTGCGCTAATGATACGATTTGATTTCGCGGTAAGAGAGGCTTCCGAGTATATCGATAATCTGCAGATTTATCTGCCGATTTTTGTGCTGATTACGATTTTGGTATTTATCCCGATGAAGCTCTACAACAGCCTTTGGGAATTTGCCGGTATTGCAGAGCTGATGCATATCATTTTCGCTACCACGGCGATCTGTTTGCTGCAGTTTATTGCAATCGCAATAAAGTGGATCAAGCTGCCGCTGAGTTTTCCGATTTTGAATTGGCTGTTTTTGACGGCGATGATTACGGCATTCCGCTTTTCTTATCGATTGCTCCGCGGCGCGCACAAGCGCGAAAAAAAGAAAAACCTCCGCAAGCGCACGATGCTCATCGGTGCAGGCGATGCGGGCATGTTGGTGCTGCGCGAATTCCAGACCAGTATCAATTCGCAAAATGATGTTGTTTGCGTGATCGATGATAATGTTCAAAAGAGCGGACGATATCTGCGTAATGTAAAAATCTGCGGCAACCGACATGATATTGTCTCGGCTGCAAAGGAATACGATATTGAAGAGATCGTGTTTGCTATTCCGACGGCATCAACGAAGGATCGCAAAGAGATTTTGTCTTAT
>CAYVLD010000157.1:0-3751 GCA_964452205.1 uncultured Oscillospiraceae bacterium
CTACCGAAGCAGAGATCGACATGGTCAACGCCATGCTCACCTACGGCGACAGCGTAGCCGCCTACATGACTGCCTCCGGCCAGTAAACGAAAGAGCGCGCAGTAGAGCAATTTTTTAAGAGCTTATCTGAAAATCGGAAAACAAACATTGACGGTTTTCAGATACCTCTCAGGTCAATTTTTCTGCGTGCTGCGGCACAAAATCAATACGAAAGGAAATAAGTATGATTAAAAAATGGTGCGCATTTCTGCTAACATTCGTTTTGTTGTTGCAGCTTACTCCGTTTTCGAATGCGGCATCTGCGGAAAGCGGAAATGCAGAGGGGATATACTCTTTTACTAATACGCTTACCGAAACGACCGATTTGCTCTTTGACTTCTCAAACAACGCGAAGGCGCAGTCGCGTTACGCGCAAAGCGCCTACGGCGGCTACAACTTTGACCGGGAAACGGACGGTTACTGGGCAACAGGCTATAACGGATCGACTACCGCTTACAGCATTTCCAACACAAACGGCACACTTCGTGTCAATGTAACAGAGGGAGCCGACGCAGGCGGAACCTACGGCCCTTGGATTAAGGTGACAAATACCTACGGAAAAGCTCCGTCATACAGTTCGTCGACCTATCAATATTATCCCTTGGATTACAATCCCTCCGAGGCAGCGTGTGTTCAGATTCGTTTTAAACTCTCGAATTGCTCGGTCCCGACGGATAAGACGCCGCGTATCGTGTTCGAGTATTACTATACTTCCGGCGGATCGTACAAGTATGCCAATGACGTTCGTGCGGATTACTCTTTCCAAAACGGCGTCTATCAAACCGTTACAATTCCGCTCAATTCGACGTTTACAAGTGCAGACGCGATCAAAGGCTTTGGTTTCCGCTTCCAGAATATTAAGGGCACAAGCGGCACCTTGTATATTGATTACATCTACATCGGACAAGACCATTCCTATGCAATCGATTCTCACGAGGATATGACGATTCTCTCGCAGGGTGTGACCACCATTACCTCCGGCGTGAGCGAGACCGAGGTTTTTTTGGAAAACAGGGATGCTTCGCAGGTTGCAGGCTTTATTACAACGGTTGCACCGAGCGCGAAGGTCACTTTCAAAGCCTCTTATTCGGGCTACTACACGTCCGGCAGTACCGTTGCCAGTCGAGCGAATCTTGCGCCCACGCTTGCGTGGACGGGTGCGAAGACAACGGCGCAGGCGGCGGCTTATGAAAGCGCGATGGGAGAAGAGGTTTTGTTCGCTGTCAATGCGGACTACTTCGATA
The DNA here is from genome assembly GCA_964452205.1 of uncultured Oscillospiraceae bacterium. Lineage (GTDB taxonomy): Bacteria > Bacillota > Clostridia > Oscillospirales > Oscillospiraceae > JAZOXB01. The sequence continues at coordinate 1,284 of CAYVLD010000157.1, forward strand.
TGGACACCTTCCAACCGAGAGGCTATTTGGTTATGGAGGGGAATGTGATCCAAACCTACGGAACGCGCAGAACGCCTTATTTTGCGGTGCTCAAGGACGGAAGCTATGCGATTCGTCCGTACGGCACGCCGTTGGGCGACGTGCAGGAGGCGGTTTCCGGATACCAATGGCTGGTCAGAGACGGTGCGCTTGTGAGCAATGACGATGTCGATCGCCATCCCAGAACCGCGGTGGGGCTGAAACAGGACGGAACGCTGATCGTCTTTGTGGCAGACGGCAGACAGGAGCCATATTCGGTCGGTATGACCCTGCAGGAGCTTGCAAATGCCATGTATGCGGCAGGCTGTGTAGATGCGATCAATTTAGATGGCGGAGGATCTGCCACTTTCGCAACGACCTACAGCGGAACGACCGACCTGACCATTCGCAACTCACCCAGTGATACGGCAGGAGAGCGCGTGGTTGCCTCATCGCTTCTTCTGGTAGCCGTTTCCTGCAAGCATCAATATACCGATGGGGCTTACACGATCGGGGAAGACGGAACGCACAGCATCGCTTGCGATAATTGCGGCGAGAAGATCACGGTCAGTCACAGCTATACCGGCGGCTCATGTGTGTGCGGCGCGCAGGAGGGAAGTGTTTCGGGGCTTTATTTCGGCTTCGGCAACCGTGACACCGACCTTGCTCGATATACCAATTCTTCCTACGGTTACTATAACTACGATCTGTCTACTGACGAAAAATGGTCCCGAGGTTATTGGGCCACCGGCTATAACGACAGCACTACGAATTTTTCGATCGACAATACGGCGGGCACTCTGACAGTGAACGTGACTGAAGGCTACAGCGGTTCGGAAGCGAACGGGAATTTGACCTACGGACCGTGGCTGAAAATCACCAACGGACATGGTTACGCCACGTCGAAAACTGCAACGGGTTACTATCCGCTGCAGTACGATCCTGCGAATGTCGAGTATGTGCAGATTCGTTTCAAGATCACGGACTGTACGGTTCCTGACGATACAACGCCTAAAATTTATTTTGAATACTATTATAAGAAAGACGGGGAGTATCTTTCCGCAACAAACATGAGCGCCACCTACACTTTTGAAGATGGGGTCTACCAAACGGTTACCATTCCGGCTTCGTCCGTGCTGACAGCGGCCGATGAGCTGTGCGGCTTTGGCCTGCGCTTCCAGAACATCAAAAGTGCTGACGGCGGCAAGCTGATCGTGGATTATATCTACATCGGAGAAAGCGCATCTGATGTGCTGTTCTTCGACTTCAAAAACGATTCCGCCGCGAAAGAGCGTTATCAAGATGCGGCCTACAATTTCCTCAATTTTGACGACGCGTCAAGTGGCTTCTGGACGACCGGTTACAACGGCAGCTACACCGCCTTCAATATTAATACTTCCGAAGGTGTCTTGAATCTTACGGTTACGGAGGGCTACAGCAGCGCCTCTGACGGAAGCAACGTCATCTATGGCCCGTGGCTCAAGACTACGAACACTTATGGAAAGTTTACGGGGAAAACGACCTATGACTATTATCCGCTAAACTACGATCCTTCCGAAGCGGAGTATATTCAGGTGCGTCTGAAGCATACGGGCTGTGAGGTTCCGTCGGGGAAAACCCCGCGCCTCGTGCTGGAGTGCTACTACACCTTAGACGGTGCATACAGTTACGTAAATGACATGTACTACAGCTATAGCTTCGAAGACGGCGTATATCAAACGCTGACCTTCCCCGTTTCCTCAAAATTTACCGCCGCGGATGAGATCAAATGCTTCGGACTGCGATTTCAGAACGTTATGAGCAGCGCAGGCGGCAAAATCACGTTGGATTATATCTACATTGGACCGGAAGAAACGCTTCCTTACGGCACCTGTGATGTAACCTTCGTTGATGCAGACGGCACAGTGCTTGAAACGCAGACCGTCTATACAGGCTGCGATGCGAGCTATTCTGGTGCAACGCCGAGCAAGGAATCTGACGAGAACCATCACTATACCTTCAGCGGCTGGGATCGAGCCCTGACGAATATCACGGCCGATACGACAGTTACGGCGCAATTTACGGCGCAGGCGCATGATTACACCTACAGCACCGCCGATGCAGACAGCCATAGCGCAAGCTGCTCGTGCGGCCACAGCAAGACGGAATTGCATGCATGGAATGACGGAACTCTCACAGCAGCACCTTCTTGCACAAGTGTTGGCATAATGAGCTATGCTTGCGGCCTGTGCGGGGCAAGCAAAACCGAGGCGGTCGGCGCGATCGGACATACCGAGGTCATCGATGCTGCTGTCGAAGCCACTTGCACCGCAACGGGTCTGACGGAAGGCAGCCATTGCTCCGTTTGCAATGAAGTTCTCGTTGCACAGGAAGAAGTTGCAGCTCTCGGCCATGCCTATGAGTCCGTAGTGACCGATGCAACCTGCGAAGCAGGCGGCTATACCACCTAC
>CAYVLD010000158.1:0-3679 GCA_964452205.1 uncultured Oscillospiraceae bacterium
GCCTTGGAAGCCTTGGCTTGCAAGGGCTTGTGCGTTGTTCAGTACACATTATTTAGCCTCCATACGAGAAATGCTATTGTTCTTTGTGATATTAGCCTGTATAGGGCTTGTTATTGGGCTCATTGCCGGGATTCTGATCGCCGTATCAGTCCTGTCATAAAGGGGGGACTCCATAATGATAATTATCGTTCAGTGCAATAGGCTGTAAGCCGATGGAGCTTGGACATACGTGATAGCTATTCCCTTAAAAGGGGAGTTTTTTGCCCTGCGCAACGATAGCAGCGTTCGATCAATCGAAAGTTGGCATACTTTTGCGCACTTTTTAATTTTGATGGTTTCTTTTTCCTCAAATTTATGATATGATAGCAAAGATATTGAGAAAAGGAGATATATGAATGAAAACGATCACTCGCACCTTATCCGTGCTTCTGATTCTTGCAATGCTTCTGAGCACTTTGACCGCTTTGAGCTTTGCGGCACAGAGGAACACCGGCACTCGTCACGAGCTTTGTACTGCGCTTTCCTCGCAGGCAAACTCATACTACAGCAAGAACGATTTTACTTACGATGATTACGCAGCCTTCGAAGGCGGCAATGAAAGCTGCCTGGACACCGTAAACAGCGAGCTGTTTAAAGAACTGCACGACCTCATGGCAGACACCATGACCAGCTCTATTTCCTACAGCTCTCTGACGAGCTACTGGAAAGACACCGACCGCGAGGCAGGCACCAACGATGCCACCCTCTTCTATTCGGATTTTACCTCCGGCAGCTACAACCGCGAGCACGTTTGGCCGAAGAGCCGCGCTTCCTTCCATCAGCAAGATGGCGGCTGTGACATCCATCACCTGCGTCCGACCAACTCTTCCGTCAACTCCAATCGCAGCAACTATACGATGGGCAATGTCAAAGAGCACAGCGCTTCCTATTCGACGTACTCCAACGGCGGCAACATCGTTCTGTGGTACAACGGCAGCTATACGCTCAACGGCTGCACGGGTCTCGTCGAGGTCAACGACAACATTAAGGGCGACGTTGCCCGTATTTTCCTGTATGTCTACGTCCGCTGGGAAGAAGCAAATCTCTTTGAAAACGATCCCACTCCCAAGCAGGCCTCCAATGACTCCGGCGGCAACAACGGCTTAAAGGTCATTGAGAGCCTCGAAACCCTGCTTGAGTGGTGCGAAAACGACCCCGTTGACACTTGGGAAATGAGCCGTAACGATGCCTGCGAAAGCATTCAAGGCAACCGTAACGTATTCATCGACTACCCCGAGTTCGCATGGCTGCTGTTCGATCAGGAGATGCCCACCGATATGCCCACCCCGTCCGGCATGGCGCAAGACTCCCTGCAGTACACCATTACTGCCAACGCAAATAACGATGCCTACGGTACCGTCACCTTGGACGGCAAGACCGTCACCGCAACCCCCAGCACCGGCTACGAAATTGAGGGCTACACCCTCACCCCGAGCGATGCAGCAACCGTCACCCGTAACGGCAACACCTTCAAGCTCTCGAAGGTCACCGCTGACTGCAACCTGACCGTCAATTTCAAAGCACGCGTTGCCGCAACGATCAATTACATTGTTCCCGAAGGTATCACCGCCAACGGCGTAACGAGCGCATACGTCGGTGACACCGTAAGCCTCGCATACGTCACCGGCGCACCTACGAATACCACCCACGATTACACCTTCCTCGGCTGGAGCACAGCGTCCGTTCAGGACACAACCTCTAAGCCCTCTGTGAAAGCAGCCGGCAGCGACTATGTTCTGACCGGTCCGGAGATGACCTTCTACGCGACCTTCTCCTATACCGAAAACGGCCAGACCCACTATTTGACCAATCTGTGCAAGCACGAAAGCATCCACGAAGAAACCGTAGAGCCGACCTGTGACAAGGCCGGTGCAACCAATACCGTCTGCGACAGTTGCGGAGCCGTCATTGAGAGCACTCCGATCGCCAAGCTCGGCCATGAGTACGAAATGACGACCATCGCCCCGACCTGCGATACAAAGGGCTATGACCGCTATGTTTGCTCTCGCTGCGGCGATAACTACAAGAAGAACTACACCAATGCACTCGGTCATATTGACGAAAATAACGACGGTCTGTGCGACCGCTGCGGTACCGAGGTCGAAGGCGGCACCGTACCTCCCACGCCTCCCGCGGAAAATTGCCCCTGCGAGCAGTTCAGCGACGTGAGTGAGAAAGCATGGTATCATGATGCCGTTGTTTTTGCCGTTGAAAACGGTCTGATGAACGGCGTTGGCGATAATCAGTTTGACCCCGAGGGCAGCGTGACTCGTGCAATGCTCGTCACCATTCTCTACAGAAGCCTGAACGAGCCGAGCGTTGACGGCATGGAAAACCCCTTCTCCGACGTTAAGGACGGCAAGTGGTACACTAACGCCATTATCTGGGCAGCCGACAACAAGATCGTCAACGGCACAAGCGAAACGACCTACGAGCCGGACGCCTCCATCACCCGTGAGCAGATTGCGGCCATCCTTTACCGCTTTGCTGTCATGAGCTATGAGTTTGAGGTTGACGGCGAGCTGAGCTTCTCCGATGCTGACGATGTCAGCGCATACGCTGTCGAAGCGGTCACCTGGGCAACTGCCAACGGCATCATCAACGGCATGCCCGACGGCACTCTTGCTCCTGCCGCAACAGCAACCCGTGCACAGCTTGCAACCATGCTGATGCGCTTCATCGACTGGTGCCAAGCCCAGCCCCCGATTATTATTTATTAATAAAAAATCGTCTCTCCTGTGATCAGCAGGAGAGACGATTCTTTATTGTGTATCGCTTCCGATCTTACCATGCTTTTCTTCATATTTTTCCAAACAGTCGCGGATCAAAATCAGTATTTGGCTATTGACTCGACCCTACAAAACATCAAAACCGCCGACATGCGTCGGCGGTTTTGATGTTTCTTGGCGAATCCGCAATCGTTCATCACAAAGCAAATTTAAAAATCATGCCGATTTCCACAATAGATCCCATTTTCTTCAAATTGTTGTATAATCCTTTCAATTCGCAAAAAGCATTCTTTGTCCTCCAACGAATCATCAGCTATGACTTCTCTGATTCTCTCCAAGAGTTTATAGCAGGTTGATTTTAAAATCTCTTCCAAACATAGCTGCGATGAAAAGTTGATTTCAATCGTATCTTTTGATAAAACCTGAATGAGCATTTCTTGATATAACTGCATTTTATCACCTCCCACCGCAATTATAGGTCAATTTCACCATATTTTCAATAGGTCATTTTGCCATAATATTCTATGGGTGATAAAATGAACAATCGATTGAGAGAATTACGGAAAGAAAAAGGCTACACACAAATTAAAATGCAGCACTTGACCGGAATCGACCAAAGCGACTACTCCAAAATCGAAAGCGGAAAACGCTACTACACGTTCGAGCAATGCAAACGCATTGCCGCAGCGTTGGAAACGAGCATGGATTACTTAGCCGGCTTAACCGACGAGAAAAAGCAATATCCGCGCAGCACCGTAAGAAACGAATAAGGTCATGTTGTGCCTCGCGAGGGCGTAAGCCCGTGTCGATCTCAAAATCAGGTTCGCCGTCTCCGCCATTCTGAGCGAATACCCGTAAGGGGTAGGCCGCATCCGTAAGGCAGCAAGCTGCCGACGGCTGCGCACTCGTTC
>CAYVLD010000159.1:0-3671 GCA_964452205.1 uncultured Oscillospiraceae bacterium
ATATGGTCAACGCCATGCTCACCTACGGCGACAGCGTAGCCGCCTACATGACCGCTTCAGGTCAATAATTCACTCATCCGCAGGGGCGAGTAATTCGCTCGCCCCTGCATGGACTAAATATCGGGAGGTCGTTATGAGGCTTTTACAACGCTTATTGTCCCTGCTGTTATTAGCTGCAATTCTTTTCTCCTTTTATATCCCTCAGACAAACGCAGCCAATAGCAACTTGAACGTAATGTCCTTTAATATCAAAAACACAAATATTTCATTCAGCTCTATTGCTTCTATGGTATCAGATGCAAACGTCGACATTGTCGGGATGCAGGAGGTCAATGTCCTGCAGCATCCGCTTTTATCTGCCGCTATGAGTGCAAAGGGTTATTCCTGTGTCCAGGGTAATGACCGCGGCGACGGTGAACAAGCACCGATTTTCTATAATTCCTCCAAGCTTACTCTCTTCCGTTCCGGCTCCTTCTGGCTCTCTGACACGCCGACAACCGAGTCGAAATATGACGAGTCCTCCTATTATCGCATTTGTACTTGGGGATGCTTTCAAATCACCGGAACAAGCGAGTACTTCCTTTTGTACAACACGCACCTCGATTTCGGTGCTGTTGCAATCAAGCAGCTCAATGTGCTGCTTGCGGACATGATCGTAAAAACCGGTGATCTTCCGAAAGCAAAAAATCACCTGATCATTACCGGTGACTTTAACTTTGGCAGCGCAACCACCGCATGTAATTATCTTCTCGGTGACACGCCTTACAGCGGCGCCATGAATTCCCACACGAAACAACGTATGGACGAAGCACGTCAAATTGCTGCGAGCGTGGTAAATAACAGCTTTGGGAATTACTATACACAGCCTGCGACAGCTCCGACTGCGGATCTTGATCATATTTTTGTAAGTTCAGAGGGCTTTACCTGCAGCAATTATCAAGTCTTGTCTAATGCCGCCGGAAGCGACCATCTTCCTGTATTGGCAAAGCTGACTTTCAAAACGGTGTCGCATAACTACAAGTACACCTATAACGGCGACAGCACACACACAATCACATGCAGCCATTGCACCACGAGCAGCACCAAAAGCTGCTCCATGGTTGACGGCTATTGCAGCTACTGCGGAGGCAAGGAAATCGCGTATTTCAAACAAGTAACCTCCCCTGCCGACTTAACAAGCGGTCGTTATGTGATGGCGCTTGCCGCCACCGGTACTTACTCCGGCAACAGCTCGTATTATGCCATCGGCCTGAAGCAAGATAGCGGCTTCCGCGCCTTATCAAGCTATGGATTATCATTCACTTCCCTTCCCGATACATTTTCCTTAGATGGTGCAGACCTATCCAATATGGTTTGGCTGCTCGATGGTACTGCCACCGGCTTTACGCTGAAAACCCCTGCCGGAAAGTCGGTTTACCATGACAAGGGTACTGATCTTTTGCTTAGCAGCAGTACTTCCACCTTCACCGCCGATATGAACACAACAACCTTCCATTTTGCGGTAAAGCACAACAGCACCAATTATTTGTCACTTCGCGCCGACATCAATACCCTAAGCTGTTCTGACATAAATAACCCCTTGGTCAACTGCGTCGGAAATACGAGTACCGGCAATTATAAAATCTTCTTTTTCAAGGAATATACCCCTTGTTCGCACCAAAATACAACCACACAAACCACCGCAGCAACCTGTGTCAGCGACGGCAAAACCACGATAGTCTGTGCGGACTGCGGCGAGATCATCCAAGAAACGGAATTGACGGCAATCGGACACAGCTATAAAGCAGCCACAACCGCTGCCTCGTGTACAACAGCAGGCTATACGACCTATACCTGCTCACTTTGCGGCGATTCCTATACCGACAGCGAGACCGCCGCTACGGGTCACAGCTACAGCTCCGTTGTCACAGCCCCCACCTGCATTACGGGCGGCTACACGACCTATACCTGCTCACTTTGCGGCGATTCCTATGCCGACAACGAGACTTCCGCAACAGGTCACAGCTACAGCTCCGTTATCACAGCCCCCACCTGCATTACGGGCGGCTACACGACCTACACCTGCTCGCTTTGCGGCGATTCCTATGCCACCGATCAAACTGCAGCGACCGGACACATCTATAGCGACGGCGAAATGACGAAGGAGCCGACCTGCACTTCTGCAGGCATTATGACCTATCAATGCGCTTGCGGCATAACCTACACCCAAACGATTTCTGCCTCGGGACACAGCTATAAAACCACAGTTACAGCTCCCACCTGCACCGCCAGCGGCTACACGACCTATACCTGCACCGTCTGCGCCGCCGGCTACACTTCAAATCGAACCTCCGCATTGGGACACAGCTACAACGCAGTCGTTACAAATCCGACCTGCACGGAAATCGGTTACACAACAAACATTTGCAACATTTGTGCGCAAAGCTACGTCTCCAACAGAACCTCCGCTTTAGGCCATAGCTATCAATATACTAATCAAGGCTCCAATCACACGGTAAGCTGTCTCAATTGCAGCTATCAGGTTTCATCCGATCATTCTTATAGCAATAATACTTGTATCTGCGGTGCAACTAAGGCGATCGAATACGAATATGTTTTAAATGAGAACCTGAGCTATATAATGAGCATCAGCGCCGGAGCGGAAATGCAGGTCGTGTATACGATCACAGCATCGAAAGTCGCTGCGTATGAGGATTTTTATCTTCTCATCGTAAAAACCGGAGAAGACGATGCTGAAACAACCACCACCTACGGTTTTCAGACGTACCAGGAAGCTTTCATTCCGATCACAAACGCATCGGGTGCGGTTACCGGATACCAAGCAAGATACACCGGTATCAATGCAAAAGAAATGGGCGACAGCTTCTGTGCCACCTTGTACGCGGTCTCGTCAGAAGGAATCATCTATTACAGCGAAACCAAAACAGGCTCGATGAAGAGCTACCTTATGTCAAAAATCAAAGACAGCTCCTCAACGGCCACCTTCAAAACGCTTGCCGTTGATATGCTGAACTACGGTGCAGCAGCTCAGATCCGTTTAGGCTACAATACTGATAATCTGGTCAACAGCGACTTAACCGCAACCGAACAAGCATACGGCACGCAAGTTGTTCCGACAGCGGTTAACAGAGCTTCGCAGAGCGGTACCGGCTCAAGCATTTTTAGCAGCGTATCACTTCAATCGAAGGTGCTTCTCTATCTGAACACATCCTATACGCCAACGAGTCCCGACAATCTGTACTACTTCATTCAAGACAGCTACACCGGAGAAATACTGACCGTTGTTTCGGCGCAGTTAAATGAAGCCAGCGGTCTTTATCAGGGCATTTATGAAAATGTTGGCGCAAGAGAAATGCGCAAACTATTCACCATAACATTGTATGATGACACCACGGCCGTATCAAAAACATTGACATGGAGCATCGAAAGCTACGTTGCATCCGTTCGTGCAAAATCCAACGCAACGGAGGCCGAAATTGTTATGGCAAATGCAATGCTTGCTTACGGCGATAGCGTAGCGGCGTATTTGACCGAGACCGGACAATAATCTCTTAAATGTTCTTCAAAAAAATCCGATTTCAGATGAAATTACAGTCTGAAATCGGATTTTTATCAAGCTATATAATGTGTACTGAACAACGCACAAGCCCTTGCAAGCCAAGGCTTACAGG
>CAYVLD010000160.1:0-3665 GCA_964452205.1 uncultured Oscillospiraceae bacterium
ATGTCCTGAATGGAAGAGATCTTCTTGTCGGTGATGAGGATGAACGGATCGTCAACGACGGCTTCCATCTTGTCGGTATCTGTGACCATGTAGGGAGAGATATAGCCACGGTCAAACTGCATGCCCTCGACGACCTCCAGGCCGGTCTCGGCAGTCTTGGATTCCTCGATGGTGATAACGCCGGCGGCGGTGACCTTGTCCATTGCCTCAGCGATCAGCTTGCCGATCTCGGCATCGCCGGAGGAGACCGTACCGACACGGGCAATGTCCTCGCTGCCCTTGACAGCCTCGGAATTTGCCTTGATGCTTGCAACCGCAGCATCAACAGCTCTCTGCATACCCTTGCGCATAACCATGGGATTTGCACCGGAGGACAGATTCTTCAGACCCTCGCGGACGATCGCCTGCGCCAAAACAGTAGCTGTGGTGGTGCCGTCGCCGGCAACATCGTTGGTCTTGGTTGCGACCTCGCGCACGAGCTGTGCGCCCATGTTTTCAAATGCGTCCTCAAGCTCGACCTCTTTGGCAATCGTCACGCCGTCATTGGTGATGAGCGGTGCGCCGTACTTCTTGCCGAGGACTACGTTACGACCCTTCGGGCCGAGAGTGATCTTAACGGTATCTGCAAGCTGATCAATGCCGCTTTGCAGCTTCTTGCGAGCTTCCTCGCCATAGGAAATCATTTTAGCCATTTTTAAAGTTCCTCCTTATTCTACGATGGCAAGAATGTCAGACTGACGGACGATGGAATATTCCTGATCGTCGAGCTTGACTTCTGTGCCTGCATACTTTGCGACAACGACCTTGTCGCCGGTTTTGACTACCATTTTGACCTCGTTACCATCGACCATTCCGCCGGGGCCAACCGCTACGACCTCAGAGATCACAGGTTTTTCCTTCGTTGCGGTGGACAGGATGATGCCGGAAGCAGTGGTTTCCATCGCCTCAACAGGTTTGAGCAGAACGCGGTCTGCAAGGGGTGTAAGTTTCATACTATTTCCTCCAAAATATAGATTTGACGGAATACCGCCATGATTTCTTTCTGTTTAGCACTCGAACGCTCCGAGTGCTAACATGTATATAATAACCATTTTTGGCAGAAAGTCAAGAACATTTTGTGAATTTTCCATGACATTTTTCGACAGCGCAAAAAACAGACGGATTTCTCCGCCTGTTTTTTATTTCTCTTTGCAGACGATTTCGAACTGCGTGCCATCATTTAAAATCACAAGCAGCTTGTCTTCCTTATCCGTTGCAACCATGTCGTGGATGCTCAGCAACGGACTTTCATTGATCAGGTCAAATAAATGATCTTTGAAATAATTAAGTTCCACTTTCTCACCTCCAAATAATATGGTGCGTACACGCACCATATTATTATACTGCACTTGCAGGTAAAATACAAGTATTCGGAGGTGGAAAAAATGATACGTTATGATCGCCTGTGGCAGACCATGAAGGCAAAGAACATCAGTCAATACAAGCTCATCAAGGACTTTGGTATTGACAAGGCGCAGCTTCACCGTCTGCGGAACAATATGGTTGTAAAGACGCTCATTCTCGACCGCCTTTGCCGTATTTTGCAGTGCAAAATTGAGGACATTATGGAGTTTGTCCCCGAGGAATAAAAACAGACGGATTTGCCCGTCTGTTTTTATTTTGCACGCCGTTCGGTAAATTCCGATTTAATGTCTGCTGAATAAGTCGCCCTTGTGACTTATTCAGCAGACATTAAATAATAAAAGGCGGACGAAATCGTCCGCCTTTTTATTATAAAACTTAATTAAACCGATAAATCGGATTTTCTCGCTTTTCGGCTCAATCCTCAAACGTGAAGCTTTCCATAACCTTTGCGCAGCGCGGACACAGGCCGTTTTCGTCGGCCTCGGTCGAGTGCATCCAGCAGCGCGGACACTTCTCGCCTGCGGCGGCGGCAACATCAATGATCAGTCCTTCAAAATTGAAGCCGCAGCCCGAAGCGAGAACCTCTCCGTCGGTCTTGTCGGTGCTGACGGAGGAAACGATAAACAGCTCCGCCAGATCCAAGCCCTCAACCGCTTTCACGGCTGCCTCGGCGGCCTCGTCCTTTGCGCTGAGCGTAACGTGCGCCTCCAACGCCTTACCGATGCGCTTATCGGCACGGGCAGCTTCCAGAACGCCGTTGACATCGCTTCTAAGCGCAATCAAGGTATCCCATTTTGCCATCGTCTGTGCATCCAAAGCGTAGGCTTCGTAGGGCTTGACCATCTCGTTGAGGACGATATTGCGCGCATCGTCGCCGTTCTTGTGCGGCATTGCCTGCCAAATTTCATCGCAGGTGTATGCCAGGATTGGCGCATACATTCTTGCCATTGCATCCAAAATCAGATACAAAGCGGTCTGCGCGCTTCTTCTCTTCAGGCCGTTCTTCTCCTCGCAGTAGAGGCGATCCTTTAAAATATCCAGATAGAAGCTCGACAGCTCAACCACGCAGAAATCGTTGATCGCATGGGTCAGAACGTGAAATTCGTAGTTATCATATGCCTTAAAAGCGGTTTCGATCAGCTCGTTGAGCTTGGTGATCGCCCAGCGGTCAAGCTCCAGCATTTCGTCTGCTGCAACCAGGTTGTTGGCATCGAAGCCGTCCAAGTTGCCCAGACAGTAACGAGCGGTGTTGCGGAATTTCAGATACGACTGCGAAAGCTGCTTAAAAATCTCCTTCGAGCAGCGAACGTCAGCGCGGTAGTCGGCAGAGGCCGCCCAAAGTCTGACAATATCCGCGCCGAAGTCACGGATCAGCTCGGCAGGATCAACGCCGTTGCCCAAGCTCTTGTGCATGGCTCTGCCCTCGCCGTCGACCGTCCAACCGTGGGTCAGGCAAGTCTTAAACGGTGCGCCGCCGCCCAATGCGCCGACGCTCGTCAGCAGACTCGACTGGAACCAGCCGCGGTACTGGTCAGCGCCCTCCAAGTAAAGGTCGCTCGGCCAATGCTCCTCGTTGTCACGGCGCAGGGATGCGAAAGGCATCGAGCCGGAGTCAAACCAGCCGTCGAGCGTATCGGTTTCCTTGCTAAACTTTGCGCCGCCGCAATGCGGGCAGGAAAGTCCTTCGGGAATGAGATTTTCCGCCTCGTTTGCAAACCAAACATTCGAGCCGTGCTCTGCAAAGAGCTTGGAAACATGCTCGATGGTCTCCGGCGTGCAGACAGGCTTGCCGCAATCGGCGCAATAGAATACGGGGATCGGCAAACCCCAGCGGCGCTGACGGGAGATGCACCAGTCGGCGCGGTCACGGATCATGGCGATCATGCGATCCTTGCCCCAGGCAGGCAGCCAGCGGACATTTTCGCAGGCGGCAACCGCCTCGTCCTTGAACGATTCGACCGAGCAGAACCACTGCGGCGTTGCGCGGAAGATGATCGGACTCTTGCAGCGCCAGCAGTGCGGATAGCTGTGCGTAAAGACCTCGGAGGCAAAGAGGCTGCCGTCGGCCTTCATATCTTCAACGATCTGCGTATTGGAAACGTCATAGCGCAGGCCGGCATACTTGCCTGCATCGGCGGTCTGGAAGCCGCGGTCATCGACGGGAACGATCAGGTCGATCTTATAGCGGCGGCAGGTCTGATAGTCATCGGCGCCGAAGCCGGGAGCGGTGTGAACACAGCCGGTACCGGACTCCATGGTAA
>CAYVLD010000161.1:0-623 GCA_964452205.1 uncultured Oscillospiraceae bacterium
CCCGAAAACCTTAACCCCCAGCACCCACCCTAATCTGGGCGAAAAAAGCAAGCACAAGGGACTTCATCGATATGCCCTTCAAAGGATTTTTAGGCCCTTCTTCGATACCGGCGGCCTTTGACTAGGATACAGCGCCACCATAAGTATCATAACATATTTTTGCGGAATATACAAGACCCATTCCAAAAAATCTTCGTATATTTTGTATTGTTTTTACAACTACGTCGGTTTTTTGCAAGAATTTCTGCGGATATTGTGAATAATTTACATATTCGTACATAAGAAGCATCCAAAACGCAGTACCGAAAAAAACGAAATTTAGCTTTGCTTAATGTATATGTGTTATGATATAATAATTTAAAAGGAGGCGGTCATATGCGAATTTTGCTGGCAGAAGATGAGCTTTCGTTGTCGAAGGCACTCATTAAAATATTGGAAAAGAATTGCTATACTGCCGAAGCCGTTTACAACGGCGAGGATGCACTCGCCTACCTGCTCAGCGGCGGCTATGATGCTGCGATTTTAGACATCATGATGCCGAAGCTCGACGGCATCGGTGTGCTGAAGCAGGCGCGCGGCAAGGGCGTCACGACACCGATCCTGATCCTCACGGCAAAATCGGG
>CAYVLD010000161.1:633-3664 GCA_964452205.1 uncultured Oscillospiraceae bacterium
GGGATCGATGATAAGGTCATCGGACTTGACAGCGGTGCGAACGATTATTTGACCAAGCCCTTTGATACGAAGGAGCTGCTCGCACGTTTGAGAGCAATGACGCGCTCGCAGCACAGTTGCAGCACAAAGCTGACCTTTGGCAATGTCACGCTGGATCAAGCGACGTATGAGCTGTCTTCTCCGTTTGGCATTTTCCGTCTGGCCAACAAAGAATTTCAAATCATGCAAACGCTGATCAGCCATCCGCAGAATTTGGTTTCCACCGAACGTTTTATGGAAAAGATTTGGGGCTACGATACCGACACAGAGATCAATGTTGTGTGGGTTTATATTTCCTATCTGCGAAAAAAGCTCGCCGCTCTGAATGCAGATATTCAAATTAAGGCCACCAGAAATTCAGGCTATTCGTTGGAGATTATCACATGATTCAAAAGCTGAGAAAAAAGCTGATTTTGATCTCCATGGCAGCATTTTTATCCGTGCTGCTCATCATTATTTCGGCAATCAATATCGTAAACTATGGCGAGGTCGTGCAGGACGCAGACGAGCTGCTGGAGGTTCTTTCGGAAAATCACGGCAATTTCCCCACGGACTCCGGACACAATCGACCGAATCGACCCAATCTTTCCCCCGAAACACCTTTTGAAACCAGATTCTTTTCCGTGATGCTTCAATCAGACAGCGGCGAGGTTTCGCAGACGGACACCAGCAGAATTTTCTCCGTCAGCCACGAAGCCGCCATTGCGTATGCAGAAGAAGTCTATTCCTCCGGCGAAGAATCCGGTTTTTTGAAAAACTTTCGTTTTTCTGCCATAGATGACGGAGAAACTGTGCTTGTGATCTTTCTCGACTGCAGCAGGAGTCTGGACTCCTTTTATCGTTTTCTGTTCGCAAGCATTATCATCTCTTTTGTCGGTTTCGGCGTTGTCTTCGTTTTGATCGCATTTTTCTCCAACAGGATCATCCGTCCCATTGTCGAAAGCTACGAAAAGCAAAAACGCTTTATCACCGATGCAGGCCATGAGCTGAAAACGCCGCTGACCATAATCAATGCCGATACCGATGTTTTGGAAATGGAATACGGCAGCAACGAATGGCTGGAAGACATCCAGAAGCAGACCGGACGGCTAAAGGAGCTGACCAATCATTTGGTCGAGCTTGCCAAGCTGGAAGAAGCCTCCTATTGCCCGCAAAAGGTAGAATTTCCTCTTTCCGACGTTGTCAGCGAGGCCGCTGATTCCTTTATTCCCTTGGCGCAGATGCAAAACAAGACCCTTGCTTTACAAATTGAGCCGCTGCTGTCATACGACGGCGATGCCAAATCGCTGAGCCAACTGGTTGGGGTCCTCTTGGACAACGCGTTAAAATATTCTCCGCAAAACAGCAAAATTGATTTGACGCTGCAGAAGCAGGGCGCAATTATTTTGCTTTCGGTTCGAAACAGTACCCACAACCGCATTGAAAAAGGCGATCTTTCAAAGCTGTTTGACCGTTTTTACCGCATTGACGCCTCTCATAATTCCGAAACTGGCGGCTACGGCATCGGCTTGTCCATCGCAAAAGCGATCGTCACTGCCCATAACGGTAAAATTCAAGCCACCTGCGACGACGACACGACCCTTACCATCACCGCGTCTCTTCCTATATAATGTCTACTGAATAAGTCGCTGTTGCGACTTGTTCATGCGGCATCGCCGCATAATTCCACAAAAACGGCTCTTTTAAACCGTTTTTGTGGAATTTTGACATGTATTCAATGTGTTTATTCGTTGGTGCATCGCAATGCGCCGACGAATGGTGCAAGGTTTCTGCGGGATTTACCGCCAAAACCTTGCACCGGAACAACGCAAAACAGCCCTGTAAGCCTTGGCTTGCAAGGGCTTGTGCGTTGTTCAGTACACATTATATAGCAAAACTGCCTTGATTCGTTCAAGGCAGTTTTTTATTTTGCGCGAAAAAACACGGAACACAGAAAAACATTGCTGCATAGGCTGAAAAGAGGCGAATGCCTCAAAAAGGAGGAATCATCTTGGAAATGAGAATGCAGCCAATGAGAGATCTGACACCGCGCGAGAGAAAAAACACCGCCGGTGATGATGCCACAGGTATCCTTCCGTCAAACGCACCTCTGGCAAATCCCTTCGTACCCTTCCAGCGCAACAATCCGCGCACCTATCCCGCAAAGCAGGGTGTCGTTAGAGGCACACTTTTTCCCGGACTCGACCTTCCTTATATGGGAATGGTGAATGAGGGCACGCTTAGTGAAACACATCTGCATGAGCTGCAGGCGCTGAGCTTTGCGCTGACGGAGCTTGGCGAATATTTGGATACACACGCAGATGATACGGATGCCTTTGATCTGTTCCGCAGCTATGCTGAGCTTTACAGGCAGGGTCGAGAAGAATATGAGAAAATGCACGGACCTTTGTCGCAAAAGGGCGCAGCCATGTTCGATAAATACACTTGGCTGCAGGATCCGTGGCCTTGGGAATATGCCGCAAACCGCAGGGAGGGCTGAGAAATGTTTGTGTATGAAAAGAAGCTTCAGTATCCGGTAAAAATCAAAAACTGTAACCCGAAGCTCGCAAGTATCATTATCAGTCAGTACGGCGGACCTGACGGCGAACTGGGAGCATCTTTGCGGTATTTGTCCCAACGGTATTCCATGCCGTACCCCGAGCTCAAAGGGCTTCTGACAGACATTGGTGTCGAAGAGCTGGGTCACCTCGAAATGGTAGGAACGATCGTGCATCAGCTCACAAGAGATCTGACGGATGAGCAGCGAAAGGCCGACGGTTTTGCGCCATATTTCGTTGATCACACGCAAGGCGTATATCCGCAGGCAGCAAGCGGCACGCCGTGGTCTGCGGCAATGATGCAGGTCAAGGGTGACCCGATCACAGACTTGTCTGAGGATATGGCAGCAGATGCCACGACCGCCAAAGAACAACCTACTATTTCGAGGGGCTGAAAACCCTTGATATTACTGGGTTTTGCCACTTTTGTGATTTTCACAAAAAAGGCATACCTG
>CAYVLD010000162.1:0-3623 GCA_964452205.1 uncultured Oscillospiraceae bacterium
GCCTTGGAAGCCTTGGCTTGCAAGGGCTTGTGCGTTGTTCAGTACACATTATTTACAGAATAACGGGAAGCTTGGAGGAAGCCGCATGTTTGCAGAGATCTTGAACATTGAGCGCGGAATGACGGCGATCATCGGCAGCGGCGGCAAGACGAGTCTGATGCTGCGTCTGGCGCACGAGCTGCAAAAAAAAAGCCGCGTGATCGTCACGACCTCCACCCATATTTTTCCGCCGCAGGAGATACCTGTGGTGCAGGAGCTGCACGAGCCGCATGCGTGTGTGTGCGTCGGAACGCCGTGCGAAAACGGCAAGCTGACTGCGCCGAAGCAGCGCTTTGAAGAGCTGTCGCTTTTGGCAGATTATATTTTAATTGAGGCAGACGGCTCGAAGCATCTGCCCTTAAAGGCGCACCTTGCCCACGAGCCGATCATTCCAAAAAACGCACAGGTAATCTGCGTAGTCGGTGCATCGGGACTTTTTCTTCCGATTGAAGAAGCTGTGCATCGCCACGAGCGTTTTTTTGAACTTACAGGCAGTCCGATCGCCACGGTCGAGGCCGTTGCCCTTGCGCTGAAAACAGAGGCTTTTGCGCACCGATATTTCATCAACCAAGCCGATGGCAACGAAACAGCCGCCCTGCAATTGGCAAAGCTTTTGCCGAAGCCGACGGTCGTTGCATCATTGAAAAAAGGAGAAATTTTATGCTCGTACTGATCCGCGGCGCTGGCGATTTGGCCTCCGGCATCGCTTTGCGGCTGCACCACGCAGGAATTAAGGTCGTGATGACCGATCTTCCGAAGCCGACCGCCATAAGGCGCACCGTCTGTTTCTCGCAGGCGATTTTGTTCGGCAAAATGCAGGTCGAGGATGTCGCGGCGGAATTTGCCGAAAATACACAGCAGGTTCCCGACATTGTAATGCGTGGCTCCATTGCCGTTTTGGCAGACCCCGAGGCAAGCTGCATTGCTGCACTAAAGCCCGATGCGGTGGTCGATGCCATCCTCGCCAAGCGGAATTTGGGCACAAAAATTACGCATGCGCCGTGTGTTATCGGCGTCGGTCCGGGCTTTACGGCAAGCGTTGACTGCCACGCATGCGTAGAGACCATGCGCGGTCACACCTTGGGGCGCATGATTACGGAAGGCAGCCCCATCCCCAACACCAACATCCCCGGTCTGATCGGCGGCTTCGCCGGCGAGCGCGTTCTGCGCGCACCTGCTGACGGCATTTTCCGCCAAACGCTGGAGATCGGCGCAATGGTCGAGGAGGGCGACATCGCCGGCACCGTCAACGGCGAGCCGATGCGCTGCACAATCGCAGGCGTTCTGCGCGGTCTGCTTGCCGACGGCACGCCCGTGTACAAGGGAATGAAATCGGGAGATGTCGATCCGCGCGGCGAAAAAAGCTACTGTTATCTCATCTCGGACAAGGCACTTGCCATCGGCGGCGGTGTTTTAGAGGCAATCTTACATTTTACGGAGGTTCTCAATGGAAGACGTTAAACTGACTAAGCTCGCAAAATGCGCCGGCTGCGGCGCGAAGGTCGGCGCAGGCACGCTGGCAAAGCTGCTGGAGGATATTCGCGTTCATACCGACCCGAATCTTTTGGTCGGCTTCGACAAATCCGATGACGCATCGGTTTATAAGGTTTCCGAGGAGCTTGCGCTGGTGCAGACGGTGGACTTTTTCCCACCGATCGACGACGATCCTTACATTTTCGGTCAGATCGCCGCAACCAACGCTCTGAGCGATGTTTACGCCATGGGCGGTGAACCCAAGCTGGCTCTGAACATCATGGCAGTTCCCGAAAATCTGCCCAAGGAGGCGGTTCACGCCATTTTGCGCGGCGGCTATGACAAGGTTTACGAGGCAGGTGCAATCATCACAGGCGGTCACAGCATCTTTGACGATGAGCCGAAATACGGCTTAGCCGTCACGGGCTTTGTCCATCCCGAAAAACTGCTGACCAACTCCGGCGCCAAGGTCGGAGACGTGCTGTTTTTGACCAAGCCGCTCGGCATCGGCATTTTGACCACCGCACAGAAGGCGGATCTGATTTCCGACGAGACCGCCGCACTTGCCAAAAAGATGATGACCACGCTCAACAAATCCGCACGCGATGTCATGGTCAAGTACCGCGTACACGCCTGTACCGATGTCACAGGCTTCGGTCTCATGGGTCACGGCTTGGAGATGGCGCAGGGCAGCGACACCGAGCTTGAAATTGACACTCAATCGATCGATCTGATCGAAGAATCGCTGGAATTTGCACGCATGGGTATTCTGCCTGCAGGTATGTACCGCAACCGCACATTTGCGGAAGAATCGGTCGATCCGGGCGAGATCGAGCTTGCCGTGCAGGACATGCTTTATGATCCTCAGACCTCGGGCGGTCTTCTCATCGCAGTGCATCCCGAGGATGCAGACGCAATGGAGCAGGAGCTCAAGGGCGCCGTTTTGTCCGCTCAGCGCATCGGCAAGGTACTTCCCTACCGCGGCGGCAAGCGCATTTTCCTGAAGTAAGCACGAAGGGACTGTAAAAAACTCTTTCTTATGTCATTGCGAGGGAACGAAGTGACCGAAGAATCTTTTGTAAAGTCCGGAAAAAAGCAGTATTTCGGAGCTTTTAAAGATCCTTCGCCTGCGCAGCCGTCAGCGAGGAACGAGCGCTGCGGATGCGGCGTGCCCCTTGCGGGTCAGGATGACATAAATCGGAGTTGTTTTACAGCCCCTTTTTTCTTGCATTTCGGGCAGAAATACGGTATACTATCAAAAAACAATCGGAGGCACAGGATGATCAAAACGATTTTATTTGATTTAGACGGCACTCTTCTGCCGATGGATCAGGATGTATTTGTTGAAGCTTATATGCGCACCCTTTCGAAGAAATTGCTTCCCCACGGCTATGATCCCAAGATGCTCGTCAAGAGCATTTGGGCAGGCACCGCCGCCATGATCAAAAACGACGGCAGCAAGAGCAATGAGCTGGCATTTTGGGATTGCTTTGACAGCATTTTCGGAGAAAATTCCAGAAAAGACGAGCCGAAATTTGACGAATACTACCGCACGGATTTCCCTGCGGTGAAGGTTTCGTGCGGCTTTGCGCCGCAAGCGGCGCAGGTGATTTCCGCGATCAAGAAAAAAGGCTATCGTCTGGTTCTTGCAACCAACCCCATCTTCCCTGCCGTCGCCACAACGCAGCGCATTGCTTGGGCAGGCTTGAATACAGAAGATTTCGAGCTGGTCACGACTTATGAAAACAGCCATTTCTGCAAACCGAATTTGGATTATTACCGCGAAATTTTCCAAAAGCTTGAACTAAATCCCGAAGAATGTCTGATGGTCGGCAACGACGTCGGTGAGGACATGGTCGCACAAAAGCTCGGCTGTAAGGTATTTTTGCTGACCGATTGCATCATCAATAAGGTCAACGCCGATATTAACGATTTCCCCCACGGCAGCTTCGATGATCTTCTTCGGTTCGTCCATACCGAGCTTGATTCGTGAATCAAGAACAGCTCGCAGATCCCAACTTCCGTTTTGTCGAGTTGAAACTGCCACGCTCACGAATAAATAATGTGTACTGAACAACGCACAAGCCCTTGCAAGCCAAGGCTTCCAAGGC
>CAYVLD010000163.1:0-3600 GCA_964452205.1 uncultured Oscillospiraceae bacterium
GGCCTTCCTTCTGCTGGCGGATCTGATCAAGAACAAATGCCAGAGAGGAGATGGGGGCCAGGAACGTACCGAGGACCTGAGCAATGAGAGCGTCCTTGGAGGGAAGCTCGCCGAAGCCCTTGAGCTGGTCAACGGACATGACGGAACCTTCTACGAGACCGCCTTTGATTTTCAGAACGTTCTTGTTCTTCTTAGCAAATTCGCAAATGATACGAGCGGGAGCAATGGGGTCACCGGTGGTGGTGGCGAGAGAAGTGGTGCCGTTGAGCACTTCGTCAAACTGGTTATAGCCGATCTTGTTCGCGGCGAAACGAGTCAGAGTGTTCTTAACGACGGTGTATTCTACGCCTGCTTCACGGAACTTATTGCGCAGCTCGGTATCCTGTGCGACATTGATGCCCTTGTAGTCAACGAAGACAGCAGCGGAAGAACCCTGCAGCTTGTCAGCCAGTGCATCAACAATTGCCTTCTTGTTTTCGAGTACCTTAATATTGGGCAATGTGTGTCACCTCCGAAAAAAATCCTCATGCCAAAAGACATGAGGACACAAAAATCTTATCAAAAAATCCTGTGTAACCTCGGCAGGACTTATGGCTCAATGCCCCCTGCTGTCTTTGGCAACCTCAGCTATTATAGCAGAGAAATCGGATTTGTCAAGTACTTTTTTGAATTATTTCAACATTTTTTGTTCTTATTCCTGCAACTGCGCGATCAATTTGCGCAGGTTTTCAAACGCGGCATCATTATCAAAGGCTGCGACAGCCGCATTGATGCGTGCCTCCACCGCTTTATTGGTCGTGTATTGGCAATATTTTGCATAAGCGCAGCTCTCGCAAACTCGATTGCACGAGACCAAAAAGCTCTCAAACGGATTTTTGCCGTCACAGCTTCTGCGCGCGCTTTCGAGAATGATCGGATCGTAAAAGCGCCGCAGCAATCGCACTGCTTCGTCCAGGGAGTACTGCTTCAGCAGCATTTCGATGATACGGCACAGGCAGCCGAAATACGTCTGCAGCGTTGCCGGTGCATATTGCAGCGCAGCCTGCGCGTACTGATATGCCTCGGCAATATCGCCTGTTTTCCACTCAGCAAATGCGGCGCTCACAAGCGACAGAAAACGCCCCTTGCGCACATCGACGTTCAGCGGAATTTTCGTCATCGCAAAGAAGTGCGGTACATCACCCGGCAGATGCGGCTGGCCGCGATAGAGCTGTTTGTAGGCATGAAGCTCCTCGATGCTTGCCGTCTTCAGATCCAGCGCAGCATACATCAACTTCAAAATCTGTCGATAATTGGAGTTTTCCCCGGCAAAACCGTAGGTATCGAGCTCACTCATCCCGGGAACGATAAGCCGATAGGTCGGGAAGCCAAAATGCGACATGTCACGCAAAAGCAGCGTGCGCCCTTTACGCTTGAGATACCGCAGGATGTAAGCGACCAGATCCTTATTCGTCAGGCCGCTGCGATCATCAAAGGGCTGAAACTCAAACGACGGCTCGTAGGCGAAAAACTCAATGGGATAGCTTGTATGCCCTGCAACGAAGGCCGAATTGATTTCGTGCGCGGTGAGGCTGCTTCCGACATGCACGCCCTTCATAAACGGCAGGGATTTGATGCCGAAGCCCTGAAACGCCTCTGTCAGGCTGCGTTCGAGCGCGATCTCAAAGACAGGACTCGAACCGAACATGATACGCGTTCCGCAGGTTTTCGGATCGATAATCACGGAAGCGACGACCGGATAGCCTTCTGCCATAGAGCAATCCTTCACACTCACGGTAAAGCCGGCAGCTCTTACCTGCTCAATAACGGAATAAGCCGTTTCAAACTGCTTTAAATATTCCTCGGGCACATCGGGCGGTGTGAGCTTGCCGGAGAGGAAATAGCGCTGGCAATAGCGCTCTACGATCTCGCTGAAGCCCTGCACGATCGCCTCTTCGGTAGAATTGCCGGCTGCAAGCCCGTTAGAGCTGTAGAGATAGCGCAAGGTCAAGTAAGGCAGATAAACCGGCTTGCCGCTCATCACATCAAGAAGCGGAACTGCCTGACACGCCTCGACAGCGCCGTAAGCAACGCTCATATCGGCAAGATCCTCGGCTGTGATGGAATACTCCTCCGTTTCACGGATCTTCTCAGCCATCAGAGCCAGATATTCTCCGCTCTCGCACAGAAGCTCCTCGCGGTTCATCTTCCGCACATCGGCAAACTGAAGCGACATGCCGCCGATATAACCGCTTTGCAGGCGTTCCATCATCTCGGCATAGCCGCTGGCGCGCGCAAGCTCCTCGGTCACACCCTTACCGTTTGTGCCAAGAGTCGTTCCCGCAATCGTAATGCGGTTGGAAAAGCAATTCGAAATACCGGAATCCGTCCATTTCTCCACCGTTTCAAATCCGTTTCGGCGGAGGATGCTTTTGATATTCTCCACCGTTTTCACCGGGGAATTATCCTTGAATTTCTCATCAATATGTAACATTTTATCAGCTCTTTTCACATCAAATATTCAAAAACGGAGGTGCACAGCACCTCCGTTTTCTGGAAACAAATTACAGCTTCGCAGTGTTGACCTTGACGCCGGGGCCCATGGTGGAAGCAACGACGCAGGAACGGATATACTGACCCTTTGCTGCAGCGGGCTTTGCCTTAATGACAGCGCCGAGCAGAGCGGAGAAGTTTTCGTTCAGCTTTTCAGCGCCGAAGGAAACCTTGCCGATCGGGCAGTGGATGATGTTGGTCTTGTCAAGACGGTACTCGATCTTACCGGCCTTGATCTCCTTGACAGCGGCTGCCACGTTCGGGGTGACGGTGCCGGCCTTAGGAGAGGGCATCAAGCCCTTCGGGCCGAGAACCTTACCAAGACGGCCGACGATGCCCATCATGTCGGGAGAAGCGACGACGACATCAAAGTCAAACCAGTTTTCCTTGGTGATCTTCTCAACGAGCTCCATGCCGCCGACATAGTCAGCGCCTGCTTCCTTTGCCTCGTCGATCTTTGCATCCTTAGCAAATACGAGCACTTTGCGGGTCTTGCCGGTACCGTTCGGGAGAACGATAGCGCCACGAACCTGCTGGTCAGCGTGACGGGAGTCAACGCCGAGCTTGATATGAATTTCAACAGTTTCGTCGAACTTTGCAGGAGCGGTCTTGCAAACGAGTGCCAGAGCGTCAGCTGCTTCGTACTGCACAGCGCGGTCGATCTGCTTCGCGCTGTCCTTATATTTTTTACCTCTAAACAATGTTATATCCTCCTTAAAGTGGTGATGCGGAAATGAAAATCCTCCCACATATTGAGGTCAATGACCTCGACAAGCGACTTAAAAATTAGTCAACAACGGTAACGCCCATGGAGCGGCAGGTGCCTGCGACCATGCTCATAGCAGCTTCGATGGTGGAAGCGGTGAGGTCGGGCATCTTCTTCTCAGCGATCTCGCGAACCTGAGCGCTGGTGATGGTAGCGATCTTGGTCTTGTTGGGAACGCCGGAGCCCTTGTCCTGACCGATGGCCTTCAGAATGAGGGTCGGGGTCGGGGGGGTCTTGGTGATGAAGGTGAAGCTGCGGTCGGAATAAACGGTGATGACAACCGGAATCTTAAAGCCGGCCTG
>CAYVLD010000164.1:0-3595 GCA_964452205.1 uncultured Oscillospiraceae bacterium
CCTTGGAAGCCTTGGCTTGCAAGGGCTTGTGCGTTGTTCAGTACACATTATTTACTCTGATAGCGGAACTCATTCGGAACGGGATCCTTGCCGTCCCAGAGGATTCTGCGGAATTCGATCGGATCGGTATTGCCTTCGGTGTTGACCATGAAGATCTGTGAGTTTTTATCCAGCTTCAAGACTTGCTTCAATTTCGGGTCGATCTCATCGGTCTGCAGAGCGAACAATGTGCCGAGAGGAACGGCACCGCTCTCGCCGCTGACAACCATGGGATCGCCGGCAAGCGGACAGCCCAAAATACGCATGCCGCGTGCAGCGACGTTATCGGGCGTCTGAATGAAAACGTCGGCATTATTCAGCAGAATATCAAACGCAATAGGAGAGGGCTCGCCGCAAGCAAGGCCGGCCATGATAGTGTCAAGGTCACCCTTTACGCTATGGCAATTTCCGTCGCCTGCAGCAATGGATTCGTAAATGCAGGCAGCTTTGTCCGGCTCAACGACAATGAACAGGGGAGGATCGTTGGGGAAGAGCGCGCTGTAGAAGCCTACGACGCTTGCAGCCATTGCGCCAACGCCTGCCTGAACGATCACATGCGTCGGCTTAACGATACCCATACCGGTGAACTGCTCCTGCGCTTCGAGGAGAATAGAGGTGTAGCCCTGCATGATCCAGGTCGGGATCTCTTCATAGCCCTCCCACGAGGTGTCGGAAACGACATACCAGCCGTTTTTCTCGGCATCTTCTGCAGCACGACGGACGGCATCATCATAGTTTCCGTCAACAACGGTCACTTCCGCACCGAAACGCTTGATGGCATCGATACGAGGCTGGCTGGTTTCGCTGTGAACGTAAATTTTACACGGATGGTTGAGTTTATGACAGGCCCAGGCAAGACCGCGGCCATGATTGCCGTCAGTCGCGGAGCAGAAAACCACATTGCCCAGGGCATCGTGGCATTCCTTGCTCACAAGGTACTCATATGTAAGATCTTCATCTTCCTTGCCCAAAAGCTGCTTGACCAAACGATAGATCGCATAAGAGCCGCCCATGACCTTAAAGGAACTCATATGTAAACGCTCAGACTCGTTTTTGACATAAATGCCGCCGACGCCCAAGAGGTGAGCAAGGTTCGGCAGAGCTACGAGGGGAGTCATTTTGTAGTCAGGGATCTGACGGTGAAATTTGCGTGCATCGCGAGCGCGTTCAATCGGGAACATTTTCTTGGCGTTGGAAGGATCCTTCTTTGAAATGTCACCGTTATTGTGAATGATGTATTTGAAATCGTTTTTCATATTGCATAGTCCTTTCTAACGATTTTTTTGATGGTAATAATATAGCATAGTTTCCTTGTAATTACAAGGTTGAATAAGAGAAAACGAAGAAAATAATATAATACATGAATGGTATATCAATATATTTTATACAAATTGCAGAGATGTTTGTTTCATTTGACCGAGGTACAACATGCACAATTTCTTGTTCTTAAACTTGGTGATACATACAAAATTAAAATTGCAGTATTGACAACTGAAAAATGCTAATGTATGTTAAGATTTAACCGCTGTTGAAAAACTGAATTATGTGCCGAACTTTACGGCAAGGAATCTGAGAGATTTGTTACCCGGAATGAATAAACTTTACGGAGGTTTTAGTGTGAAAGTTAGTACCGGTCCGGCACAGATGTCAAAAGGGCGCACGAAAACGCCCCTGCAAGCAAGCGATTTTGCAAGGTCAAAGTATATAACAAAAATAGATAGCCCTTGCTTTTCAAGGAAGCGAGTAGCCTGCTTAATTGCTTTTGCAAGCTGCTGTTCCTTCAAATGTTCGGGCATCAATAAAAAAAGGCCAACCGGGTTCCAAACTTCACCGGTGCAGAACATTGAATGAATTGCGGTCAGAATCATTCTGGCAATGGTAATAATGGCCCGCTTCTTGCCACGACGCTTGGCAATGCGCTCAAACTTCAGCGCATAGTATCACTGATTGATATACTGTTTTGAGTTTGGGATGCAATCTACGATTCACTTCTCCGTACGTTGCAGCGTGCATTCTCCTCAAGTCTATTTTATAAGAAAGGCGGTCGCTTATCTGCACTCTTTCATCTCTATTTGTGCGGACGCAAAGCGGCCGAATGGTTGATTGATATGAATCAGAAAGTTGCTGTTTTTGGCAGCTTTGTTGTTGATCTTATGGCACGAACACCGCGCCTTCCGGCTCCTGCGCAGACCGTCAAGGGCTCTTGCTTTATGCAGGGAGCAGGCGGCAAGGGCTTTAATCAGGGCATTGCGGCGCATAAGGCAGGCGGTAATGTTGTTATGATCACAAAAATCGGCACCGATTCCATGGGCAAGGTTGCAACCGATGCGATGGATGAGGTTGGCCTGTCGAAGGATTACCTCTTCTATAACGGTGAGGTTGCAACGGGGGTCTCATTGATTCTTGTTGATGAAAACACCGGTCAGAATGAGATCGTTATCGTCCCCGGTGCCTGCAGCACCATCACGGATGAGGATATTGCAAAAGTTGCCGATGAAATTAAGTCTTCTGCATACCTTCTGGTTCAGTTGGAGGTTAATCAGGATGCGAACGAGAAGGTCGTCAAGATGGCAAAGGAAGCCGGTGTAAAGGTAATTATCAACACCGCTCCCTACCAGCCCATGACAGACGAGTTCTTAAACGGTGCATACCTTGTCACTCCCAACGAGGTTGAGGCAGAAGAGATTACAGGCGTTGCTGTCAACGATCCGGAGAGCGCCGACTGCGCTGCGAAGGTCTTCTTTGACAAGGGCGTTGAAAATGTTCTGATCACCCTCGGAAGCCGCGGCGTGTATATTGCAACCAAGGATCGCTCAGAGATCATTCCTTGCTTCAAGGTCAAGGCGATCGATACCACAGGTGCAGGCGATGCATTTAACGGCGGCTTCTTGACTGCGCTGTCGGAAGGAAAGGATATTTGGGAAGCGGCTCGTTTTGCACAGGCACTTGCAGCTTTGTCCGTACAACGTATGGGAACAACCCCCGCAATGCCGACGAGAGCTGAGATCGACGCGTTCTTGGCAGAACGCGCATAAGCTCAAATCAAAAGAGGCGAAGCGCTCTTTTCGATAAAGCTACAAAGCGAAGCCATTTTGTGTTACAATGAAATCACAGATTCATTGCTCTGTCTGCAACGAGGTTCTAGTAGCGCAGGAAGAGATCGCTGCTTTAGGCCACAGCTATGAAATTAAGAGCGTTGGCGCAACCTGTACGGAAGACGGTTACATTCTGTATACTTGCTCTGCTTGTGGCGATAGCTACACAACGAATGGTGAAGCTGCGTCCGGTCATGCTTATGTCTACACCGACAATGGTGAGAATCACATTGTCTCTTGCTCGAATTGTGACTACTCCGCAAGTGAAGCGCACAGCTATGTTGACGGCACTTGCGTTTGCGGTGCAGTCGAAAGCACCGAGCCTGAATATGAGCTCGATACCAACCTCAGCTTCATTACCATGTGCGCTGACATGCTGAACTACGGCGCAGCAGCACAAATTCATCTCGGTTACAACACCGAGAACCTCGTCAATGCCGATCTGACCGAGGAGCAGAAGG
>CAYVLD010000165.1:0-3579 GCA_964452205.1 uncultured Oscillospiraceae bacterium
GCCGCCTCGATTTCGGAAAGCTCGATGCGGTTGCCGCGGACTTTGACCTGGTCATCATTTCTGCCCAGATACTCGATGTTGCCGTCAGGCAGCCATCGTCCGACGTCACCGGTTTTATACACCCTTCCGTAAAGCGGATGCTCTATGAAGCGCTCCCTTGTCCGCTCTTCGTCGTGGATATAGCCGCGCGCAAGCTGCTTGCCTGACAGCCACAGCTCTCCTGCCATGCCAATCGGGCGCATTCTTCCGTCTCGGCTCACGATATGTACCTTTACATTCTCGATCGGTCTTCCGATCGGAATGTTTTCATACCCTCGGTCGACCTTAAACACGGTCGAAAGTACGGTACCCTCCGTTGGACCGTAATTGTTATAGATCGTGTAATCCTTTGCATACGTTTTTAGCTTATCGCCGCCCGTGATCACCTTCTCCGGCGCCGTTGTCCGCAGCTTGGCAAACTGCTCACACACCGGTGTCGGGAAGAATCCGACATTGATCCGCTCTTTTTCAATATACGCCTGTATTGCAGGCAGATCCATACGCATTTCCTCCGGTATGATATGGATCTGCGCTCCGGCTGCAAGCTGCGGATACATCTCATGCACCGAGGCATCAAATCCGAAGCCTGCATACTTCGTCGTCTTATCCTCCGGCTTGATCTTGTAATACTCGTTATGCCATTGGATCAGATTATTCAGCGCCCGATGCTCTACCATAACGCCTTTCGGCTCTCCGGTAGAGCCGGAAGTGAAGATCACATACGCAAGCTCTTCGCCCCCGATCTCAGGCAGCGGTGTGATTTCTGCTTCTACTGCCTCGGAGATCGGAAGCACCTCCGCTGTGTCGGTTTCCGTCTTGGTTTCCGACAGGATCACTCTGCATCTGCTCTTTTCGAGCATATATGCAATTCGCTCCTTCGGATACAGCGGATCGATCGGCATATATGCCGCACCTGCCTTCATCGCGCCAATGGCTCCGATGAACGCCGCCGTTCCTGCGCCTGCCATCACACCGACGGTCTCTTCCTTCTCAATACCTTTTCTAATCAAGGCAGATGCTGTGCGGTCGGTCAGCTCATCAAGCTGCGCATAGCTTACTTTTTCCTCTGCGCAGACCAAGGCGATCTTCTCACCTTGCTGCTTTGCCTGCGCTCTGAACAGAGAGACAAAGGTCTGCGATTCGTCATACGCTTTTTCGCGGCAGAAGCTGCGGATTTGCTCCTGCTCGTCCTCGCTCAGCATTTGAAGGTCTTTTATTTTTGCTTCGCCGTGCTCAAGGGCTGATGTCAGCAGGTTTTCAAAGTGACACAGCATTCTCCTTGCTGTCCCCTCTTCGATCAGCGACGGCTTATAATTGCACACAAGCGCATAACCGCCGTCTTGCAGCACCACATCAACTACCGCATCGAATTTTCCTGCGCCGATGTTGGTCTCGCATTGCTGCGCCTCAAAGCCTTCTCCCTTGAGCGTGCGCATCGTATTCGTATCAAAGTAATTGAAGAACACGTCAAACAGCGGATTTCTGCCCATCGGTCGCCGGGCTTTGAGCTTTTCTGTCAGCGCATTGAACGGATATTCCTGATTTTCCAGCGCGCCCAAAACGGTCTGCTTGACCTCGCGCAGATAATCTGTAAATGTTTTTTCTCCCTTAGGATAGCTGCGGATCGGCAGCGTATTGACGAGCATTCCGACGATCCGCTCCGCATCGGCGTGTGTTCTGCACGCAACGGGTGTACCGAGTGTCACATCGTCCGTATCATAATAGCTGCCCAGCATTGCAGAAAGCGCTGCCGTAAAGAACACATACGGTGTCACATCACACCTTGCACAGAATGCTTCCACCTGTATCTGCTTTATTTTCAGCGTATGCTGTGTCAGCGCGCCTTCGTGCGCACTGTCCTCCGTTCGCTTATGATCCAGAGGCAGGTCGTTATCCGGCTGTTCGTTCGCAAAGGCTTCTAACCAATAGCGCTCCTGCGCGTTTACATCCTTCTTTGCAAGCCATGCGGAATAGTCGCGGTACTGAAGGGCTGCTTTGTCCAACGTTTTGCCGTTATAAAGCGCCTCAAACTCTTCCAAAAGCACCTCGGCACTTTGTCCGTCGACGATAATATGGTGGAAGTCCAGCAGCAGCCAGCGATTTTGCGCCGCATCCTCCGCAATCGCACCGCGCAGAAGAGGAAGCTTGGTCAAATCATACGGCCGCAGGAAGCGATCCATCTCTTTTTCGATCGAATCGTTTCCGATGCTTTGATGCTCAAAGGCAAACGGCGCATCGGCGTGCACGATCTGCCTAAACTCCTCGCCGTTCATTTCAAACGTGGTGCGCAGGCTCTCGTGCCGCGCAATGAGGCTCTTCCATGCTGCAGTTGCACGCGCTTCATCGAAATTTCCTGTCAAGCGGAAGCAATGCGGCACGTTATAATTTCGCTTCGTCTCATCGATCTGCTCGAAGATAAACAGGCGTTTTTGCGCATCACTCATTGCGTAATACGGTGCGTCCTCGGTTCTTTCAATGCCGTCGTTTTTCTCCTCGATTACGCTGCCGCGGATGCGCTGCGCCAAGGCTGCCGCCGTTTTCAGCTCGAACACATCCTTGATCGTGATACTGCCGCGCAGCAAATTAACAAGCTGCGCACTTTTCAGCGAATGTCCGCCGTTTTCAAAGAAATTGTCGAAAACACCCAGTCTTTCAATCCCAAGCACCTTACACATTGCTTGGCAGACGGCTTCTTCCGTTTCATCTCCGGGGGCGGTATATTCGCGCTTCTTCCCCTCGATCTGCGGCAATGCCTTCTTATTCAGCTTGCCGTTGGTCGTCAGGGGGATTTTTTCGATATATGCGATATGGGTCGGAATCATATACTCAGGCAGACTGCGCCGCAGCTCATCTTGCAGGTTTTCACGCTCTGTTCCCACAACGTAGGCACACAGCACGCTGTCTCCTGCCTCCTTGCGCACGATCACGGCGCAGTCGAGCACGCCTTCAACACCTCTTAAAACACTCTCGATCTCGCCCGGCTCAATTCTGAAGCCGCGAATCTTGACCTGTTCATCGATCCTTCCCAAAAATTCTATATTTCCGTCCGGCAGCCATCTTGCCAAGTCGCCGGTGCGGTACATTCTTCCCTCCCCGTAGGGGTTCGGGATGAATTTTTCCTCCGTCAGCTCGGGGCGGTTCAAATACCCCTTTGCCAAGCCGTCGCCTGCAATGCACAGCTCACCCGGTACGCCGATGCCGCAAAGCTGCATCCCCTGCAGAATATAGATCTGCGTATTATGGATCGGCTTTCCGATTGGAAGTGCTCCGTTCGGCGCACCCTCGATCTTATAGCGCACGGCGATCGTCGTCGATTCCGTCGGGCCATAGGCATTGGTAAGCTGCACGCTCGGATTCCTTGTCAAAAGCTGCCTGACACATTCCTCCGAGGCTCGTTCGCCGCCGAAGGCGATGCTTTTTACGCCGTCAAACATGGCTGCATTACAACTGACATACTGGTTAAACAGCGCCGTTGTCACAAACTGTTGATTGATTTTCTGCTCCTTCAGATATGCGGCAAAGCCGTCCGGGTCAAGCAGC
>CAYVLD010000166.1:0-3578 GCA_964452205.1 uncultured Oscillospiraceae bacterium
GCCCCTGCCCAAGAAGGTCTACGGTCACGGCTGGCTGCTGCTGGACGGCGGCAAGATGTCCAAATCCAAGGGCAATGTCGTTGATCCGCAGGTCTTGGCCGATCGCTACGGTGTCGATGCGCTGCGTTTCTTCCTGCTGCGCTCGTTCCCGTTCGGCTCAGATGGCAATTTCTCCAACGAGCTGCTGATCTCCTGCATTAACACCGATCTGGCAAATGACTTGGGCAACCTCGTTTCCAGAACGGTTGCAATGGTGCAGAAATATTTCGGCGGCACGCTGCCTTCCGAGCAGTTGGAAGATGCCGAGAAGGATGCCGAATTGGTCAAGCTCGCCTCCCGGCTTTCCGAAAAGTACGAAAAGCAGATGGAAAGCTACGCCTTCCAGAACGCTTTGGGCGAAATTTTCAGCGTGATCTCCCGTGCCAATAAGTATATTGACGAAAATGCACCCTGGGTTTTGGCAAAGGACGAAAGCAACCGTCCCCGTTTGGCGAAGGTCATGTACAATCTGCTCGAAACCGTACGCATCTGCGCAGGACTTTTGCAGCCGTTCATGCCTGCAACCGCGCAGGAGATCATGCGCCGCATCGGTGCCGAGCGTTATGATTGGGACAGCCTGTGCAGCTACGGCGGCTTGAAGGCTGATGCCACGGTCACCGCCGGAGCAGCCCTCTTCCCCAGAATCGACGCTGCCAAGGAGCTTGAGGAGCTGGAGAAGCTCAATGCCAAGCCCGAAGAGCCCAAGGAGGATCCGCTGCCCGAACCCCTGCCGTCCATTTGCTTTGATGATTTCTGCAAGGTTGAGATGACCGTCGTCAAGGTTTTGACGTGCGAAAATGTCAAGAAATCCGAAAAGCTCTTGAAATTCACCCTCGATGACGGCACCGGCACACCGCGCCAGATCCTTTCCGGCATTGCAAAGTATTATAAGCCGGAAGAGCTCATCGGAAAGACCTTGGTCGCAGTCACGAACCTGCCGCCGAGAAAGATGATGGGTCAGGAATCGTGCGGCATGATTCTGTCTGCCGAACGCGGCGATAAGCTGCAAGTCGTGATGCTTGATGACAGCGTCCCTGCCGGCGCAAGATTGGTATAATGTAAAAATTTGTTACGGATTTACGATATTTTGCGGTGCGCCTTCCAAAAAAGCTCGGATATTCTCCGCTGTGATGCGGTGCAAACGCTCTCTGGTCTCCTTCGGCGCCCATGCAATATGCGGCGTAAGGATACAATTTTTAGCACGCAGCAGCGGATTATCCGCCGAGATCGGCTCCTTGGAAACCACGTCGGCGGCGTAATACGCAAGCTTACCGCGTTCCAGCGCATCGCACACGGCCTCCTCGTCGATCAGACCGCCTCTTGCTGTGTTGATCAAAATTGCGCTGTCTTTCATTTTCGCAAGGCTCTGCGCATTGATCATGTTCAGATTCTGCGCCGTCTGCGGACAGTGAAGACTCACAACATCGCTTCGCTCCAGCAGCGTTTCTAGGTTTACATAATCCTTATCGTCGCGAGGCGTTCTCGCCGTAAACAGCACGCGCATGCCGAGCGCCCGCACTGCCTTGGCGACGGCACTACCGATCGCTCCAAAGCCAACAATTCCAATGGTTTTTCCCCAAAGCTCCGTCAGCGGAGCCTTCCAAAAGCAGAAGTCGGGGCTGCGCTGCCACGCGCCGTCGTGCACTTGGGCATTATGTAAACCAACCTGCTGCGTACATTCCAGCAGAAGTGCCAGCGTCATCTGCACCACGGCATAGGTTGAATAGCCGGGCACGTTGCACACGGCAACATTGCAGCGCTTTGCCGCAGCCGTGTCAACGATGTTGTAGCCCGTGGCCAGAACGCCGATCATCCGCAAGGATGCAGCATTTTCAATGCTCTCCGCGCTCATCGGCGTTTTATTCAACAACACGATCTGCGCGCCGTCAATGCGAGATGCGACTTCCTCAGGCTTTGTGCGGTCGTACACCGTCACTTCGCCGTATTTTTCTAACTCCTGCCAGCTTAAATCACCGGGATTCGAGGCAAACCCATCCAAAATTACGATTTTCATACGCCCCAGAACTCTTTCGCGGACTTGCGCTGAATGAACATATACCAGACAAACGGCGCAACCGGCACAATGATGGTCAGCGTATAGACAAGCCAACCTTCAAACTTCAGCACATAATTGTTCACCGCAAAGGCGATGCCGCTGAGCAGCCACAAAATGCCGCAGATCGTCAGCTTGGGCAGAATGTAATCGATAAAGCCGTCTGCGTCTAAGCAATCCTCGGGCTTACAGTTGGCAGGATAAAGGAACTTATTCGGCTCGAGGTAGTAGGTACGGCGCAGCTTGATGACGGTATAAAGCGAATAAATACCGCAGCCAAAAAGCATGACCATCAGCAAAATGTCCAGCATGCCGATCGTATCCATTGATGTGCTCTGCTGTGCGGTCTCAGAAGCTGCCTCGGTCGCGGCAGTCAAAAGGGTAAGAATCCAATTCATAAAAAGTTCCTCCGTTCGATAATACATATATTATAACAAAACTGCACACTCTTTGCAACAAATACTATTGTAATTCGCAGAAATTTGTGTTAATATATCGTGAACATGAAAATAACGGAGGCATATATGTCAACCTTAGTCAATGAGATCAACCGGCGCCGCACCTTTGCGATCATCTCGCACCCCGACGCCGGCAAAACGACCTTAACCGAGAAATTCCTTCTCTACGGCGGAGCGATTGCACAGGCAGGCGCGGTCAAGGGTAAGAAAAATGCACGCGCTGCCGTCTCCGACTGGATGGAGATCGAAAAGCAGCGTGGCATTTCCGTCACGTCATCTGTCATGCAGTTTCAATACGAAGGCTTCTGCATCAACATTTTGGACACCCCGGGACACCAGGACTTTTCCGAGGACACTTATCGAACCCTGATGGCTGCGGACTCCGCGGTCATGGTCATCGACGGCGCGAAGGGTGTCGAGGCGCAGACGAGAAAGCTCTTTAAGGTCTGCGCGATGCGCCACATTCCCATTTTTACGTTTGTCAACAAAATGGATCGCGAAACCAAGGATCCGTTCGACCTGCTCGACGAGCTGGAACGTGAGCTGGGCATTGAGACCTACGCCGTCAACTGGCCGATCGGCAGCGGTAAGGAATTTCAGGGCGTTTACGATCGTCAAAAGAGTCAGATCAACTTTTTCTCCGGCGTTTCGGGCAAGAAGCGCGCGGAAAAAATGGAAGTCGCTCTGGACGACCCCATCGTCGGTGAGATGATCGGGGAAAGCCGCTGGAATCAGCTTCAGGAGGACGTTGAGCTGCTGGGCGCCGGCAGAGAATTTGACATGGATGAGGTTCGCAAGGGCGAGCTTTCACCGGTTTTCTTCGGATCTGCATTGACCAATTTCGGCGTTGAGCCGTTTTTGGAGGCGTTTTTGCAGATGACTCCGCCGCCTCTTGCGAGAGTTGCGGACTGCGGAGAAATCGACACTTTTTCTTCTGATTTTTCAGCATTTGTCTTCAAAATTCAGGCAAACATGAACAAAGCGCACCGTGACCGTCTTGCCTTTATGCGCATTTGCTCGGGCAAGTA
>CAYVLD010000167.1:0-3515 GCA_964452205.1 uncultured Oscillospiraceae bacterium
GTTATGAGTTTGGCATTTTCCGCCAGAAGATCGTCGATGGCTGGCAGATGGAATTTCCCGACAACTGGCTCGAAATGGGCGATGTGTGGCTGCGTGCCCGTGAGGACGATGCGGTTGAGGTCAAATTCGGCGGCGAGGTGCGTGAATGGGTCGATAACGGTCGATTCAAGGTCGCACAGGTCGGCTATAATTCCGTTATTGCGGTTCCGCATGACCTGTTTATCTCCGGCTACGACAGCGAGGCATCAAACCGCTTGACCCTGTGGAGCGCAAAGCTGCCGCAGAGCTTCGACATGGCGGCCTTCTCACGCGGCGATTATGTCCGTGCGCTTGAGAGAAATGCAATGGCAGAGACCATTTCCAAGGTTCTCTATCCTGCCGATGACCATATTCAGGGCAAGCGTCTGCGTCTGAAGCAGCAGTATTTGCTGGTCTCGGCTTCTCTGCAGAGCATTTTGAAAAAGCATTTTAAGAAGTATCATACCTATGACAATTTGGCAGACAAGGTCGCCATTCACATCAATGACACGCATCCGGCGCTTTGCGTGCCGGAGCTGATGCGCCTGCTCATTGACGAGCACGAGTACGGCTGGGAAAAGGCGTGGGAGATCACCTGCAAGACGCTCTCTTACACCAACCATACCGTTATGAGCGAAGCACTTGAGCGCTGGAATGTCGATCTGTTCCGTGAGCAGCTTCCGCGTGTGTTCTCGATTTGCGTGGAGATCAACCGCCGCCTGGTCGAGCAGCTCAGCGCGATCTATCCCAATGACTGGGGCAAGATCGACTATATGGCAGTCATCGCCAATAACGAGATCCGCATGGCGAATTTGTGTCTTGCGGCCTGCCATAAGGTCAACGGCGTTTCTAAGCTGCATACCGACATTCTGAAGAACGGTATTTTCCGCGACTATTACAACATTACGCCTGAGCGCTTTATGAATGTCACCAACGGTATTGCATACCGCCGCTGGCTGTGCCAGTCCAACCCGGGACTGACGGAGTATTTGACCGATCTGATCGGCGACGGCTTTAAACGCGATGCCCGTGAGCTGGAGAAGCTGCTGAAGTATCAGGATGATGAGAAGGTGCTTGCCGATCTGCGTGCGATCAAGCGTAAGAATAAGGAGCGTTTGGCAGCTTATATCGCGGAGAAGAACGGTGTCCGCGTTGATCCGGATTCGATTTTCGACATTCAGATCAAGCGTCTGCATGAGTATAAGCGTCAGCTTCTGAATATCCTGCATGTTCTGCACCTGTATCGCCTGATCAAGGCGAATCCAAAGGGTGATTATGTCCCGCGTACCTTCATCTTCGGCGCAAAGGCTTCTGCAGGTTACATTCGGGCCAAGCAGATCATCAGCTTGATCGTTGCGGTTTCCAACTTCGTGAATAACGATGCGGATGTGCGTGACAAGCTGAAGGTCGTCTTCTTAGAGGATTATAAGGTATCTCTGGCAGAGATCATCATCCCTGCGGCAGATATTTCCGAGCAGATCTCCGTTGCCGGCAAGGAGGCTTCCGGTACGGGCAACATGAAGCTGATGATCAACGGTGCGGTTACCATCGGTACGCTCGACGGCGCAAACGTTGAGATCCATGAGCAGGTCGGTGATGAAAACATCTTCCTGTTCGGTATGAAGGCGCATGAGACCGAGGCGCTGTGGCAGCGCGGCTACAATCCCAACGAGTTCCTGACGCCCGAGCTGCAGGCGGTTTTGGATATGCTGACCTCGGGCATTCTGGGACAGCGCTTTGACGATCTGGTTGCGTGCCTCCTGACCAACCGCTTCGGTACGGCAGACCCGTTTATGACAGTTGCGGACTTTACCGACTACTGCAGAGCGCAGCGTGAGGTTGCGGAAACCTACCGCGATGCAAAGAAGTTCGGCAAGATGTCCTTGATCAATATTGCAAAAGCAGGCATTTTCTCCTCGGACCGTTCGGTGCAGGAGTATGTCAACGATATTTGGTATCTGTAATGAGGATATTATTTGACAGCAGAAAAGAACAGCACAAGACCCCGTTCGGCACAGTCCGAACGGGGGAGCGCTGTATTCTGAAGATTCACGTCCCCGATGTCTGCGGTGCCGTCGGAGTAAGCCTGGTTTTGGAAAACACCGACGATCAGATCATCGATGAGATCCCGATGACGGCTGTGCAGCGCGAGGGAAAATATCAGATCTGGCAGGGCGAGCTGCGATTGGACAGCGGCCTGTATTTTTACTGGTTTCGTGTGTTCAAGGAAAACGATTCCTTCCGCCTTTATAAGCAGGGCAACGGAACGAATATGGAAGACGGAGAAAAATGGCAGGTCAGCTTTATTCCGGCGGATTTTGTTACACCCGACTATGCCAAGGGCGCGGTGATGTACCAGATTTTCCCCGACCGTTTTCATAAAGCAGGCGAGTGTGACTTAAACGATAAGCTCGGACCGTTCCATATTCATGAGGATCTGACCGAAACGCCGCGCTATACCGCCGATGAGCATGGCAATTGGTGCAGCGATTTCTACGGCGGCAATCTGCGCGGCATACAGGAAAAGCTGCCGTATTTGAAAGAATTGGGCGTAAGTATTATCTATTTAAATCCGATATTTATGGCATTTTCCAACCATCGCTATGACACGGCGGATTATAAGCGCATTGATCCGATGCTCGGCACCGAGGAGGATTTTGCCGAGCTTTGCAAAGCGGCGCATGCGCTGGATATGCGCATCATTTTAGACGGCGTGTTCTCTCATACGGGCAGTAAGAGCATCTATTTTGATGTCGATGGTTATTTTGGCAGCGGCGCGGTCTCACGGGAGGGCTCGTGTTACCGTGAATGGTACCGTTTCCATCGCTATCCCGACCAATATGACTCTTGGTGGGGTATGGAGAATATGCCCAATGTCGAAGAGGTTACTCCGAGTTATATGGATTTTATCTTTGCCGATGAGGATTCCGTCATCGAGAAGTGGATGAAGCTCGGTGCCGACGGCTTCCGCTTGGATGTGGTCGATGAGCTGCCCGATGAATTTGTCAAGCCGCTCAAGGAGCGCATGCGCCGGATCAATCCCGATGCTCTGCTGATCGGTGAGGTCTGGGAGGATGCCTCCAATAAGCGTTCGTATGGTGTTTCTCGCCGTTATTTTGTCGATGCGGAGCTGGATTCTACCATGCACTATCCGTGGCGCAATGCGATCATTGATTTTGTTCTGGGACGAGATGACGGCCGCCGCATCGGTGAGAGCATTATGACCATTGCGGAGAATTATCCGCCGCAGGTGCTGCCCTGTGTGATGAATTTGCTCGGCACACACGATACACCTCGTATTTTGACCCTGTTGGGCGATGACTTCGAGGGTGATAAGGAGGAAAAGGCAGAACGTTACCTGTCCAAGAAGGCCAGAGAGCTTGCGCTCAGGCGTTTACGCTTGGCGGCCTTCCTGCAGTTCACGCTTCCGGGCATGGCGAGTATCTATTACGGCGACGAAGTCGGTATGGAGGGCTTTGACGATCCGTTTTGCCGCC
>CAYVLD010000168.1:0-3479 GCA_964452205.1 uncultured Oscillospiraceae bacterium
GGCACGGAGCGCCATGAGTCGCGCCGTATCGACAATCAGCTCCGCGGCCGTTCCGGCAGACAGGGCGACCCCGGCGAAACGAGATTCTTCCTGTCCTTAGAGGATGATGTGATGCGTCTGTTCGGCTCGGAGCGCGTGATGGGCATGATGAACACGCTTGGTGTCGATGAGGATACGCCCATCAATGCCAAAATGCTCTCCAATGCCATCGAAAATGCGCAGAAGACCATTGAGAGCCGCAACTTCCAGTCGCGTAAGAACGTTCTGGAATATGACGACGTGATGAACACGCAAAGAAGCGTGATCTATAAGCAGCGCCGGCAGGTGCTTGACGGTGAGGATCTGTCTGCGACCATCGGCGGCATGATCGACCATGTGATCGAGACCGAGGTCGAGGATTCCTACGGCGGCGCAGCCCATGCGGCACGTGAGCAGCTTGACGGATTGGTAAAGAAGTTCGAGGGGATCTATTTCCCTGTCGGTGCCTTTGCTCCCACGGAGGAAACGGACAAGGAAGAGGCAAAAACCGAGCTGCGCAGGCTCTTTGACGAAACTTACGCCAAGCGCGAATCGGAATTTACCCCCGAGAAGATGCGCGAGATCGAGCGCATCGTCATGCTGCAGGTTGTTGACGAGTTCTGGATGGACAATATCGACGCGATGGACGATCTCAAGCAGGGCATCCGTCTGCGTGCCTACGGTCAGGTCGATCCCGTCGTTGCCTATAAGCGCGAGGGCTTTGCGATGTTTGACGGCATGATCAACGCCATCCGCGAGGAGACGGTCAGCCGCCTGTACCGTGTCCGCCTGCGCACGAATGAGGAATTGAAGCGCAAGCAGGTTGCCAAGATCACGGGCACCGGCGGCGACAAGACAGTAAAGAAGCAGCCTGTGGTGAAGAAGGTCAAGGTCGGCGCGAACGACCCGTGTCCGTGCGGCAGCGGCAAGAAGGATAAGCATTGCTGGCGGGATAAGGATGAGGCGAAATGATTACGAACCGAGTCGGCACCTTGGAATATCTGACGAGCGAGGCAATCGAGACCGTCCACTGCTTCTCCACGCGCTTCGGCGGTGTCAGTGAGGGAAGCCTTGCATCGCTGAATTTGGGTGTGCACCGTGGAGACCGCCCGAAAAATGTGCTGAAAAATTATGAAATTTTGGGAAATGCCGTGGGCTTCAAGCCGAAAGATACGGTTTTTACCATGCAGATCCATTCCGACATCGTCGAGCGTGTCGGTGCGGCGCAGCGCGGCAGAGGGCTGATCGTCCCGACGGAAAACGGCTGCGATGCTCTCGTGACGGATGAGGAAAATGTGGCTTTGACCGTGTTTTCTGCCGACTGCACGCCGGTTCTGCTCTATGATCCCGTCCGACGAGCCATCGGTGCGGCACATTCCGGATGGCGCGGTACGGCTTTGGGCATTGTGGCAAAGACCGTTAAAAAAATGTGCGAAGAATTTGGCTGCCAGGCGAAAAACATCCGTGCAGCCATCGGACCGTGTATTTCGCAATGCTGCTTTCAGACCGATGCCGATGTGCCTCAAGCGATGCGTGAGGCTCTCGGTCAAGAGGCGGAAGCTGCCCTCCGTCAGGATGGAGAAAAATATTATGTAAACCTAAAAGAAATTAACGCCATTTGGCTCCGTCGCGCAGGTGTGGAGACGATTGACATTGCACACGAGTGCACCGCCTGCGAGCCGATGCGCTTTTGGTCGCATCGCCGCGTGGGTAATGCGCGCGGTTCACTTGCAGGAGTCATTATGCTGAAAGGAGAAGTGCGGTGAAGAAGCTGATTGCCCTATGCCTTTCGCTTGCGCTGCTGTGCGGCTGCAACGTTGACAGCGAGGAATCGACACAGACCCTTGCGCAGATCTACGAAGAGATCGAAACGACCCAAGCGCCCGTAGCGGTCAAGGAGCATGACGAATTTGGGCTGTCGTATCTGCCCGAATACGGCTTAAATCCGCTCACCTGCACCGCTACTGCCAACCGTGCAATGTTCTCCCTGCTGTATGAGAGCCTGTTCATTGTTTCCAACCAATTCCGCGCGGTGCCGGTTTTGTGCAAGAGCTTCCGCGTGTCCGATGACGGCATGACCTATCGATTTGAGCTGCTTGACAACGTCAAATTCAGCGACGGAACGCCCCTGACGGCGGAGGATGTGCGCGAGAGCATCAACGCGGCGATGAAAAGCAGCATGTACAAGGCGCGTTTGGAGAATATCAGCTATGTCAGAAGCGAGGATGACGGCACGCTGACCATCGGCTTGATCCAGCCGTATGAAAACTTCTGTCTGATGCTCGATGTGCCGATTTTGAAAACCGAGACCTTGCAGGAGTCGTATCCGATCGGAAGCGGCCCGTATGTCAGACAGGGCAGCGAGCTTCGCCGCAACAGCCATTGGTGGAACGGTGACAATACGATGTTGTCGGAGGACGTGATCCCTCTTTCCGAGGCGGTTACGACAAATGATCTGCGCGATGATTTTGAATTTGGCTCGACCGATCTGATCTACTGTGACCCCAATTCCCCTGCGGCGGTGGGCTACCGCTGTGACTACGAGGTTTGGGAAGCTCCGACGACGGTGATGCACTATATCGGCTTCAATCTCGGCAGCGGCTATTTTGCAAAAAAGGAGATCCGCGCCGCCGTAACATACGCGGTAAACCGTGATGAGCTCCGCAACGTGGTCTACGGCGGCTTTGCGGCATCGAGCGTTTTGCCTTGCTCGCCGTCGAGCGATCTTTATGATACACAGCTTGCCGAGGATTACGACTATGCGCCGACGGTTTTCCGTGCGGCGGTGAACAATTCCGGCATCATGGGCATCGACGAATACATCAACCATGTGGGATATTTTGTCGTCTGCAGCGAGGACCCGAAGCGCGTGGATGCGGCGGAATATATCGCTTCTGCCCTCAATGAGGCAGGGCTGAACATTGTCGTCAAGGCATTGAGCCGAGACGATTATGAGGACGCGCTGGAGGAAGGCGATTATGACCTTTATTACGGCGAGGTGCGTCTGACGGCGAATTTTGATCTGTACGAATTTTTCTCCGAGTACGGCGAGCTTTCCTACGGTCATATCGATGACACGGGTCTGTCCACGCTGTGCAACGAAGCGCTGAAAAACTCGGGCAGCTTTGTGGATCTTTGCGCAAGAGTTATGGAAGACGGCATGCTGTGCCCCGTGGTGTTTAAGAGCTACGCGGTCTATGTCACGCGCGGTATGATCTCGACGCTGACACCGGCGGTGGATTATCTGTTCCACAATAACGCAACGGCGAGAACGCTGGCCGATGCGGACATGACCTACCAAACAGAATCATAAACAAGGGGCTGTAAAAAAAACTCTTTCCTATGTCATTGCGAGGGGCAACGAAGTGACCGAAGAATCTTTTGTAGGAAGTTTCGATTTGGAAGAAATTTCGTTTTTAACGAACCCTGTTTCTCTCGATGGCTTGTGCAGCCTCCGGCGG
>CAYVLD010000169.1:0-3360 GCA_964452205.1 uncultured Oscillospiraceae bacterium
ACTGTTGTCAATGTTGCGATCGCTCACGGCATGAAGAACGCCAAGGTTCTCCTTGATGACATCCGTGCAGGCAAGTCAAAGTATCATTTCATTGAGATTATGGGTTGCCCCGGCGGCTGTGTCGCC
Source organism: uncultured Oscillospiraceae bacterium (assembly GCA_964452205.1). Taxonomy (GTDB): domain Bacteria; phylum Bacillota; class Clostridia; order Oscillospirales; family Oscillospiraceae; genus JAZOXB01. The sequence continues at coordinate 127 of CAYVLD010000169.1, forward strand.
GGCGGCGGTCAGCCGATTGTTCGTTCCTGCTTCCTGCCGAACGAAGCTGACGACATTCTCGATACCTATAAGGAAAAGAGAGCACAGGCTCTGTACAGCGAGGACGAGCGTCTGGTTCTGCGCCAGTCTCACAACAATCCGCAGATCAAGAAGCTGTATGAAGACTACCTTGGCGAGCCCAATTCGCACAAGGCGCACGAGCTTCTGCACACCACCTATAGCGCAAGAATCGGTTTCAACGATTAATTACTGATCGGGGGAGCTTCCGCTCCCCCGAATATTTCACTATGGAGGAAACAATGTCTAAGAAAGTCTCTAAGGCGATGCTTCGCCGCTTGCCCGGGTATTTGGATTATCTCAAATCCCTTCCGGAGGATGCTTCTGCCAATATCTCCGCACGAACAATGGCGACCGCTCTTGGCTTGGGCGATGTTTTGGTGCGCAAAGATCTTGCAATGGTCTCCGATGGCGGCCGATGCAAAACAGGCCACCTGCGCGAGACCTTGATCAAAGATATTGAGGACTTTCTGGACTATAATAAGACGGCAAATGCGATCCTTCTCGGTGCAGGCAAGCTTGGACAGGCGCTTTTGTGCTATGACGGCTTTGAGGATTACGGACTCAATATTTTAGCCGGATTTGACATTGCTCCCGGCAGACACAATACCGAGAACGGCAAACCGATTTATTCCACCGATGAGCTGGGCGCATTCTGTAACAACAATGATGTCAAATTTGGTATTATCACCGTCCCCTCCGACTGCGCTCAGCAGACGTGCGATATGCTGATTGCCTGTGGGATCAAAGCAATTTGGAATTTTGCGCCCGTACATCTGCATGTTCCCAAAAACATTTTAGTACAAAATGAAAATCTTGCAATTTCTCTGACCGCTTTGCGCATGCAGCTCAAAGGTCAGGTCTGCGAAGAATAATATGATAGCCGCACGTTTGTGCGGCTATTTTTCGGAGGTATTTATGGAAACTCGCGTAGCAGTGATGAGCATCATTGTAGAAGATAATGAAGCTGCAGAGCAGCTCAACTCAATTTTACACGATTACGGCAAATACATCATCGGAAGAATGGGACTTCCCTACCGCAAGCGCAATATCAATATCATTTCTATTGCACTTGATGCACCGCAAAACACGATTTCCGCTCTCGCGGGCAAAATCGGTACATTGGAAGCGGTCAGCGTAAAAACCGCTTACTCTTCCGTTATCAGCGAAGAATAAAAATTACGGCAGAAACCACTATTTTCGTGGTTTCTGCCGTTTTTTAACTTTTTATACATTTCCGAAAATCTTACGAATCATTGCAAAAGAAGCTTCATTATCAAACTTTCTGACCGCCTGATCGACCTTTTCGATCAATGCGTCTGTACCTCTGACCAAGCAATATTGATTGTGCTTGCAGTTTTCGCAAAGCTCCGGCTTGCAATGCACGATGTACGGTGTGAACGGATTTTCGCCGTTGTTTAATGCCAAACGTACTTTAAGTACGATCTCTTCCGGATAGACTAAGCTTAGACCGTCGTAAACCTGCGCATCGGGTAAGCCTGCAAGCAAATGCTCAAAATACGTGCACACACAAGAAAGATAATTGGCGCTCTCACGGTCAGCCCACGCAATGGCGGCTTTTGCATATTTGATCGCGTTCGTCTTGTTGAAGAACCACTCCATATAGGTGAAAACCATCCTGCCGTAGAAGTTTGCAAGCGGAGCATTGTTGCCGCAAACCGCTCTGCCTGTCAGGAATTTCAGATCCAATGCCTTTCCGCCAAAGGTGCCGACGCGATGATTCAGAAACACACGATATTCCGTCAGCTCTTCTATGCTGAGCTCGTCAAGCATAAACGCAGCATTTTTGTACTTATGGTACAACCGCGCTTCCGGGAACTTATCGATCAAATAGTGTGGGAACGGCTCACTCAGACCGGGCACCGCAACACTCACCGACGGGAAACCAAGATGCGAAATATCGCGCACATAAACATCATAGCCCTTGTTGACAAACCAATCGGTAAACTCCTTGAGCATCTCGGCGTTGGACATACCGCTACGATCCTTAAACGGCTTGAACTCGTGCATCGGCTTGCCTGTAAAGAAGGAGATCGAATATTCGCCGCCGCCTCTGGAAACATGGCTGATCACCTCAGAAACCGGACGCAGATTATTCTTGTTATTGATGATCAAATTCGTGGTTGCAGCAACACCGTTAATATTCTTTCCCTGGAACATCTCTGTCAAGCTGCGCTCTAATGCGATCTCAAAAACAGGATGGGCACCCATATGTACTCTATAGCTGTGATGAGTCTTGTCAATGGCCACCGCAGCAACCATAGGAAATTCCTCGCCCATGGAGCAATCCTTAATAATGACCTCCAACCCGCTTTCGCGCAGGCTGCAAATGGTTTCATAGGAATGAGTAAACTGCTTCAGATACTCTTCAGGAACTGACGGCGGTGTAATATCTCCGCAGAAAAAGCGAACGACATTGTAACGTTCATAGATTTCGCTCATCGCCTGAACGAAGGCTTCTTCCGGCGTATTGCCGGCGGCCATACCGTTTGCACTGTAAAGCACCGGAAAACTCTTTTTCGGGAAATATGCATAGCTGTCTTTCGCAACATTATAAAACGGAATTGCCGTCAGCATCCCATCCGGTTCCTCGCACTCGAAGCATTTTTGCTGAATAAAGCCGGTTGAAACCTCGGTGCCGAAGAGCTCAGAAAGCCCCTTCGACATATTCTTGAACCAATCAGAACATGATTGGGCACATTCTTCCTTGGTCATACGCTTTTCGTCAGCATAGTGGAGATTGTTATCACGCATCAAGCGTTTGGATAAGAAGCCAACCTGCAGACGCTCCATAAATTCCGCATAACCGCTTGCTCTGGTAAAATCCTCATTGATCCCCTTGCCGTTCGTGCCAAAGGCTGCGGTCGGAACAGAAACGCGCATTGAGTAGCAGTTTTTAACGCCTGAAGGATACCACTCTTCCTGCGTTTGAATGTCAAGTTGTTCCAAAATCCCTTTGATCTTGTCAATCGTCTTTGTCGGTGTTTCGTCTTTAAAATGAATCTTAGTAGGCATAAAATAACCTCCTTAGTGTATGTTGTAATCATTCTATCATATCCGAGGAAGAAATGCAAGATATAATAATTCACTTATTTCATATGTAATGTGTACTGAACAACGCACAAGCCCTTGCAAGCCAAGGCTTACAGGGCTGTT
>CAYVLD010000170.1:0-3348 GCA_964452205.1 uncultured Oscillospiraceae bacterium
CGATGTGGAAGTTGTGCTGATCGGCATACTCCAGCAGATCGACGATGTTGCCGTGGTAAGCAATGGTGATCGATTCCTTCTTATCCAGATATTCCTGTGCGGTTGCGAAGACATCAGCCAGATCGGTCTTGACAACGTCTACCCAGCCCTGGCTGTGACGTGTCTCGATACGGGACATATCGACCTCGGCAAAGATGCCGACAGCGTTGGCGATGTTGGCAGCCTTGGGCTGAGCACCGGACATGCCGCCCAGACCGGAAGATACGAAGGTATGGCCGCGCAGGTCGCCCATGGGATCGACGCCCAGATACTTACGGCCTGCGTTCAGGATGGTGTTGAATGTGCCGTGGACGATGCCCTGGGGACCGATATACATCCAGCCGCCGGCGGTCATCTGACCGTAGTTCGCCACGCCCATGGCAGCGGCGCGGTTAAAGCTCTCTAAGTCATCAAAAGCGCCGATCATCAGGCCGTTTGTGATAATGACTCTCGGCGCCAGCTTATGCGAGCGGAACAGCCCCAGAGGATGTCCGGACATGACCACAAGCGTCTGCTCGTCGGTCAGAGCCGCCAAATATTTTTTGAGCAGACGGTACTGCATCCAGTTCTGGCACACCTGACCCGTTTCGCCATAGGTGACCAGCTCATAGGGATACAGGGCAACGTCAAAATCCAGATTGTTGTCGATCATCACCTGAAATGCTTTGCCCTCGGTGCAGTTGCCCTCATATTCGTCGATGGGCTTGCCGCAGATCTTCCCCTCGGGACGGAAACGGTAGCCGTAAATTCTGCCGTGCTCATTCAGCTCGGCGGCAAATTCCTGTGCCATTTGGCGGTGGTATTCTTTCGGAATGTAGCGCAGGGCGTTCGCAATTGCAGTTTCGCGATCCTTTTGGCTCAGCTTCGACTCGCGGCGCGGCGCACGGCGGATGCCTTCAACAAATTTCGGATATTCGGGCAGCTCATCGAGCTGAAAAATTTTTGCATTCAGATCCATAAAAAATCCTCCTGTGAAAGATTGATAATTCCGATTTATCGCTCTGTTTTATAAGCAAACCTGTGTAGGGGCGGACTCTGTCCGCCCAGTATAGGCACCTCGTATTTGTCTTTGCGAGGAGCGTAGCGACGTGGCAATCTTATGTGGTGCGATATACGCCACAGCGTGCGATATATTTGCTTCGCAAATGCGATATGATATTCGTTCTCTCTCATGCCGAAGGCATATATCGCTCATCACAGATGAATCTCGCGCCGCAGGCATATCGCTCGTTCCGCGAGGAACGAATATCGCTGCTCGTAGAGCACCGGCAGCGCTCGCAACCGCCCCCCCCGAGACCCCCTCCCGGCACGCTCGCGCGTCTCGTTACTTTGCTGTAGTCGTTTTTTACTGCTCGATAAAGCGGAATTTATGGGACTTGCTGTGTGGCGTTACTCTATGATTCAAAGATACAAACGGGTCGACCGATCGGAATAGATTTATCCCTTCAGCACCTTGAACAGCGACGTGTCCTCGTGGAAGGTATTGACGTTGTACAAAAACAGAACGTCCGTGATCCCCTCAGACGAGACGATCTCATCTGCGCTGTCTGAAGAAAAACGCGGGTCGATGAGGATGATCTCATCATAATACGGCATCAAAAACTGTACCAGACAGTTGGCATACGAATCCTTGATCAGAAGCAGTCTGCGTCCTGTGCCGGCAGAGGTCTTGATGTCGATACGAGGCGGATTTCCGCCGAAAAATACCGTGTAATGATCCTTCTCCTCCAACGCAGAGCGCTTGTAAAGCGAAGCCGTGGTCAAGCCCTCCGAGACATAGGTCACGGTGTAATCCAACTCGGTTTTCGGGGTATAGACCTGCACCGTGTCGAGCGCATCGTGGCAGCCTGCCTTGGAGGCAAGCGTGCCTTCAAAGCCGGTCGAAACGGTATAAATGTCATACTCCTGCACAGGCGAGATCACTAACTCGTCTGCCATATCCTCAAAAGCATGGTATGCGCCGAGACTCGTCCAATGGTGGTCGGTGCGGTAGTAGAGCTCCTGATCACTGAAAGCCTTGAGCGCATCGGTCACGTCAATATACTTCACGCCCGTGAGCTGCTCGCCCAGCGCCTGAATGTCAGCCTGCTGGTCGCGGATGGGAACGTAATCGGGAAGCTTATCTTCCAGCACGCAGGCGGCAGTCGGTACGATGGCAACGCAGAGATTGACATTGCGGTTGCGCTCTGCGAAGGCGTTGATCGCAGCTATGTTTTTCTCCACCGCTTCGTCATTCGGTGCGACGGGCTTCTCCATCAGATAATCGTCGTCGCACAGCAAAACGCCGTTCGATTCGCTCGCGCCCATCAGACGCGTGAAGCTCAGGCGCATAGAGATCCAGAAATCTCTGCCAATAAATTGATCGGCAAGGTAATCGTCAATGCCCTCGAAATAGCTGCCGTCTGTCAAGGAGCTCCAGGACAGCTCAGGCGTTTGCGCGAGGGTACGGTTTTCCGCATCGCTGCGCTCACGGTCGGAGGCAAAGAAGCTCAAAATGCCGAAAAACAAAACAAACGCCATCAGCAGCAGACTCAGATCAATGCCCTGCTGTATGCGGTTGCGCCGGAAACCGGCGCGTCGGGATCTGCGGTTTTGTTCCATTGTCTGTCACCTCCCGATCAGAATTGCGCGTAGAGGAAGGTGGAATAGGTGTCGTTCATCATGCAGGCAAGGCTGAGAAACAGGATTGCCGCAAAGAAGAGGATCGACAGCGGTTTCCACGCCCTGCCGCGGCGCATGAGGTTGTTGCCGATCCTTGCACCGAACGGGAAGGAGGCAAAAATTGAAATCAGCATCAGCAGCCAGCAGCCGCCGAGGTAGTAAAGCGCAGTTGAACCGCAGAAGCCGCCAACGCAGAAGAACATTCTTCCCAGCCATGAAAATGCCATGCTCAAAGAGTCGGAGAAGAAGAACACCCAGCCGATAATGACCAACAAAACGGTCAAAATGTGCTTTACCGCACGGGGCAAACGGTCAACGAGCTTTTTAAGTACAAATTTTTCCAGGATCAGCAGGCAGCCGTGATACAGACCCCAGAAAATGAACGTCCAGTTTGCGCCGTGCCAGATGCCCGTCAGCGCCCAGACAACCAAAAGATTTCGGATGGTCTTTTTTGTGCCGACGCGGCTGCCGCCGAGGGGGAAATAGACGTACTCACGGAACCATGCGCCAAGAGAAATATGCCATCTGCGCCAGAAATCGCTCACGCTTTCAGACAGGTACGGATAGTCGAAATTCTTCTTGAATTCAAAGCCGAACATCTGCGAAAGACCGAGCGCCATGTCCGAATAGCCGCCGAAGTCCAGATAC
>CAYVLD010000171.1:0-3322 GCA_964452205.1 uncultured Oscillospiraceae bacterium
GGCCCCGGCGAGGCGAGGGAGGCAGATGTCGGCATTGCCGGCGGTGACGGCTGCGGCGTGTTGTTTGTCAAGGGCGAATTGAAAGAAAAGCTGCCCTATGATGAGCTGCTGCCTGCGCTGATGGGCTACATAGACAGCCTGTGATATTTCAAAGGAGAAACATATGACAAATCCATTCCCATTTTTGGAAATGTTTTTTGAATATAAGCCGGATGAATCGCTGCGTGCTGTTTTAAAGCAGGCGGCGGTTTGCCATGCGGAAATCGACCGTGAGGCACAGACGATCAGCCTGACGGTTCAATTTGACTGCTATACTCCGTGTGTCAGGCAGATTTGTTCGGATTTACAGAACATTTACGGCTTGAAAACGGTTAAAATTACACCGAAATTCCCGAAAGAAGCACTTTCACAAGTGGATTTTGCGGAATTGAACCGCTGTGTGATCGCGGTTTATTCGCCGGCGGCGGCGATCTTGGCAGGAAGCCGCTGGGAGCTTGCCGAGGGGACAAGCAAGGTACACCTGCTTGCCAACGGCAAGGAGCAGATCCTGCCGCATCTGCACACGGTGCAGCAATATTTGCGTGAGAGCTTTGAAGTGGAAACGCAGTTTGAAGTGATCTGCCATTGCCGGACGGACGGCGATGAGCTCTTCGAGCAGACGGAGCGTATGCGCCGTGAGGCGATGCGTGAAATGCCTGTCCCGAAATTCGGCACTGCGGAAAAGCCGGAAAAACCGAAGGCTGCCTACGGAAAGCCGTTCCAAGGAAAGGCAACGCCGATGCGTGAGATCAGCAGCGATATGCAAAATGCCCGTGTGATCATCGAGGGCAAGGTATTTGCTGTAGATCACCGCCGCAACCGCAAGGATACGGCAACCATCGTATCCTTCGATATGACGGATTATACAGGCTCGGTTCATCTGGGCGGCTTCTTCAAGGAGGATACCGGCAAGCCGATCACCGACTTGATTCAAAAACCGGGGCAGTGGATCCGCGTTCAGGGCAGGGTAGACTATGACGAGTACAGCAAGGAAGTCGTTGTCCGACCCGATGCGATCATGGAGGGAAAAGCGCCTGTCCGCGAGGACACGGCGGAGCAAAAACGAGTTGAGCTGCATCTGCATACGACGATGTCGATGATGGACGCGCTGACCAAGACGAAGGATGCGGTTGCGACGGCTGCCCGTTGGGGACATCAGGCTATTGCGATCACCGACCACGGCGTTGCATCCTCTTTCCCCGATGCGCTTAAGGCGAGTAAAAATAAGGTTGCCGGAACGGATAAAAACATCAAAATCCTCTACGGCTGCGAGGGTTACTATGTCAACGATGTCGATGACCGCATCGTTGTTCATGGGGCAGGGAACATGCCGCTGGACGGCGAATTTGCAGCCTTCGATCTGGAAACCACCGGACTGTATGCCAACAAAGACGTGATCATCGAAATCGGCGCAGTCATTTTGAAAAACGGCGAAGTCGTGGACACCTTCCAGAGCTTCGTTGATCCGCACCGCCGCTTAGATCCGAAAACAACGGAGCTGACGGGAATTACCGATGCAATGCTCAGGGGTGCGCCCGATATTGCGGAGATCATGCCGAAATTCTTGGAATTTTGCGGCGGCAGACCGCTCGTTGCGCATAACGCGGATTTCGATGTGGGCTTTGTTACAGCGGCGTGTGAAAGATTAAAGCTCCCGTTTGAACCGACATCAATTGATACGCTGATTTTGTCACAGAATTTAATGCCGCAGCTTTCCAAGCACAAGCTAAACATCGTTGCCGAAGCGCTCAGCCTGCCGGAGTTCAACCATCACAGAGCCTCGGACGATGCGCTGACGTGCGGATACTTATATCTGCGTTTTGCCAAGATGCTAAAGGAACGTGGCTTGGCGGATATTCAGCAGATCAACGACGATATGGTGCAGCTACGCTCCGGTCACCGCATCAATGACCGCAGAGCGAAGCATATTCTGGTTTTTGCAAAAAATCAGATGGGTCTGCGAAATCTTTACAGGATCATTTCCGATGCACATTTAAAATTCTTCAAGCGCAATCCGCGTATGCCGAAATCGGAGCTGATGGAGTTCCGTGAGGGCTTGATCATCGGCTCGGCGTGCGAGGCAGGCGAGCTGTTTCAGGCGGTCATAGACCACAAGAGCTGGACGGAGCTCAAGCGCATTGCTTCGTTCTACGATTTTTTGGAAATTCAGCCGCTGAGCAACAATAAATTTATGCTTGCAGACGGAATCGTGGAAACCGAGGAGGAACTGCGTGAATTTAACCGCACGATCGTCCGTTTGGGCGAGGAGCTGAACATTCCCGTCTGCGCAACGGGTGACGTGCATTTCTTAGACCCCGAGGAGGAGATTTATCGCCGCATTTTGTTAGCTTCGAAGGGCTTTTCTGATTGCGACCGTGAAAATCCGCTCTATTTCCGTACGACAGACGAAATGCTGGAGGAATTTTCCTATCTGGGCGAGGAAAAAGCGTTTGAAGTGGTTGTTACCAATACCAATCGCATTGCAGATATGTGCGATCTGGTGCGTCCCGTGCCGTATAATCTGTTTGCGCCGAAGATCGAGAACTCCGTGGAAGATCTAAAGTCGCTGGTTTACGGCAAAATGCACCGACTGTACGGCGAAAATCCACCGGAGCTGATCGTCAAGCGCGTTGAAACCGAGCTGAACGATATTATCACCTGTCACTATGACGTGATCTATATGTCAGCGCAGAAGCTTGTCCAAAATTCGCTCGAGCATGGCTATCTGGTCGGCTCCCGTGGTTCGGTCGGCTCATCGCTTGTTGCATATATGTCAGGCATCACGGAGGTCAATTCTCTGCCGCCGCACTATCGCTGCCCGAAGTGTAAATACACCACCTTCGATATTCCTGACGGCATCAACTGCGGCGCAGACCTGCCCGATGATGTCTGCCCTGAATGTGGGGCGAATTTGGAAAAGGACGGCTTCAATATTCCCTTTGAAACGTTCCTTGGCTTCGGCGGTGATAAGGTTCCCGATATTGACCTGAACTTTTCCGGCGAATATCAGGCAAATGCACATGCCTATTGTATTGAGATGTTCGGCTCAAGCCATGTTTTCAGAGCCGGTACGATCGGTACGGTCGCCGATAAGACGGCCTACGGCTACGTCAAAAAATATTTGGCGGAGCGAAATATGGTTGCCTCTCGTGCGGAGGAAAACCGCTTGACTGCAGGCTGCGTGGATGTGCGCAGAACGACAGGCCAGCACCCGGGCGGTCTGGTCGTCATACCGCAGGAAAATGAGATCTGGGATTTTTGCCCCGTGCAGCATCCTGCCGAT
>CAYVLD010000172.1:0-3307 GCA_964452205.1 uncultured Oscillospiraceae bacterium
AACCGCCCACGAAATGACCAACATCAATGCGGTCATGGATGGCGATATCGACGGTTTCATCAATGCGTACCTGACTTGCGCCGCTACGGGTACTTGGGCAACAAAATAATTGCAAATATTGAAAATAATGCTTGAAAAATCGACACTCATGTGGTAAAATACCTTATGTTGTGTGTATATTCGTTCGAAAGAACTGATCACGGCGTACCGCCAGCCGTAAGTGCGGTGTTTAACGGAGGTTAAAAATGGAAACTGTTCTTCTGATTATGCAGATTATCTCTTGTGTCGCCCTGACTGTTATCATCATGCTCCAGTCCGGCAAGGAAGATGGCCTTGGTGCATTGGCAGGCAATTCCGACAACTATTTCGGCAAGAATAAGACTGCTACGAAGGAAGCAAAGCTTGCTCGTCTGACCAAGTGGTTCGCCGGTGCATTCGTTTTGCTGACCCTGTTCGCTTCCATGGTCGTTACCATGGCAAAGTAATCCTTGAAATTATGCCTCTTCCGTTTCGGAGGAGGCGTTTTTTCTTTTCTATGAGCTGATCAAAGCAGTACATTGCTCCGACATGTACAGCCGGCAGATTTCTACATCTTGATAGTAATGCAGCAGTATTTCGTCAAAATCGCAGGAATTTTCTGCCATGGCTTTTGCACCGTATTGGCTCATGCCGACGCGGTGGCCGAACCCGTAGGTCGTGATTTTGATCTCTCCGTCCGTGATCTTGAAATTGATGTCCGTGGAACGCAGGGAGAACAAGCTGCGCAATGAGGTTCCGCTGATCTCAACGCCGCCGATGATCGCGGTGTCGATACCGCCGCCCTTGGTGTAGGTGATTTTGCCGAGCCATTGCGAGCTTGGAGCGGATAATTGGATGTTCGGATATGCTGCCGTCAGAACCTGTGAAAAATAGTCGGTATCTAATATTACTTCCTCCATATAACGCGGCGCAGTACTGCTGTCAGCGCTTTCGACAGACTGCAAATACGGGATTTCGCCGCCCCAAACGGCAACTGCAGCTTCGGTTCGATTGGCGCAGCAGGAGAAATAGGTCGCATCGATCAACTCGTCCTGATAGGTGATAACCAAACCGTCGGTTTGAGCGACTGCCTGAATTGCGTTTTCGTTTGGTGAGCTGCTCCAGCCTTGGCAGCAATCGGTGCTTATGCACACGTCAGCGTTTCGATGCTTTTCCGTATTTGCCTGACGCAGCGCGAAGGTTCGTGCGGCAATGGCCTGTGCCTTCAGAGCTTCGAGCGGAAAGCTGTTCGGCATCTCTGCACTGACAACGCCGATCAGGTATTCATACAAGCTGATCTGCTCAACGGTATTGCCGTTTAAAATCTGCAATTGCAGATTTTTATCAAAGGAAGTGATTTCTGCATTTTCGGAGGTTGATGCTTCAATGTGGATGTCCGATGCTTCTTTTTCCATGTTTTTTGCAAAAAACGGAATCAAAAGCGCGGTAAAGCCTGCGATGATAATAAAAAATACAAAAAATTTTGATTGCTTCATAGGTTCCTCCCATAATTTTCTTGACTCAGTATTAAAAGTTTGGTAAAATATTCAGAAAAGAGGTGATAAGAATGGCGGAAAGTATTTTGACTTCGGAGCGCGCGACGGACTTCCTTCACACTTTATGCGCTGATTACAAGATTCATAACAGTTTGACCATAGAGGCGCGCACAAATAGTTTAATTAAGCGTGGCCTTCGCAACGATGACGGTACCGGTGTTATGGTCGGTTGCACGAAAATCGGTAACGTTATGGGCTATCGTGTCATTGACGGCGATCGAGAGCCGATGGAAGGCAGATTGATCTACCGAGGCTATGATCTGTCCGATTTGGTTGATGCGTATATTCGCGAGGATCGGTTCGGCTTTACGGAGGTCGCGTATTTGCTGCTGTTTGGTCACCTGCCTGATACGGAGCGTTATGTGAAATTTGCGGCGCTTCTGAATGACTATACAGCGCTGCCGGATAATTTTGTCGAGGATATGATTATCAAGCATCCGAGTCAGGACGTGATGAACAAGCTCGGCCGTTCGGTGCTCACGCTGTATTCCTCGGATCCCAATCCCGATGAGCTGACGGTAGAAAATATGATGCGCCAGTGCATTGAATTGATAGCTCGTTTTCCGACCATCGTAGCCTATGCGTATGTTGTAAAACGACATTATTTTGATAACGACAGCCTGTATTTGCACAGACCGGACCCGACCCTCTCGGCTGCGGAGAATTTTCTGCGCATGATCCGTCCGGATAAGCAGTACAGCTACGAAGAAGCACGTTTGTTGGATCTGTGCCTGGTATGCCATGCGGAGCATGGCGGCGGTAACAATTCGACCTTCTCCTGCCGTTCGGTTGCCTCTACGGGAACGGATACTTATTCTGCTATCGCAGCGGCGGTCGGCTCTTTGAAGGGACCGAAGCATGGCGGCGCGAATGCGCAGGTGCTTCGCCAATTTGAGGAGATCAAAAAGAATGTTCGCAACTGGAAGGACGATGACCAGATCGCTGCCTACATCGGCAGAATCCTTCGCAAAGAGGTCAGCGACCACAGCGGCTTGGTTTATGGAATGGGACACGCTATTTATACGTTATCCGACCCTCGAGCGCTGATTTTAAAACGCAGCGCGCGTAAGCTCGCAGAGCACCGCGGAATGTTGGATGAGCTGGAGCTGATGGAAGCCATCGAACGTATTACGCCGCAGGTTTTTGCGGATGTTACGGGTAATGACAAGGCGATGTGTGCCAATGTGGATATGTATTCCGGCCTGATCTATCGTATGCTTGACATACCGCCCGAGCTGTTCACACCGCTGTTTGCGATTGCTCGAATCACCGGCTGGTGTGCGCACCGTATGGAGGAAGCGCTTACCGGCGGTCGAATCTATCGTCCGGCCTATAAACCGCTCATTCGCCACAAGGAGTATGTCCCGATGTCCGAGCGTTAAAACATTTTTATAGAAAATGACTGCCCGAAACGGTTGTTTCGGGCAGTTTTTTGCAATTATCGTGCTGCAGGGTTCATATGGTAGATGTTCTTTTCGTTCAAACGCTCGCGCAGCTTCTGCATAGCCTCACCTTTACAGTCAACATGAAGTATTATTTTAAAACTTCCATGTGATTTCAATATTGTTTTCGCTTGCGCTGATTTTGGAGATCAAAATGTCAACGACCGCCATTTTGTCGCTGACGGAAAGTTTCTCCCACTTATCCATATATCCCGTAATCTCGTGTACGTCCTGTGTGGCTGTCATAAGCGGTTCAAGTTCAGTGATCTGCTTTTGATAGTCCTTCTTTTT
>CAYVLD010000173.1:0-3221 GCA_964452205.1 uncultured Oscillospiraceae bacterium
CCGCCATGCAAGCCGGGCGCGGTGTAGACCAGCTCGATCTCGTGCGAGCCTTCCGTGAGCGCAAAGCAGATCACGGTGTCGGAAATGGTGACGTCCTCCGTTTTGGCATCGTAGCCCTCGCAGAGCGTGACACGCTGACCGTCTACATATGCCTCCCAGCCGGGTTCGTAGGGAATGGAGGTGTAGAACAGACCGTCGGAAAGTGCTTCGACCGTGCCCTTCACGTAGCCGTCGGAAAATTCCGTCAGAACAAAAGGCTCATCCTGCAGCAGCTCAAAGCCTGCATCGAAAACGGCATTATTCTGCTTGGCAAGATCCAAGGAAATATGGCCGCTTTCGCCGGATTTAACGGAATAGACGAACTTTAGACGGTCACCCTTTTCAAAATTACCGAGGCAGAAGAGGGCGCGCACCTTACCCTCAAGGGAGTAGAGCTTCTTTCCGTTGCAGTAGACATCGAATTTGCTTTCAGCCTTCGTCGGGCGGAGGGTCGTAGCGACATACAGACCGGACTCTTCTACGGTGTAGATAATGGCAACGTCCTGATACTCGGTTTCGGCATCGTTGACGGAGTAGCTGTACTGCGTACCGCTCGTGCCGGAGGCACGGAGGCTCGCGCCAAGGGGCTTTTCAAATTCGTCGGAGGTATAATGCGTATACAATGGCTCTTCAATCCCCGTGGCAAGGCGGAACATCTCCTCCTGCTCCCAGATGGGGTTATTCACGGAGGTATCAGCGAGGAAATCGCCAAGCTCGGAATTTGTCATAAAGCCGAGAGAGATAAAGGCGCGATTTTCCAAAAGATTGACATCGCCGGACTGCGCGACCAGGGCGTTATAGTCTGTATTATAGTGCGAACCCGTGCGATCAAGCAGATACTTGATGCCGCACATCATGTTGGTAAAGGGCGAGGATTCGTAATAAATAAAACGATTGCTGCCCACCCACGAGGCTAAGCCCAGCGAGCCGCTCATGCGGTTAAAACTCGCGTTGGTCGAGGAATTGAAGATGGAAACGCCGTTGTAGCCGTTCAGAGCGGCGTCATTGAGAGTCTGCGTGCCGGTGACCTCGGTGCGGTAGAAGAGCGGATCGTCCTGCTTGGTGTCGAGGTAACTCAAAAGTGCCTGCATATTCTCATTCTTCTGCGGATAGACCATGGTGCCGGCGCTGTTATACTGCGAGGTCAGACCCACGGTGTCGATGCCGATGCAAAGGCTGGCGGTCATCTCAAGCAGAACGACGATAAACATCACAAGCAGAGCACACATGCGCTTATACTTCCTCTGATATACGGTTTGCGGCTTTTTGCTCCTGCGTTGGAGGTAGTACATAACGAAAAACAGACCCATGACGGCGATGACAGCCAGCGATACCACCTGCTGTACGCGTCCGAATTTTCCGACCAAATAGGCGTTTAAGAACAGCGCTGCGGAAACACCGAGAATGACGAAAAGGTGACGCAGCTTGAAATCATCAAGGAAGCAGAAAGCGCGATATGCCATTGCGATCAGCACAAAGGAAAACAGGAAGCTGAATCGGTATGGCAGCATGTTGGGGAAGTGGAAGCCGTGCCAGACATAGTCCAAAGAACGCAGAATGAAGCTCAAAATCAAAAACGACAGCAGGCAGAGATTGAAAATCTTCTCACGCTTGGAGATCTTCTTGCAGCAGAAGTAATACACCGACAGCATTACGGCGGTGAAGCTGCAAAATACGTTGGGAAGACCGTCCATATCGGTGGGGATGTTTGCAGGCATCAGACCGGTCAGCACCTGCCGTGTCGCGGAGAAGATACCGGGCAGGGTTTCGTCTGTCAGCATGGTCAAAAGGTCGCCATGGCGCGCAAATGTTCCGTAGGCTTCGCTGACAATATTTAAATTAAAGAGATGAACGTCCTTGGAAATGGAGGAATAGGTCGTCTGCATGGCAAGCAGCGTCGGCAGAAGCAGCAGGCAGGCAATTCCTACGCCGATTACGGTGCAGATGCCGATGCGCAGGAAGCGGCGCAGGAAATTTTTCGCGCCGTTCCAACGGCAAATGCAGAAGCCGATAAAGCATAAAAGCACGAAAATGCAGCTAAAAAATGCCACATAATAGTTGCACCACAAAGACAGCGCAAGTGCCACGATATAAAGACGGAACTTGCCGTCACGCAGCAGGCACACCGTCCCTGCGATCAGCAGCGGCAGGAGCGCGAAAACGTCCAGCCACATAATATTCCAATAATAGCCGACCGCCCAAGCGCAAAAAGCGTACATCGTAGCGAAGAAGGGGATCGCAATATCGTTGCGCCGATAGACCAAACGCAGGAACCAGCCCATAAACAGACCTGCCAACGAGAGCTTGACAATGGTCAAAAGCGTGAAATAATGCGGCAGCAGATCCAACGGTATGAGCACGCTCAAAAGGTACATGGGACTCGCCAAATAGTAGGCAAACAAAGACAGATAACCGCTGCCCATGCCTACGACCCACGAATACTCAAGCGAGCCGCCGGAAAGCAGCTTATCGCGCAACGCAACGAGGAAGGGATAATACTGATGCCAGCCGTCTGAGGACAAAAGCATATTTGTTCCATCGGTGTAAAGCATCGAGATCAGATAGGAGATCACCGCGATAAAAAACGGCAGTACAAAAGACAATAAAGTCGGCAATCGCCGCCAGACACCTTTTTTTCGAAGTGTTTCATAGAGAGGCTCGGTCTTACTGTGGGCTTGCTCCGACGGCACGGATGCTTCGTCCAAAAGCTGCCGAGCCTCCTCAAGCAGTTGATCGGTAGAAGCTTCGGCGTTCTGCTCGTCAGGTGCGAAGAATACGTCATTCGATTCGTCCATATGTTTTCCTCCGTTCGAATGATAATCAGATAATACTATTATAATCCATTCCTATACAAAAAGAAAGAGGAAAGTTAAAAAGTTTCTGTGTCGGTCATGCAGGAAAATAATTCGATATTCTTTGATCGAAAGCATTGACATCGCAGCGAGAAAAGTTTCGCAGTGCGGCAATGAAGAGAAGCATCTTGTTTTCTACCTATGAAAGAATAACGGTGATTGCGTGTGCGCTGTCTCGATAAATTCCGATTTATCACTCTGTTTACCATACAACTCTGTAGTGGTGAGCGACTTGCCCGGTGCAGGAAGTATCGATTTTCCTGCAAATCTATGTCAGAATATTTCGTTTCGGAACCAATTTCGTTTTTAACGAACCCTGTTTCTCTCGAT
>CAYVLD010000174.1:0-3216 GCA_964452205.1 uncultured Oscillospiraceae bacterium
TGCACTTGTCTGAGCTTCTGCAAGCGTCCGGAAATGAAACATCCACCAATGAACAGAGTCATCAGTGGATGGACGAAGACGGATGGACAATTCGGCATGTGTATGTGATGGAGAAAAACGGCAATATCTATGATGCGACATTGAATATTGCAAACGGCAGAGATCGCAGAATTATTTATGATATAAATAATATCCGATTGGTAGATAAAAGGAAAGGAACCGCTCACGGCGACGTGCCCTCAACCGAAAACGGAAGGGGCTCGCACATAAAAAGCGATTCCTTTGAGAACAAGATAACACATTCAGAGACAGATGTCAAGCAGGAATTTTCTTTCGAGGATGACGTGGCGGAGCTGGACGAGGGGTATGCACGGCACATGGCCGAGGATGACACGCCGGAGGGATTGGCACCGGATGATGACAAGATCGACGATTACAATGCGCTTGCTAAGGAGGAAAAGGAACGCAGAGCAAAAAATGCTACGGCAAATCAGCTTAAAAACCGTATCAAGTCCGGCGAGAAGGCAATTGCCGCACACCGTGAGGCAAAAAATGCGCTGAAGAACATCGGGGGACTCACAAAGCAAGCAGCGGAACAGCTTGACCAAAAGATCGAGTTGATTCGTGAAACGATGCGCATTGACCGTGCAGCATTGGCGGAGAAACAGAAAAAAGAGAATGCAGAGAAGAAGAAAGAACGAAAGAAAAAGGAACAAGAGGAGATTCGTTCACAGAGAGCCGGAATTGCGCAAAAGGATTTTGTCAACGGTGTTTTTAATCTGTTTTCGATCAAACCGGGCGTGCGTGACATTGTACACGAGGAGTTGTACCGCGTACTCGATGAGGCGGTGCGCAGCGGCAATGTTACCACAGAGCGCAGAAAAGAGCTGTTTGACTTCCTCTTTTAGGTAAACAATAGAAAAAACGCCTTCCTGTGCCGTTGTGCGAATGTTGTATTCCTCACGCCCTTTTCGCAGGGCGTGAGGAAAGGAAGAATCTTTCGGAACTTTTTAAAATTTTTTCAAAAAACCACTTGACAAAGAGCAGCAGATTTGGTATTCTAATAATAGAAATAGGAATCATTATCAATATGAAAAGGGGTATTCACATGAACGACAAAATTGCGGCATTGTTAAACGAGCAGATCAACAAGGAATTTTACAGCGCATATCTGTATTTGGATATGGCGAATTACTATGACAGCTTGGATTTGGACGGCTATGCGAATTATTATACCGTTCAGGCGCAGGAGGAGCGCGACCATGCGCTGCTGTTCATGAAGTATATGCAGAACAACGGTCTGAAGGTTACCTTCGAGGCGATTGCGAAGCCGGATAAGACGTTTGATTCGATTTTGGCACCGCTGGAGATCGCCGCCGAGCACGAGCGCTATGTGACCGAGCTGATCAACACGATCTACCACGCAGCGCATGAGGCGAAGGATTACCGCACGATGAAGTTTTTGGATTGGTTTGTCGATGAGCAGATGGAGGAGGAAGACTCCGCCGATTCCATGATCAACCGTTACAAGCTCTTCGGGCAGGATCCCAAGGGGCTGTATTCCCTCGATCAGGAATACGCTTCCCGAGTCTATACGGCACCGTCGCTGACGCTGTAAGGGAAGGAGGCGGATTTGATGGACAACGTTGTCCATGCGTTGATTGAAATACCGCTCGGCTCCAAAAATAAGTACGAATTGGATAAAAAAACCGGCAGAATTTTATTGGATCGCGTTTTATATGCGGCGATGATCTATCCTGCCGAATACGGCATTATCGAAAACACGCTCGCGCCGGACGATGATCCGTTGGATATTCTGGTGATTTGCTCTGATCCGACCTTCCCGGGCTGCATCGTGCCTGCTCGGGTGCTGGGATATTTGAGCATGGTGGATAACGGAAAACCGGATTATAAGCTGATTTCGGTGGTCGATTGCGATCCGCGATATGCCGACATTCGTGAGCTGAGTGATCTGTCGCCCTTTGTGCTCAAGGAAATTGCAAACTTTTTTGCAAATTACAAGGTGCTTCAGGATGTGGTCGTGGAGGTTGGCGAGTATTTCCCCAAAAACGACGCCATTCGCATCATTGAGGAATGTCATCAAAATTACTTGAAAAATCGAAAGGAGAACGAAGAATGAAATATATTTGCGATTTGTGCGGCTGGGTCTACGATGAGGAGGAGACCGGCGTAAAATGGGAGGAGCTTGGCGAGGATTTTGCCTGCGAGCTTTGCGGCGTAGGCAAGGAACAGTTCAGCCCCGAAGAATAATCAAGCAGCGATCAGAACCCTGCCTGATATCCGGTGACATAACAAATGCAGGGAAGCAGCCGCTTTCCTGCATTTTTATTTCAAAAAAAACATATACTGATTCTGCAAAGGAGGAAACACAAATGAAATTCAAAAAATTTTTTGTTATGATGTCGGCAATATTCATCTTATCGGGACTTGCCGGCTGCGCATTGGAAGAAAAGCTCGATGCTGTGGAAGACCGCATCGAGGAAGCGGCGGAAAGTGTCGTGCAGACGGCGCCGACACAAAGCACGTCGGTTTCGACGACCTCTGCCGCGGCGCTGACGAAGGAGCAGGCGCAGGCCATTGCGCTGGAGTATGCGGGATTTTCTGCCGATCAGGTCAGCCGCCTTCGGACGGAATATGAGATCGACGACGGCGTTGCGCAGTATGACGTTTCATTCTATGAGGGTTCATGGGAATATGAGTTCGAGATCGACGCCGAAACGGGCAAGATTCTTTCCTACGACAAAGACCGCGAAAACGACTGACCGCAGTCACTTCACAATTAAAATTCCGATTTATCGGTGAGTTATGATTTTACTACTGTAGGGTCATGACCCTACCGACGGAAAATGTTGCGATTTTGCAGCAGATTGCGGCGAAAACGCAACATTTTCCGTCAGGTTGTGGGGAAAATGATAGTTTCTGTAAATCTATGTTAATGTCTGCTGAATAAGTCGCCCTTGTGACTTATTCGCACAGCTTTGCTGTGCAATCCTGCAAAAACGGCTCTTTTAAACCGTTTTTGTAGGATTCAGACATGTAAACAACCCCTATTCCTCACGGAGGCTTGTGCAGCCTCCGGCGGGTACCTTTCTTGTGTCGACAAGAAAGGTACGAAAGAAGCGACTCGGGGGAGGCGCTGTAGAAAACCTATCGTTCCCTGATTCTTGCCGTTTCTGCCAAGCTCGGTTTCCAAGC
>CAYVLD010000175.1:0-3152 GCA_964452205.1 uncultured Oscillospiraceae bacterium
TCTGCCGCAGGCAGCGCTCGCAACCGTCCCCCCCGAGACCCCCTCCCGGCACGCTCGCGCGTCTCGTTACGGCACAGAGGGAGATTCTATAACCTGTGCGATAAATCGGAATTTTGTACGGTTTTACAATTTAAAGACAAGCTGCAGGAGGCGCGGTGAACACGCTTCCTGCAGCTTTGATTTATTCTTCTTTGCGGCCTTTGGCGCGCGGATTGACGATGCCGAAGCGTTTTTTGACCGCTTCGACCTCATCAAGCTGGCTTTCGCTCAACAACCGAACCTCGCCAAACGCCCTCATATTGGCGTAAACGCGGAACGTATGCTCCATTACCTCGGTACGGAACAACGCCTGCACCACATCAATTCCCCAAGTGACCGCACCGTGATGCTCCAGAAGCACCGCCGTGTGATCCTTACAGTACGGGGCGGCGCTTTCCGCCAGCGCCTTGCTGCCCGTGATGGCAAACGGCACGCACGGCACCACACCCAGCGACAGCGCTGAATCCAGAGAAATCGCCATTTCCCAAGGCTTTCCGTATGCAGCCCAAGCCGTTGCGCCGGGGCCGTGAGCGTGAACGATGCCGCCTAAATCGGGATTTTCCCGATAGATGGCAAGGTGCAGCGCGATCTCGCCGGAAACACGATGCGTTCCCTCCACGATATTCCCTTGCGCATCGACACGCACGAGCATATCCTCCGTCATGCCGCCCTTGCTGACACCGGTCGGTGTACACCAAACGGTGCCGTCAGCCATTTTTGCGGTGATGTTGCCGTCGTTGGCGGCGACAAAGCCGTGGGCGTAGAGCTTGTTACCGGCGGCGATGATATCGCGCTTTGCCTGTTCGTGAGAGTTATACATTGCCCATTTCCTCCGGGAACATTTTGGCAAAATTCTCCGCAAACGGCGGATAAACGATACCGCGCTCGGTCACGATGCCTGAAAGCAGGCTGTGATCGGTCACGTCGAAGGCAGGATTATAGCATTTGACCTCGGGCAGAGCCATCGGCTTTTCGTAAAACAGCTCCTTGATCTCCGCGTGCGGACGCTCCTCGATGGGAATGTCGTCACCGGTGGGACAGTTAAAATCAATGGTCGTGGACGGCCCGAGGGAGTAAACGGGAATGCCGTAGTGATTGGCAATGATGGCAAGACCGCTTGATCCGATCTTATTGGCAACGTCACCGTTTCTTGCGATGCGGTCACAGCCGAAGAAGACAGCCTGCACCTTGCCCTGCTTCATGACGAGGCTCGCCATATTATCGCAGATGAGTGTACACGGTACGCCTGCCTTGGTCAGCTCGTAGCTGGTCAGGCGCGCACCCTGCAAAAGCGGACGCGTTTCATCCACATAAACGTGAATGTTCAGACCGGTCTCACGCGACAGGTAGAACGGGCCCTGCGCCGTACCGTAGCGGCTGGTTGCAATGGGGCCTGCGTTGCAATGTGTAATGACACCGTCGCCGTCTTTCAGAAGAGAAAGACCGTATTCCGAGATCTTTCTGCACATGGCGATGTCCTCGTCGTGGATCGCCTTAGCCTCGCGGTCAAGCGCTGCCAAAAGCGCCTCACGCGGCTCATCTTTATGCGCCAAAACGGTCTTGTCCATGCGCTTTAGCATGCACGAGAGGTTGACAGCGGTGGGTCTGGACGAATTTAAGTACGCCGAAAGACGGCTGTATTCGGCATAAAAGCCGTCAAAATCGGTCGCTTCGATCTTTTTTGCCAAAATCGCCATCGCATAGCCTGCGAAAATGCCGATGGCAGGCGCGCCACGGACACGAAGCGAATAAATCGCCTCCCACATTTCCTCGGCGGTGGTCAGATCAAGGTATTTGGTCACGTTGGGAAGGAGGGTCTGGTCAAGTGTGACCAAAACCTCTCCGTCACGGCGGACATTGACCGCATGCGTTACAGCCTCTAAGCTCATAATGCAGTCCCCATTGCGGCGATGCTCTCGCGGACGAGCTTACGGAAGATCGGGCCGACACGAGCGCCGGTCTCGCCAACCTCCTCGTGGCTCAGGGGAGTCGGGGAAATGCCTGCCGCCTGATTGGTGATGCAGGAGATGCCGCAAACGCGGATGCCGGCATGACGAGCCGCGACCGCCTCACAAGCGGTGGACATACCGACGGCATCGACGCCCCAGCTCGTGAGCATACGCACCTCTGCCGGTGTTTCGAAGGTCGGGCCGGTGAGCTGGCAGTAAACGCCCTGCTGCATGGGAATATCGAGCTTTGCAGCGGTATCGAGGATGATGCGGCTGAGGGTCTTGTCATAAACCTCGCTCATATCGGGGAAGCGCGGGCCGAGCTCATCCATATTCGGGCCGATCAGCGGATTGGGGAAGATGGTCATGATATGGTCGGTGATGAGCATGAAATCGCCTGCATTGAAGTTACGGTTGACACCGCCGGCGGCGTTGGTGAGGAAGAGCGCCTTTGCGCCGAGCAGAACCATCAAACGGGTGGGAAGCAGAACGTCCTCACGGGTGTAGCCCTCGTAGAAGTGGACACGCCCCTGCATGATAACGACCTTGACATCACCGAAGTAGCCAAAGACGAAGCGACCCTTATGACCGGGAACGGTCGAAACGGGGAAGCCCTCGATGTCGTGGTAATCGACCGTGGCAACAGCCTCGATCTCATCTGCGAGCGCGCCCAAGCCGGAGCCGAGGATCAGCGCCACATCGGGGACGAAGTCGGTCTTCTTGCGGACGCAAGCAAGACAATTTTGCAATTTTTCATAAGCGGTCATGGTAAAAACCTCCAAAAATAATGTGGAATATTTTTAAGGCCGCACAGGCAGCCGGGGTTACGGTTTGAAATCTTAAAGTGACATGGTCGATGGTGCGTAAATAGGTTAAATTGCGATTTATCGGGCTGTTTACCAAATAACTCTGTAGGGGCGAGAGTCAGCCGTCAGCGAGAAACGAGCGCTACGGATGCAGCCTACCCCTTGCGAGTGTGACCCTCCCGTCGGAAAAATATTGCGACTTCGTAGCAGTTCGCAGCGAAAACGCACCGTTTTTCCGTCTGCTTACAGGGAAATGATAGTTCCTGTAAATCTATGTTAGGATATTTTTTCTGGAACCAATTTCGTTTTTAACGAACCCTGCTCCTCTCGATGGCTTGTGCAGCCTCCGGCGGGTACC
>CAYVLD010000176.1:0-3068 GCA_964452205.1 uncultured Oscillospiraceae bacterium
CGTTCGCCGTCTGAGCTACGGTGTCGGCTGTGAGAAGGTATTCCCCGTTCACTCCCCGAACATTGTCAAGGTTGAGACCGTTCGCCGTGGTAAGGTTCGCCGTGCAAAGCTGTACTACCTCCGCTCCCGTCTGGGCAAGGCTGCAAAGGTCAAGGAGAGAGTCTAATTCCAAACAATTCCCTGTGCCGGATACGGCACAGGGCTTTGTTTTTTAGGACGGATTTTCTATTGACATTTGCACTCGGTTCCATTACAATTAATATGTATAAAAAGGAAATAAGGAGGCACTTACATGGGTTTCAAAGGTTCTATGTACATATGGAAAGACCGCAAGCGTTTTCTTGGCATGCCCCTGAGCTTCACGCGATATGCTATGAGCGAAGACCGCCTGTTTTTCTCCGTCGGATTTTTGAGTGTGCGCGATGAGGAGCTTTTGCTCTATCGCGTGCGAGACATTAGCGTCAGGCGCACTCTATGGCAGCGCATTTTTGGTGTAGGCAGCATCATTGTCACCTCTTCCGACAAGAGCACGCCGCTGTTTACGCTGAAAAACATCAAACGCCCTATGGACATCAAGGAGCTTCTTCATACCAATGTCGAGGAAACCAAGATAAGACGTCGTATGCGCGTTGGCGAAATGATGTCCGACATTAACGATGGTGACGACTTTGATGATGACATTCCGGATCTGAATTAATGTTTAGGGGGAACGAAATTGGCATCTTTATTTGATAATTTTGCGTATATCATGGATGGCACCAACTGGCAAATGATGGTTATGTGGCTGATCGGCGGTATTTTGATCACACTGGCGATCGTCAAGGATATGGAGCCTACCCTGCTTCTGCCGATCGGTTTCGGCGCAATTTTGATGAATCTGCCGAATGTTGAGCTGGATATTATAAACGTTCTTTTCCGCATCGGTATTTCCGAAGAATTTGGCGAGCTGTTCCCGTTGATTCTGTTTATCGGCATTGGCGCAATGATTGACTTTGGTCCCCTGCTGTCAAATCCGAAGCTGATGATTTTCGGTGCAGCGGCGCAGTTTGGCATCTTCTTTACCTTCTTCCTCGCGAGTCTGTGCGGCTTCGATATTAAGGATGCCGCCGCCATCTCCATCATCGGCGCGGCAGACGGGCCGACCTCTATTATTGTTGCGCAGGAGCTGGGCACCAAATATCTGCCTGCCATCATGGTTGCAGCCTATTCGTATATGGCGCTTGTTCCCATCGTGCAGCCGCCTGTTGTAAAGCTGCTTACGACTAAGAAAGAGCGCATGATCCGCATGCCTTATGAACCAAAAGAGGTTTCCAAGACCACGAGGATCCTCTTCCCCATTGTCATCACGATCATTACCGGCATGTTCGCGCCGAAAGCGGTCGCACTCATCGGTTTCCTGATGTTCGGTAATTTGATTCGAGAATGCGGTGTTCTCGGCTCGCTGTCCGAAACGGCGCAAAAGGTTCTGGCAAATCTCATTACGCTCTTCTTGGGCATTACCATTGCCGCGCGGATGAGCTATAAGGAATTTTTGAATCTGGAAACGCTGCTGATTATGGGTCTTGGCCTGCTGGCATTCGTTTTTGATACTGCCGGCGGTATCCTGATTGCAAAGTTATTCAATCTTTTCCTGCCCAAGGACAAGAAACTCAATCCGATGATCGGCGCAGCCGGCATTTCTGCTTTCCCGATGTCCTCTCGCGTTATTCATAAGATGGGACTTAAAGAAGATCCGCAGAACTTCCTTTTAATGCACACGATCGGTGTCAACGTTTCCGGCCAGATCGCATCTGTTATCGCAGGCGGTCTGATTATGAGCCTGGTCTACCAGTTTGGTTAAGGAGGTTTGTCTAATGGAACAATTCTTGAACGCTGCGGCAACCATTCCTGAGCGCGAGGCAACCATTTCCGAAGCCTTACAGTTGATTGGCGAAGGCTGGGGCTCGATCTTTATCGTGATTTTTATCATGATTCTTGTGATCCAGATACTGAACAAGGTTTTTAACAAAGCAAAGAAATAAATCATAAAGTGGCTGTAAAAAAACAATGACATGGGAAAGAGTTTTTTTACAGCCACTTTTTCTATGCAAAGAAACAGCCGAGATCGAAAGATCTCGGCTGAAATTTTTTAATCCTCGTCGTACTCCTCGTCAAAATCGAACTCAAGCAGCTCGTTGCACTTCGGGCAATGAATCGACTCTTTCAGAATCGTGTCCTCATCCAAATGCAGCTCCTCACCGCAGGTCGGACAGGTCACATCGTAAATGACTTCCTCATCATAGTCAAAATCCTCATCGTCGTCATCTACGAAGTCATAATCGTCATACTCATCGTCATCGTCCTCGTAGTCGTCTTCCTCCTCGTCATCTTCCATCAAGAACTCCTCGATAGCGTCCAGATCCTCTTCGATCTCATCGAGTTCGTCGGATACCGCGATCGCATTGTCTTCAAGATCGCCAATGGTAGAGGTCATATCCTGAAGCAGATCGACAATTCCGGCGATCATCTTCCCTTCCGGCGTCTCCTTATTCAGGTTCAAGCCATCCATGAGACCCTTGAGGTATGCGGATTTTTCAGATAAAGTCATTTCGTGCTCCTTTCTGCGTGCGTACAATTAAGCCTTAGCGCGGCCAAGATATTCGCCGGTACGCGTGTCAATCTGGATACGGTCGCCTTCGTTAATGAACAGAGGAACCTTAACCTCGGCGCCGGTCTCGAGCGTTGCGGGCTTGAGGGTATTGGTAGCGGTATTGCCTGCAAGACCGGGCTCGGTCTTGGTAACCTCAAGATCAACAAAGTTCGGTGCTTCTACACTGAATACATTGCCCTTGTAGGACAGGATAGTGCAGGTGTCGTTCTCCTTAACAAAACGGAAGCTCGCATCAAGGATCTCCTGATCAACGGGAACCATGTCGTAGGTCTCAGAATCCATGAAGTAATACAAATTACCGTCCTGATAGGAATACTCCATCTTCTTGCGCTCAATATAAGCGGTGGGGTACTTGTCACTCGGGTTGAAAGTTGTTTCAGTGACACCGCCGGTGATGACGTTACGCATCTTGACGCGG
>CAYVLD010000177.1:0-3012 GCA_964452205.1 uncultured Oscillospiraceae bacterium
CTATGTTGACGGCACCTCGCCGCATGTGCTCGAGCCAAAGCTGTGCGGCGGCAGCATGAACTACATCAACTTCGGCGAATTTTACGACAGCGAAGCCATGCGCCCGAACGAAGAGGAAATCTTCCTTGTTCAAAAGGAGAACGCCGCGCAGTACCCCCATGTAACAGCCTGCCTTGCCGCCGCCGACGAGCTGCTTGAATGTGTGCGTCTGGAAACCACAGGCAGAATGTATGATGAAGAAATGTCCTCGATTGCCGAATGTCTGAATCTGTCAAACCTGCAGGCAACCGGTCGGACGCCAAAAATCAGCAGACGTTTTCTGACCGCCGTAACGCCAAAGGGTCTGCAATTTTGCACGCAGACGCCGTCAAATATGTGCGAACGTGTGTATGTTCTGCGCGACAATTATGCGCTTGCGCCGAGGCTGCTTGCACAGGTGCAGGAAAAGGCTCTCTCGCTGGGACATCATTGCATCGCATGCTATTCTCCCCTTCTTGCAAAAGCACAGCCCTCGCATTTGATCATTCCGACAGCGCAGCTTGCCATTGTCAGCGAATCGCGGGACTTCTTGTACAACGGTGCATGCTTCTGCCGCATTGATTTAGACTCCACGCTCGCGCCGAAAAAGCGCAAGGAGTTGGAATTTTGCAACAAAACCGTTTCAGAGCTTTTGTATCAGGCAGTACGCCACATGAGGAAGGCAAAGCAGCTACACGACCGAATTGAGCAGCTTTGCCGACCGTTTGTGGATTTTTCAGCCGTAGATGCGCTGACGGTGAAAACCATCGGAAAGCTCTTCGGTACATAAATTTTTCTTGTAAAGCAACGGGATTTATAGTATAATATGTTTTAATCGCACTTTTGGAGGATTTTTTATGGCAATTCGCAAACGGCTGGACACCTACTTAGTCCCCGGAAAGCATATTCATCTGATCGGTATCGGCGGCGTTTCCATGCGTCCGTTGGGGCTTGTTCTGCGCGGCATGGGCATCGTTGTTACAGGCTCTGATATGAATTCCTCGGTTTCGACCGATGAGCTGATCGCAAAGGGCATCACCGTCCACATCGGACACAACGCTGATAATATTGAGGGCGCGGACTGCATCATCCGTACCGCTGCCGCTCATAACGACAACCCCGAGATCGCCGCAGCCCGTGCCATGGGGATTCCCGTGTTTGAGCGCGCGCAGGCATGGGGCGTGATTATGCGCGAATATAAAAACGCCATCTGCATCTCCGGTACACACGGAAAAACCACAACGACCTCGATGATCACCCATATTTTCATGCAGGCGCAGCTTGACCCAACCGTTATGCTCGGCGGTTATTTGCCTCTGCTGAAGGCAGGGCACCGTGTCGGCAGCGGTGATACCATTATTATGGAAAGCTGCGAATACTGCGATTCGTTCTTGAATTTCTACCCCACCATCGCCATTATCAACAACATTGAGGCCGATCATCTGGATTATTTCAAGGATCTGGCAGCGGTGCAGCGTTCCTTCCGCAAATTTGCGGCTCTGGTTCCGCGTACCGGCTTTGTCATTGCCAACGGTGATGACCAAAACACGCTCGATACATTGGCGGATCTGCGTTATTTGACCTTCGGCATGGATCGCAAGCACGATTTTTATGCCAAGGATCTGAGCGAGGACGGACGCAGCTTTGATATTATGGTTGGGCGCAAGCTCTACTGTCATGTGCAGCTTCAAGTCTACGGAAAGCATAATGTTTATAACGCCCTTGCGGCCGCCGCAGCCGCACATGTCATGGGTATCGACGGCGAAACGACCGCAAAGGGTCTTGCAGGCTTCACCGGCGCAGGTCGTCGCATGGAGTTTAAAGGAAAATTCAACGGAGCGGACGTTTATGACGATTATGCGCATCATCCGGGTGAATTGCACGCCCTGATCGACGCGGTTCGTCTCATGGGCTATCAGCGCGTGATCCTCGCCTTCCAGCCGCACACCTATACCCGAACAAAAGCGTTGTTCCATGATTTTGTAGAAGAATTGAAGCGCGTGGATGTTCCGGTCTTGGCAGAGATTTATGCCGCGCGCGAACAAAATACCATCGGCATTTCATCGAAGCACTTGGCAGAGGAAATTCCCGATTCGCAGTATTTTGAGACCTTGCCCGAGGTCACGGCCTATCTGCGCTCGATCGCGCAGGAGGGCGATCTGATTCTGACGGTAGGCGCAGGCGATATTTATAAAGCAGGCGAAAAGCTCCTGAAATAATTCTAACGGCGGCTCATTGCGAGCCGCCGTCAGTGTTTTCATCCCTGTACGCAAAAAATGTATTTTCCTGTTTGTTCCATCGCTCACACAGACGATTAAATCGTTTTCTTGCCCTGACCATTTTTCGGCTGTCATTTGGCTCATTATCCAAATACAGCCGTTTTAATTTTTCCCTTGCCCTCTCCAAACGCTTTCCGATCGTATACAACTTTAATGCAAGTCGTACTCTTTTCCACTTTTTCATGATCTTCTCCCTATTAGGCTATGTATAGCCTAATGGTAGCACGCATAGCCTATTTTGTCCACATTTTTTTGCTATGCTTAAGCAAAAGGAGGCGAATCGACTTGAATACTGTTATCGCGGTACGCAATCGCATTTTATCCTTGTGCGGTGAGCGTGGAATTACAATTAATAAGCTCTCCACAATGTCGGCGCTTCCGCCGTCGAGCATCAAAAATATCATCTACGGCAAAAGCGAAAACCCAAAACTGTTGACAATCAAAATGATTTGTGATGGCTTTGGTATTACCCTCGGAGAATTTTTCTCCACGCCCGAGTTCGATGCTTTAGAGCAGGAAATAAAATAATTTTGCGTGTTAGTGAAAGGCATCACTAACACGCAATTTTATTTCAGCATGCAAAACCGCAAAATATCTACCGCACGAGAGTTAAAATTCCGATATATCGGTCTGCTACATGGTAACAAGACGCGCGAGCAAGCCGGGAGGGGGTCTCGGGGGGACGGTTGCGAGCGCTGCGAAGCGGCAGATACAG
>CAYVLD010000178.1:0-3009 GCA_964452205.1 uncultured Oscillospiraceae bacterium
CTTTCTTGTCGACACAAGAAAGGTACCCGCCGGAGGCTGCACAAGCTATCGAGAGGTACAGAGGACGTTAAAAATGGAATTGGTTCCGAATCGAATTGTTCTAACATAGATTTACAGGAAAATCGATACTTCCTGCACCGGGAGGGTCACACTCGCAAGGGGTAGGCTGCATCCGTAACGCTCGTCCCTCGCTGACGGCTGCGTTCTGACCCTCCCCTGCAGGAGGATTCTATAACCTGCTCGATAAACCGGAGCTCCTGTCATTCTGAGCGAAGAATCCTGTTGGCACCGAATAACTGCACAGCACTTCATTGCCTCGCTAAGATTCTTCGCGTTGCTCAGAATGACAAATTCGGGCTCACCGACAAATCAAAATTCACCCATCAAAATCAACACCTCAGGAGGAATATTATGTTAAAAATCGAAAGCCTCACCAAACGCTACGGCGAAAAACGTGCCGTAGACCACCTGAGCCTGCACATCCGCGCAGGCGAGCTGTGCGCCTTCATCGGTCACAACGGCGCAGGTAAGACCACCACGCTCAAGGCCTGCTGCGGCATTTTGAATTTTGACGAGGGCGAAATCCTGATCGACGGCAATTCGATCAAGGCAGACCCCATTGCCTGTAAACAGCAGCTCGCCTACCTGCCCGACAATCCCGATCTGTATGAATATCTGACGGGCATTGCATATTTGAACTTTATCTGTGACGTGTTCGGCGTGAGCCAAGACGAGCGCACCGAACGCATCGGGCATTTTTCCGAGCTTTTGGAGCTGCGCACGGAGCTGAACGACCCCATTTCGAGCTACAGCCACGGCATGAAGCAGAAGCTGGCGCTGATCGCTGCGCTGGCGCATCGGCCGAAGCTGATTTTGATGGACGAGCCGTTCGTCGGTCTTGACCCGAAGGCGAGTCACCAGCTAAAGCAGGTCATGCGCGAGCATTGCGAAAACGGCGGCGCGATTTTCTTCTCGACGCATGTCCTGGAGGTTGCCGAGAAGCTGTGCGACCGCGTTGCGATCATCAAAGAGGGCAAGCTCGTTATCTCCGGCACGATGGACGAGGTCAAGGGCGATACCTCCTTGGAGAACGTGTTCTTGGAATTGGAGGCAGACGATGTTATGTAAACTTATTTCCCTGCGTCTGCGCGGTCTGATGCACCGCACGAGCGGTAAAAACGGCGGCGGAAAGGCGCCGACGATCTTCGCTCTGTGCATGCTTCTGATCTGTGCGGTCAGCTTTGGCACCCTATTCTATTTTCTGGGAGACATGCTGGCCGAGACGCTTTACGGGACTGCCTTTGCGTGGTTTTATTTTGCGTTGGTGGGGCTGCTGTCGTTCGGAATTTCGTTTGTTTTTACGGTCTTCGCAGCAAAAAGCGAGCTGTTTGAGGCGATGGATAACGAGCTTCTTTTGTCCCTGCCGATCAAGCCGCGCACCATTTTGCTCAGCCGCCTGAGCATCCTTTTGGGCTCCGAATATCTGTTCTCGTTTTTGGTTATGATCCCTGCGGGCATTGCGTGGGGCGGCGTGGCCGGTATCGGCTTTTTGCCGGCGTACATCCTCGGCTGCCTGTGCCTGCCGCTGCTGACGGCGTCGCTTGCGAGCGTGGTCGGCTGGCTGCTTGCCCTGCTGACCGCAAATGTCCGCCGCAAAAACCTGCTGACCATGATTTTCTACCTTGCGTTCATGGCGTTTTATTTCTATATGTATTCGAATATGCAGGATTATGTAAACCAACTCCTCGCCTCCTACCAACAAATTTCGGACAGCATGATGGGCTGGGGATTTTTGTTCCATTGGTTCGGTCAAGGCATTGCCGACTGCAAATGGGGGCTTTTGCTGGCGGTGATCGGCCTTTCCCTTGTCCTTTTTGCGCTTGCGATTTGTGCGCTGTCGCACGGGTTTTTGCGCATTTCCTCGGGCAGCCGCACCGCGCGTAAAAGAAAGGGCGGCAAGCTCGCCTATCACGCCGCGAACGCGGAAAAGGCTCTGCTAAAGCGCGAAATGAAACGCCTTGTTTCCTCTCCGCTTTACATGCTCAACTGCGGCTTGGGGCTTGTGATGATGGTTGTCGCAGCGGTGCTTCTGGCATTTAACGCGAACAAAATACACCTGCTCCTGCAGCAGCTTCAAGTGCCCGAGCTGACGACTTCCCTCTTTGCCGCGCTGCTGGTGGGAGTGCTGTCGACGACCGTCTGTTTTTCGGCCGCTTCGGTTTCCTTGGAGGGAAAAACGCTCTGGATCCTGCGCTCCGCACCGATCGATGCAAGCAAAATTCTGCGCTCCAAGCTCTATTTGCATCTGATTTTGTCCTTCGCGCCGATTTTGATCCTATCCTGCACAGCCGCCGTGATCTTAAAATGCTCCGCCGTGGGCTGGAGCGTGCTGGTTTTGCTGCCTCAGCTTATCAATCTGCTGTGCGCCGCGTTCGGTCTGATGCTGAATCTGCTGTTTCCGAAGCTCGATTGGACGAACGAAGCCGTTCCCGTCAAGCAAAGCCTGTCGGTATTTCTGGCCATGATGTGCCCGATGGTTTTGCTGAGCGGTCTGATCGTGTGCGTCTTTTTCCTGTATGAGCAGATCAAGCTGCTTGTGCTGACGTGCATTGTCCTGTTCACGCTGCTGAGCGCCCTGTGCTTCTTCTGGCTCGAGCAAAAAGGCGCTGCGCGCTTCGACCGCCTGTAAAATCGCTCAAAATCCATCATTTTTTCCGACGGAACTCACAAAAAACCGTTTTTCAACTTCAAATGTTTCGTGAAAATAGAGTTTTTACGAAAATTTCGTTTTTTTCGCGGAAAATGTTGCAAAATTCAACAAACCGTGGTATAATCTATTGCGCACAAAAAATCAATCGATAAAAAAATCACGAAACGAGCGATCGTTTCGACAAATGAAAGGGGTAATTTACCATGCACAAGTATGTATACCTTTTCACCGAGGGCAACGGCTCCATGCGTGAGCTGCTCGGCGGCAAGGGCGCCAACCTGGCAGAGATGACCAACATC
>CAYVLD010000179.1:0-2947 GCA_964452205.1 uncultured Oscillospiraceae bacterium
TTGCACAGCAAAGCTGTGCGAATAAGTCACAAGGGCGACTTATTCAGCAGACATTTTTTAAGCATTGAAATTACTGCATTTCGATAGCCTCGCTAAGATTCTTCGCCGGTGCTCAGAATGACTAAACCGTGGTTTTTCGACAGCCTGCTTTCAAATGCTTGCAGATATAATGGCAATTTTTAATTCACGGCAGCGGTGACTTTTCGTTTTTTCAGATTCGCAAAAAGCAAATTGACTGCAAAATAGGTGAGCGCGCCAAGTACGCCGCAGATGATGTCGCCCATGATGTTTGACTTGCTGCCCTGCATCTGCGCATGGATCAGAAGATCTGCGGTGTATTCATAAATCTCCCACAAGCCTGCGCAGGAGCATGAGAAAAAGAATGCAAAGAGGTGCTTGACCAAGTGATTCTCCTGCATCCGACAACGTCTGAGCAGCGCGCCGCACAGGAGAAAACCGCATTCGGCAAGCAGCACTCCGCTTAGATAATGCACAAACAGATCGTAAAAGCCCAAATGGCGGTAGAGATTGACGCAGGAGCCCAAGGTGGAGGCGAAAAACACGAATCCCATGGCAGCGCAATAAAAACGCGTGGGGAATTTCCAAGCGCATAGTGCTGTGAGAAGGATCGCAAAATACGAACCGCAAATTTTCATGCCGGTCGTTTCGATCGGCACGCAAAGTGCGAGCGCGGTGCAAATCACGTTCGCGGCGAGAACTGCGCCGAGGGCGAAGATTCGCTGTTTTGTTTCTTTTTTATACATAGCATCAACCCGTCTGTTTTTGTAATGTTACTATTATATCACGCATATGTGAACAAATCTGTGACGGAGTGTGAACTTTCGCGCAATTTTTGAAAAAATATAAATTATGATTGACTACCGGTGCGGAAATTCATATAATCTTGTCGTATAAGTGTAGGATAAGGAGAAAAACAATGAAACAGATGTATCAGAAGCTCGGTGTTTCGTCCGAGGTTTATGAATACGGCGAACGCATTTTGCTGGATTTGAAGGAACGCTTTGCGACGGTGGATGCCGTTGCGGAGTTCAACCAGGCGAAGGTTCTTGCCGCCATGCAGAAAAATCGCGTGGGCGCATCTCATTTTGCGGCGACCACGGGCTACGGCTATGACGATGCCGGCAGAGACACTTTAGAGCGCATTTACGCCGACACCTTCCATACCGAGGCGGCTTTGGTGCGTCCGCAGATCACCTGCGGCACACATGCGCTGACCGTTGCGCTGTCGGCAAATTTGCTCCCCGGCGATGAGCTGCTCTCTCCGGTGGGGGCACCGTATGATACGCTTGAAGAGGTGATCGGCATTCGTCCGTCTACCTGCTCGCTCAAGGAGTACGGCGTTTCTTACCGTCAGGCGGATTTGAAGGAGGACGGCAGCTTTGACTACGAGGCCATCCGCGCCTGCGTGAATGAGAAAACCAAAATGGCAACCATCCAGCGCAGCAAGGGCTACGCGACCCGTCCTACCTTCTCGGTCGGGCAGATCGGAGAGCTGATCGCGTTTTTGAAAAGCTTGAAGCCCGATATTATCTGCATGGTCGATAACTGCTACGGCGAATTTGTCGAAACGATCGAGCCGAGTGATGTCGGCGCAGATCTGGTGGTCGGCTCGCTGATCAAAAATCCCGGCGGCGGCTTGGCTCCCATCGGCGGCTATATTTGCGGCAAGGAAGATTATGTAAACCGCTGTGCCTATCGCCTCAGCGCTCCCGGCTTGGGTCAGGAGGTCGGTGCGAATTTGGGCTTGATGCCGTCGTTCTATCAGGGCTTTTTCCTTGCGCCGACGGTCGTCGCTTCTGCGCTCAAGGGTGCGATCTTTGCGGCAAATCTGTATGAGCGTCTGGGCTTCCGTGTGATCCCGAACAGCACCGAATCTCGCCATGACATTATCCAAGCCGTTGAGCTTGGCTCCCGAGAGGGCATGATCGCCTTCTGCAAGGGGATCCAGATGGCGGCGCCCGTCGATTCCTATGCCGATCCTTTGCCATGGGCAATGCCCGGCTATGAAGATGAGGTCATCATGGCGGCAGGTGCTTTTGTGCAAGGCTCGTCCATCGAGCTTTCCGCTGACGGCCCCATCCGTCCGCCTTATGCGGTTTATTTTCAGGGCGGCCTGACTTGGTATCATGCCAAGCTCGGCATTTTGCTCTCGCTTCAGAAGCTGACGGAAGCGGGTTTGGCACAAATCAATGATTGACTTATTCGTTTGAGCGTGCTATAATATTTAAAATACTAAAAATTGGGAGGGTTATCAATATGACGATCAAGACTCTGGAAACCAAGAACCTTTGCGACAGCGCTAAGAAGGGCGGCTGCGGTGAGTGCCAGACTTCCTGCCAGTCCGCTTGCAAGACGAGCTGCGGTATCGCAAATCAGCAGTGCGAGAACAAGCAGGACAAATAATCCAATCGCACCGAAATGCCGCCGCTTGGCGGCATTTTTTTCGATAGAATGTGAGAAACAGGAGTAATATCATGATACATTGCTATAAGCTCGGCGGATTGAATATTGTGCTCGACATCTATTCCGGCTCAGTTCATGTGGTGGACGAGGTTGCCTATGAGATCATTGAGCAGTATGAAAACACGGATCATCAGGTGCTTCTTGAGCGTATTGTTGAAAAATATCCCGAGACAACAGCGCAGGAGGTTACCGAGTGCTTTGCACAGCTCGAGGAGCTGAGAGCTGCAGGAAAGCTCTTTGCGCCGGATACCTTTTCCCCCATGGCCGGTGCGCTCAAGCAGAAGACTGCCGGCGTTGTCAAGGCGCTGTGCCTTCATGTGGCGCACACCTGCAACCTCAACTGCTCGTATTGCTTTGCAAGTCAGGGCGAGTATCAGGGTGAGCGCGCCGTGATGAGCTTTGAGGTGGGCAAGCCCGAAGATACGCTCGCTGTCAGGCGGTTATTCTTGCGGCTTTCGCCATC
>CAYVLD010000180.1:0-2846 GCA_964452205.1 uncultured Oscillospiraceae bacterium
AGCAAAGCTGTGCGAATAAGTCACAAGGGCGACTTATTCAGCAGACATTAATATAGGAAATGGAGGTGCTCAGATGGCTTTGACGGATTTCATACGCGCCCTGAGCGGCATCGGCCCGAAGAAGGCAGAGCTGTTTGCAAAGCTCGGCATCAAAACCGTAGGAGATCTTCTGCGTTTTTATCCGAGGGACTATGAAGACCGCACCAAGCTCGTTCCCATCATGTCTCTTGAGGCAGATATACCCGCGTGCTTTGTCGCCTCGGTGGTCTGTACGCCCCGCACGAGCCGCATCCCGAAGCCGGGACAAAAGAGTTTGGAAATTACAAAAGTTACCGTAGCCGATCACACCGGTCGGCTGAATCTGACTTTTTTTAACGCAAGCTACACCGCCGAACGGCTGCAGCGCGGTGAGACCTACTGCTTTTACGGCACGCTGGTAGGCGATTATCTGGGCTATGCGATGACCAATCCGCTCTTTGAGCCGCTCAACTCACAGGGTAAGGTCACGCGCTGCATCTGCCCGATTTATCCGCTGACCGCCGGACTGAGCAACAAGATGGTTTCGCAGGCAGTACAGACTGCAATGCAGAAGGAAATGCCGCCCGAGCTTCTGCCTCAGGGTGTTTTGGAGGCATACGAGCTGTGCGATGCCGCCTTTGCCTGCCGAAATGTGCACGAGCCAAGCTCGCTTGAGGCGCTGGAAAAAGCGCGCAAGCGGCTGATATTTGAAGAATTTTTCCTTTTCAGCGCTGCCCTGTCCTTGGTGCGGTCGCAGCGCACGACCCAACAGGTCGCGCCGTTTCAAACTACCGAAATGCAGCCGTTTTATCAGGCACTTCCCTTCCGACTCACAGGCGCGCAAAGCCGTGTGATCGAAGAAATTCTGCAGGATTTCCGTTCCGATCAGCCAATGAGCCGACTGGTGCAGGGCGATGTCGGCAGCGGCAAGACGATGGTCGCGGCAGCCGCCGCCTACTGCGCCGCAAAAAACGGCAGGCAGACAGCCCTCATGGCACCGACGGAAATTCTGGCAAAGCAGCATTTTGACCGTTTGAAGCCGCTGTTTGAGCCGCTTGGCGTGCGCTGCGCGCTTCTGACCGGCTCGCAGAAGGTCAGCGAAAAAAAGGAAGTCCGTCAGGCGCTTGCCGACGGAGAATATGACCTCATCATCGGAACCCATGCCCTTTTGACCGATGCGACCGTGTTTCAAAATCTGGGGCTTGTCATTGCCGACGAGCAGCAGCGTTTCGGCGTTGCCCAGCGTGCCAAGCTTTTGAGTAAGGGCAGCTCGCCGCATCTTCTCATCATGTCCGCAACACCGATCCCACGCACGCTTGCCTTGATCCTCTACGGCGATCTGGATGTCTCCGTCATTGACGAGCTGCCCCCGGGACGCGAGCCGGTCGAGAGCTTTTTGGTCGATGAACGTTACCGCGCAAGACTCAACGCCTTTATTCGCAAGCAGGCGGAAGAGGGACACCAGACCTTCATCGTCTGTCCTGCCATTGAAGAGAGTGAAACGGAATCGCTCAAGGCCGCCGAAATTTGGGCGCAGACCTTGAAGGATACGGTATTTCCGAATCTGCGTGTGGCGCTTTTGCACGGCAAGATGAGGGGCGCGGAAAAGGAGGCGGTCATGCAGGCCTTTGCCGACCGTGAATTTGATATTCTGGTTTCGACCACCGTCATTGAGGTCGGCGTGGACGTTCCGAACGCAACGCTGATGGTTGTGGAAAATGCCGATCGTTTCGGGCTGTCACAGCTTCATCAGCTCCGAGGAAGGATCGGCCGCGGCGGCGCAAAATCGTACTGCATTTTAGTCTCCGATAACCCGAACGCCGAGACCCGTCAACGCTTGAAAGCGCTTTGTTCCACAAACGACGGCTTTAAAATCGCGCAGGAGGACTTGAAGCTGCGCGGACCGGGCGACTTCTTCGGCGCAAGACAGCATGGTCTTCCCACCTTCCGCGTGGCAAATCTGGCAACGGATATGACCGTTTTGAAACAGGCACAGGAGGCCGCAAGCATCGCCATC
The DNA here is from genome assembly GCA_964452205.1 of uncultured Oscillospiraceae bacterium. Lineage (GTDB taxonomy): Bacteria > Bacillota > Clostridia > Oscillospirales > Oscillospiraceae > JAZOXB01. The sequence continues at coordinate 2,036 of CAYVLD010000180.1, forward strand.
GCTCACGGCGATCTGCCGCAGGCGCTTTTGGCGCAGGTGCATCAGCTTCTGGAAAACGGCGATTTTGCAATGAATTGAGGAAATAACAATGTTTTTTCAACGCTTGGAAGATCTTCGGATCGATGCCGACAAAACGCAAGAGGAGATCGCATTGGTCCTCAACTGCAAACGCGAGGTTTACCGCCGTTATGAAAAAGGGATCCATGAAATTTCGGTTTGGGCGGTGATCGCTCTGGCCAAATACTACCAAACAAGCACCGATTATATCCTTGGTTTGAGCGATAAGAGGTAATGCGCACCGTTTTTTCAACATTTTTCCCAAAAAACCACCTTTATCTGTGAGCTGCACTAACAGTTTTGTAGGTTTTTCCAAATATTAAAAATATATATTGTATAAATCCGAAAAATGAAGTATAATAACATGAATACTAAATATAATGGAGGCATATCGGATATGAAGAAACCGATTGTTTTGGTAATTATGGATGGTGTCGGCCGCGGCGACGGCGGCAGCGGTGATGCTGTCAAGGTCGCAAACACCCCGACACTCGACAAATTGTTTGAAACCTGCCCCTACACCTGGCTCAAGGCGCACGGCACCGCCGTCGGTCTTCCCAGCGATGATGACATGGGCAACTCCGAGGTCGGTCATAACGCCCTCGGCTGCGGTCAGGTCTACTCCCAGGGCGCTAAGCTCGTCGGTGAATCCATTGAAAACGGCGCGCTGTTTGCTTCGGAAACTTGGAAGGAGCTGGTCGCAAACGCACAAAACAAGGCGATGCACTTTATCGGTCTGCTGTCCGACGGCAAT
>CAYVLD010000181.1:0-2832 GCA_964452205.1 uncultured Oscillospiraceae bacterium
GAGCTCCGCAGTTTCCGTGTCGCCCTTCTTGGTCATGTTTGTAAACTTGCCTGTAGCCAATGCCACCGTTTGCATCCATTCGAAGAGCCTTGCCCTTGAGTTCTTTTGATGTTTGCGGTGTAACGCACCAACCATTCTTTTCGTCGGCTTTTCTTGCTTCATCTAATGCATGCGAATAAGCGGCACTGTCCTCAGAGTAATCATACAACGCTGTAGCAACAACGCCGCTTTCATTAAATGCCTTATCGAATGATTGACTCAGATACTTTGTGCCCTGAAATTTCTTCTTGACAATTCCGCAGAACTGTGATAAGCTTTTATCGAAGTCAACAGAAAGCATGGTGTTGGACAATCGGAGTCCAGTGCGATGTTTATCTGATAGGCTTCTTTTTTTGTGATAATTTGTATTCTTGCGGAATCTGTTTTCTCGCTTTGCTTGTGATTCAGACACAGCAACCGAATAGATATGATTCGAAGTAACCAACATCGGGAGTTTTGGCAATCCGAGAATGTTAGCCAATTTTACGGATGTTGTTCCCATATAGATGTGATTATTCGGATCATGAGTGTTGTTTTTCACATCCGCCGCATCGTCCTTAACAGAAAATTCCTGCTTGACTTTCGGCATAGGCTGTGTTACAATTTGTCTGAAAGAAGTTTTCTCACTCTTCTGAGCGCCGCTTTCTGCGGAAGAGCCACTAATCGTGAGGAAGCTTCTTTTTTCCATATCGCCGATATTATTTACGGCGTTACCATCGGTTCCGATTTCCACAGAGATTCTTGGTCTGCATCACCTTCCGGTTCAGTGCCCACGCTGCTGATACTGCTCGTCCGGCTACGCCATACCGTCTTCACCGGAAAATTCTTTGCCGATCTTTTGTTGAGTCTGGCCTGACATCTTGCGGTTTCTGTGCTACTATAGTAATAGAGATTGATGAAGAACCGTAAATCGGATGTGCGTCATCAGGGTTAACCTGTTTGCCGGCACCGTTGGCGAAGTCAGTCTCTTTTTTATTTGGATTCAGGATAATATCAGTGCCTATATGCGGCGTAACAGAGTGCTTTTGTGGTACAAACGAAAAACGCTCAATATATTGGCGTTAAAAAGTTGCAAAATCAAAAGAAAAAGACCCAAAACCTTACGGTTTTGAGCCTTATTTCTTGGAGCTACTGGCCGGACTCGAACCGGCGACCTGCTGATTACGAATCAGCTGCTCTACCTGCTGAGCCACAGTAGCATGGTGCGATTCGCAAAGCCTATTGTACTGCATTTTGCCCATATTGTCAAGCATTTTTTGCTCATTCTCAAATATAATTTCGCAATGCCTCCAACGCGCGCTTCTCGATGCGCGAGATCTGCACCTGTGATACACCTAATATTTTTGCGGTTTTATCCTGCGTCAAGCCGTGGAAATAGCGCAAATTAATTACCATTTGTTCCCGTTCCGTTAAATGCGAAATCGCCTCTCTGAGCGCGATCTTTTCAACGAGATCCTCCTCCATCTCGCCGGAGGTAAGCAAGTCCTCCAACGCAACACCGTCCTCACCGCTTCGTCTTTGTATTGACTCTGTCGCACCTGTCGCCGCTTCCGCTGCAGCAATTTCTTCGGCCTCCAAGCCGCTTGCTTCACTCAGCTCACTGAGCGTCGGCTCTCTGGAAAGCTGCGCGGAAAGCCGCTGCCTTAAATTCCGCAGCATGAGTGCTCGCTCTTTGAGACTGCGGCTGACCTTTACGCTGCCGTCATCTCGCAAAAACCGTCGGATCTCTCCGGCAATTTTGGGAACCGCATAGGTAGAAAACTGGGTACCGTACTCTAAATCAAACCCTTCAACCGCCTTCAAAAAACCAAGGCAACCGAGCTGGTACAGATCATCCGGATCAACTCCCCTGCCAAAATACCGTCTTGCGATCGACCAAATCAGGCCGTTATTATTCACTACCAGCTCCTGGCATGCCTCACGGTCGCCGTTTTGTGCGGCTGCAAGCAGCGCTTCCTGCTGCATGATCACTTTTCCCCTCCGCGGCGGACAATTTTTCGCTTCATATGTACCGTTGTCCCCTTATCGACCGCAGAGGTAATTCGAAATTCCGTCATAAAGCTCTCCATGATCGTAATACCCATGCCGCTTCTTTCTTCGCCGCCGGTCGTAAACATCGGCTTGCGCGCCTGCTCCACATCCGCAATTCCGCGTCCTCTGTCCTTAACGGTAATATCAAGCACTCTTTCAGGCAGGATTCGCGCCTTCAAAATAATCGGCCCGATCGTATCGGGATAGGCATGGACGATGCAATTGGTCACCGCCTCGGAAACCGCTGTTTTAATATCTCCAAGCTCGTCCATCGTTGGGTCAAGCTGCGCCGCAAAGCAGGCAACTGCGCCTCTTGCAAACGCCTCATTGCAGGATTTGCTCGGAAACTCCAAGCACATATAGTTCTCGCCCTTCATTGTGTACATTCCTCCTTAATATCCGTAATTTTTTCGATCCCTGCCGCGCGCAGAACCTTGTACGCCTGCGCCGGAATGTTTTGCAAAACCAATCGTCCGTCAAGCGTTTTCATGTGACGCAAAGCGTGTAAAACAACCGCGATTCCGCTCGAATCCATAAACCGTACATCCGAAAAATCCAAAATACATCGCAAGGGTAAATACACATCAATTTTTTCCGAAATTCCTTTCATCAGTTCGCGAGCGCAGTGATGATCGATTTCCCCTGTCAGCACAACGGTCAACTGCCGTTCCTGCACATAGCTTGTCAGCTTCATTTTTACCTCCTAAATAATGTCTACTGAATAAGTCGCTGTTGCGACTTGTTCATGCGGCATCGCCGCAT
>CAYVLD010000182.1:0-2825 GCA_964452205.1 uncultured Oscillospiraceae bacterium
TATCATGGGTGCATCAAAGCGCATCTGCGAAATGATCGTGCAGATGATGGCGAATTGCTCACAGACAAAATTTGTTGCGGTTCGCTTCGGCAATGTTTTGGGAAGCAACGGCAGCGTCATCCCGTTGTTTAAAAAACAGATCGAAGAGGGCGGACCCGTTACCGTAACGCACCCGAATATTATTCGTTATTTTATGACGATTCCCGAGGCGGTATCGCTTGTCCTGCAGGCAGGTGTTTATGCCGACCGAGGCGAGATATTTGTGCTTGATATGGGTGAGCCTGTCAGAATTGACGATCTGGCACGCAACCTGATCCGCCTTTCCGGATTTGAGCCGGATGTGGATATTGAGGTTAAGTACACAGGTCTGCGCCCGGGTGAAAAGCTCTATGAAGAAATGCTGATGAATGAGGAAGGTCTGCGCACTACGGCGAACGAGTTGATCCATATCGGAAAGCCGCTGGAGCTTGACGATACAAAGTTTGCTCAGCAGCTAATTTCTCTGGAACAAGCATGCAATCAAAATTCAGATGAGATCGTGGAATGGGTTGCGAGAATTGTCCCGACTTACAAAAAAACAACAATTGCCCGTTAATAATGAGGGGGAGTGAATGTGTATGGATCTTAATTTGAAGGATAAGAATGTTCTTATTGTAGGCGCGAGTAAGGGAATCGGCAAAGCAATCGCATTGGGCTTTGCATCGGAGTGCAGCAATATTGTTGCGATAGCACGTTCCGAAGAGCTTTTGGCTCAGCTTGAGACTGAGGCTGTTGCCGCAGGTGCAAAAAGCTTCCGGCGAATTGTTTGTGATATTATGGAATGTGATACAAAGGAATTTGCGCAGGATCTTTTGAAGACCTACGGCAGATTTGATATTGTTGTTCATAATGTCGGCGGTTCTTTGGTCAGCCGAAATCATCTCGGCGGCGCGGAAGATTGGAATTATGCGTTGAAGTTTAATGCCATTGCGGCAATCGATATGAACAGCGCATTGATTCCGCCGATGGTTGAGCACGGCTATGGACGAGTCATACATATCTCTTCTATTTCTGCCGTTATGCTGCGCGGCAACCCACTTTACGCTTCTGCAAAAGCGTTTTTGAATGCGTATGTTACAACGGTTGGCAGACAATTAGCACCTACCGGCGTTCTGCTCACGTCTGTTATGCCCGGCGCGGTTGCTTTTGAGGGCAGCTATTGGGATAAGTTTGTTAAGGAAGGTCATCCCCGTGTAGAGGACTTCTTGAGACATCATCAGGCTGCAAACCGTTTTGGCACGCCCGAGGAAATCGCGAATGTGGTTCTCTTTATGGCAAGTGATAAGTCTTCCTTTATGCAGGCGACAAATATACCCGTTGACGGGGCGAATATGTAAGGTAAGATTATGATGAAACGATTGCTGGATATTATTTTCAGCGCACTCGGCTTGATTGTTTTTTCACCGGTGCTGTTGATTTTGGCGTTGATGGTTGTTCTTGACTCCCGTGGCGGTATATTCTTCCGCGGTGTTAGAGTCGGCTTGAAGGGTAAGGATTTTAAAATATTCAAATTCCGCAGCATGATCCCCGATTGCGAGGGAAAAGGCAAGTGGAATGTAGGCGATAACGATGACAGAATTACCCGTGTTGGACATTTTCTGCGAAAGAGTAAGCTGGACGAATTGCCCCAGTTGATCAATGTTTTTATCGGCGACATGAGTTTTGTCGGACCAAGACCGGAACTTCGTGTATATGTTGATCAGTATACAGAAGAAGAAAAGCAGATATTGGAAATGAAGCCCGGAATTACCGACTGGGCCTCGATCACGAATTTTGAGCAGTTTAAGGGCTTTACTGAAGCGGCTGACCCTGATGAATACTATATGCAATATGTCAGACCGCTGAAATTGAAGTTGCAGATGTACTATGCACAGCATCATTCTGTTTGGGATGATATTCGATGCGTTTTCTGGACGGTTTATAAGGTTGTGACACGTTCACAGAAGCTGCCGGAAGAGATCGCTGCAATCGTTAAGGAATATGAGGATTCTTTAAAGGTTGCTTCAGGCAAATAAATCATGGGAGGTTTACGTTATGAATAGTGAGCAATTAGCATGGCTGATTCGCAGACACGGTGTTGAGATGACGCATTTATCCGGTGGCAGTCATATTGCGTCTATTCTTTCCGTGGCCGATATTATTGGCGTTCTTTACAGTAATGTACTGCATTTTGATCCCAAAGATCCGAAAATGCCTGATCGTGACCGCTTCATTCTCAGCAAAGGTCATGCCGGTGCTGCGATTTACGCTGCATTAGCTGAAAGCGGTTTTTTTGATAAAGAAGAATTAAAAACGCACTATCAAAACGGAAGCAGATTGTCCGGTCATGTTTCACACAAGGGAATTGCCGGAGTCGAGTTCTCGACGGGCTCGCTGGGACATGGGCTGCCCGTTGCGGCAGGTATGGCGCACGCGGCGAAGCTGGATGAGAAACAGCATCACGTCTATGTTGTCATGGGTGACGGTGAGTGTGATGAAGGCTCGGTTTGGGAGGCGGCGATGTATGCCAACCACTACGGTCTGAACAATTTGGTTGCAATTGTAGATCACAATAAGATGCAAAGCTTGGATTATTGCGAGAATACAATGAAGCTGGCTCCTTTTGCGGAGAAATGGCGCAGCTTTGGATGGAATTGCATTGAAATTGATGGTCACGACCATGCACAGTTGAAAAACGCATTTGCCGCAGCGAACGTTTCGGACAAACCCACCGTGATTATTGCCAATACCATAAAAGGTAAGGGCATCTCTTTTATGGAGTTTGATATTTTGTGGCATTACCGCTT
>CAYVLD010000183.1:0-2808 GCA_964452205.1 uncultured Oscillospiraceae bacterium
GATAGTGCTACACAGGGCAGACAGGTCCGCCCCTACGGGTTAGCCTACGCTTCCAATGCATGTCATTCTACCGAATGCCAAGAGCCGGCTACGCCGGTTGCATTCGGTAGAATGACATCGCAAGGAGTACATGCAACAGAGCGATAAATCGGAATTTTTAGTGCGGTTCGGTATTGCCCATAAAAACAAGACTGCAAAAACTCTGTGTGCATCATTGTACAATGATACGAAAAAGAGTTTTTGCAGTTTTGTGATATTATTCAGCGGAAATCAGGTAGTAATACACAGGCTGACCGCCGTCGATCACGCTGACTTCGGCACCCGGGCAAACCTCGCTGAAGATGGCTGCAGCGGCCTGTGCCTGCTGCTCGTCAATGTCTGCACCGTAGAAAATGGTGATAAACTCCTTGTCCTCGGCTGCAAGCTTCTCGGCCATGCCGCGCAGCAGCAGGGAAACGGAGGTGTTGCTGCCAAACAGGGCGGAGCCATACAGCGCCAAATACTCGCCTGCGTGAATGTCGTGGCCGTCAAAGTCCGAATCGCGTGCGGCGTAGGTGATCTGCATGGTGGTGACGTTTGCCATCGCCTCGGTCATGGTCTCGGTGTTGGTCTGTGCATCCGCATCGGGATCAAACATCAGCATGGCGGAAATGCCCTGCGGAATGGTCTTCGACGGAATAACGATCAGCGTCTTCTCTGTCAGAGGAATTGCCTGCTCGGCTGCCATGATAATATTCTTGTTATTGGGGAAGACATAGACGATCTCGGAAGGTGTTGCATTGACCTTCTCAAGAATGTCCTGCGTGGACGGGTTCATGGTCTGACCGCCCTCGATAATATTGTCAGCACCCAGCTCGCGGAACGCATTTGCCAGCCCCTTGCCTGCGCAAACGGCAACCATGCCGTAGGTCTTTTCCGCAGGAGCGACGTATTCTGCCTTCTCCTCTGCGCTCATGACCTTCTCGGAGTGCTGCAGCTTCATATTCTCAACCTTCACGGTCGCAAATGAGCCGTATTTCAGTGCCTCCTCCATCGCCTTGCCGGGATGGTTGGTATGCACATGAACCTTGATGATCTCGTCATCATCGACCAGAACCAGACTGTCGCCCAGCTCGGACAGGAAGGCACGGAGCTGTTCCGGATCGTTCTGATTTTCGCGGTTGATGATAAACTCGGTGCAATATTGGAAGGTGATATTCTCTGTGTCAAAATCAGAGAAATCAGCCTGCTCATTGGTCGGGGCTGCGGTCACGACGGGCATGTCGATTTCCTTGCCCTGTGCGATGGCGAGCATTGCCTCGAGCACAAACAGCCAGCCCTTGCCGCCTGCGTCAACAACGCCGGCCTTCTCCAAAACGGGGTTCTGGAACTGCGTTTTGGCAAGTGCGTCCTTTGCAGATTCCACGGCAACGGCCAAAACGCTCTCGAACGAAGCGTCCTTGCGTGCTGCGGCGGTTGCATCGGCTGCGCTGACACGGGCAACGGTCAAAATCGTGCCTTCCGTGGGCTTCATAACTGCCTTGTAGGCGGCATCGACACCGTTGGTCAGGGCGGCGGCAAGCTGTGTGCCGTCACAGGCGTCCAAGCCCTTCAAGGCCTTGGCAAAGCCGCGGAAAAGGAGGGACAAAATGACGCCGGAGTTGCCGCGTGCGCCTCTGAGCATGGCAGAAGCGGCGGTGTCGGCAACCTTGGTCAGTGCTGCGCCGGAGAGCTTGCGAAGCTCGGTGGCAGCGGCGTTGAGCGTCATGCTCATATTCGTGCCGGTGTCACCGTCGGGGACGGGGAAAACGTTCAGATCATTGATCGGCTGCTTATGCAGCTCGATGACAGCGGCTGCGCCAAGCAGCATTTTTTGCAGCGCAGCGCCGTCGATATAGTTCGTCAATGGAGCCACCTGCCTCTCAGTCGATTACCATAGAATCAATGAGGACATTGACCTCTTTGACTTCGGTATTGGTTTGTTTGGTTACAACATAACGCACTTCGGAAATGATGGAATTTGCGAGCACGGGCAGATTCACGCCCTGATCGACCATAATGTGAAGATCGATCGAGATGCTCTCGTCCTCATTGATGCGCACGAGAACGCCCTTCGCCATCGATTCGCGGCGCAGCAGATGGACAAGTCCGTCTGCGACGGAACGCAGGGCCATGCCCTTGACGCCGAAGCAGTTGGTAGCGGCGTTGCCGGCGATCTGTGTATAGACGTTATTGCCGACGGCAATTGCGCCCAGTTCATTTTCACGGCGGATCATAATCTTTCCTCCTTAAATCATGCTTTCTTCCCAGCAATCGGGAGCCTTCAGTTCGAGCAGAGCGGCAACGGTCGGTGCGACATTGGCAAGACCGAAGCTGCCTTCCTTCACGCTGTAATGGGTGTCGGGATCGTAGACAATAAAGGGAACGGGGTTCAGACTGTGCGCGGTGCGGATGCCGGTCTTACCCTTCTTGGTCTCGGTCATCTGATCGGCGTTGCCGTGGTCGGCGGTGATCAGAACGGTGTAGCCGAGACGATCGGCAGAGGCCAAGATTCTGGCAAGGCTTTCATCGACACATTCCATCGCGGTTACGACGGCTTCCATCACGCCGGTATGACCGACCATGTCGCCATTGGGGAAGTTGCAGCGCAGGAAGTCGTAAGAGCCGCTCTCCATCGCCTTGAGCAGGGAGTCGGTGATCTCCTTGGACTTCATGGCAGGCGCATTTTCAAACGGAATGACATCGGAGGGGATCTCCTCGTAGGTTTCCAGCTCCTCGCAGACCTTGCCGGAGCGGTTGCCGTTCCAGAAGTAGGTGACGTGACCGTAT
>CAYVLD010000184.1:0-2802 GCA_964452205.1 uncultured Oscillospiraceae bacterium
CTACGCACATCTCTTCGAAGGTGATCTCGGGATACTCGTATTTGATCCACATTGCCTTTGCAGCGTCGATAGGCGAACCGCCGCCGATTGCAACGATCCAGTCGGGCTGGAATTTAGCCATAGCCTCAGCACCCTTCATAACTGTGGTAACGGAAGGATCGGGCTCGATACCTTCAAAGAGCTCAACCTCCATGCCTGCTTCCTTAAGGTAGGAAACGACCTTGTCAAGGAAACCGAAGCGCTTCATTGAGCCGCCGCCAACGCAAACCATTGCGCGAGTTCCCTTAAGAGTCTTCAGCGCCTCAAGAGCGCCCTTGCCATGATAGAGATCGCGGGGTAATGTAAAACGTGCCATAATTATTCTCCTTTATGTAAATTTGTTTTTCAACACCATCATTATAACACGGTTTTATTCATATTGGAATAATAAAATTGTTATATCGGTATTATCAATATCGATATAACCCATATCAATCATAAATGGCTCTGCATTTTTGCAAAGCCATTTATTATTTCAGATACTTTTTTCGCGAATCGCACAGCTTGGCAATAAACTGCTTGTCGAGCTGTGACAATTTATATCCTTCGCGGTATATCAGAACATCTTTATACACTTTTTTGTTATCAACACACTTTTTCTGGACAAGTCCGTACCTTTCCAATATCTTTTCAGATGCAGGAGATACCCACATAAATGTTTCGGAATTTTCTGAAAGAAGATCGAATTGACTTGCTCTTTCAAAGATAAAAATGCGTCGGTCAATATTATCGGGAAGCTCATCCTTTACTACCTTTGAAAGAGGCAGCGACGGAACGTAGGGATCGGCATGTGCGATCTCGATAAACGGCGGCAGATCATCAAACGTGATCTTCTCCTTTCTTGCAAGAGGATTGTCCTTGCTCATGATCAAAACGTAAGTAAACCCGGCGATCATTTCATAGGCAAGCCCTTTTTCCTCAAGCATCGCCTTAAAAAACCTATCATAGTTTTCTGCGTAACGAATGATCCCCAGCTTATAGTCATTGTTTAAAACATTGTTGATCGTTCTTTGAGAGTTTGTTTCCTTATAGAATATCTCCGCAGGATCATCGTTGATGCACTTGGAAAATTCGGCAAAAGCATCGGAAATATAACAAGCACGAGGAACGGAAATGGAGAATTTCTGTTTTTTCGGAGAGCCTTGCTTATAGAGCATTTCCACTTCATCGATCTGCTTGAGGATGCTTTGTGCATAGCTGATAAACTCCTCGCCTTCGGGAGTCAACAGCATTCCTTTCGCACTTCTGTTGAAGATCGTGATGCCGAGATTCGCTTCAAGCTCCTTGATGGAACGGCTGATATTGGGTTGTGCGATGGTCAAAGCCTCTGCCGCCTTGTTGAGCGAACCAAGCCTCGCTACCTCAACGGCGTATTTCATATGAAGTATATTCACAACGGCATCGCCCCTTTCGAGTTGAGCTGTGCTTATTATTATATCACAAGATTTAAATAATTCAAGGAACGTTGATTATTTCCGAAGATATATGCTTCTCCGTTGCGAGCGAAAACAAATTGACAAGGCGCTTTTGCGGTGTTATAATAATTCCGTTATTCGAGAAAGGAGCTAAAAGAATATGCTGTATTATTCTTCTTACAATCTTATTTTGGCTTGTCTCGCTCCTTGTATGCCCATTTGCTGATTCTCTTTCAGGGTATAATAAACTACGGAACGTTGCAGGCATAGCGTCTGCAACGTTTTTTGTTTTTAAAGCCAAAGCAGCGGCGAGGAAAATACGATAGACTTTGTTAGCCTGTGTTGGGATTATGAAACAGATAAGCACATGGCTGTTTCCATTACGGATCCTCCGATTCAGCAAATGTGTGACGCTGCAAGGAATAACTCAATTGCAGTGTCTTTCGGCTTCATAGAGCGTGAAGAAAGTGCGTTGTACAGCAACCAAATCTTTATCGGTACAGACATGAGTACGCAAAGCAGGCCGCTGTGTGCGGAGGCTGTGTTCTGCCGGTAAATCCGTTTTGTGCCGATTCCGAAGCTGTTGATGCCGCCGCAGGCGGTGCAGCCTGTTTCAAAAACGGAAGCATCGTAACAGAAGCTCTCTCCGGCAGATCCGCCGTATTGATTGTAAAATTACAGGAAGGAAATAAATTTCCGTGATAATAGAAAGGACAAATTCTGCTTATTGGAATTTTTGGTGAAAGCTGCACCGGGAAAAGCACCCTTGCCGAGAAAATCCATGCAAGTTTTCCCTGCGAAGTATTTACCGGCAAGGACTATTTACGCCTTGCCAAAAATGAAAGCATCGCCAAGATGCTGTTTGAGAAGAAGTTGCAGGCAGCGGTTGCCGGAGAGAATGTTATTTATGTAATTTCCGAAAAGGAGCATATACTCCTTCTTCCGGAGGGTGCATTGCGAATCCTCGTAACAGCAGACTTGGAGCTGATCAAGTCCCGTTTTGCTCAACGTATGAGAGGGCATCTGCCTGCACCTGTGGCAGCTATGCTGGAAAAGAAGCATGGATGCTTTGACGATGAAGCCCATAACTTCAAGGTCGTATCGGGAGAAACAGACATCGACGCCTTAGTTGAGAAAATCATATCCGGGAGGCAAAGTATAAATGATTCTCAAGTTTAAAAATATTGTCCTGAGAGATATGGTAGAAGCTGATATTGAGGATTATGTGCGCTGGTTCACCACCGAAACCGAGTGGTCGAACACCGATGCTCCGTGGGAGCCTATCGAATCGGACGAGGAAACCGAGCGCACATCCTGGCGTGAATACTATGAGTCCGTGAAAGATCTT
>CAYVLD010000185.1:0-2786 GCA_964452205.1 uncultured Oscillospiraceae bacterium
TTTCGTACCTTTCTTGTCGACACAAGAAAGGTACCCGCCGGAGGCTGCACAAGCTGTCAAGAGGAACAGGGGGGCGTCAAAAACGAAATTGGTTCCGAAACGAAATATTTGACATAGATTCGCGGGAAAATCGATAATTCCTGCACCGGGCGTGACTCGCCCGGTGCAGGAATTACAGTTTTCCGCACAAACCGATATTAAAACGGTGCGTTTTCGCCGCAGATTAATTCGAAATCGCAATTTTTTACTGCGTGAGGGTCATAACCCTCCCCTACAGGATGATTCTATAACCTGTGCGACAAATCGGAATTTGTTGAACCATGTTTGCTATAATCGGCGGACGCCCTTGCAAGCATACGAGTATTACGAAACGCAGATCGCCTTTCGCAGAGAGGCGATCGCGTTTTTTTCTAATCTCGACACCTGCGCTTGGGAGATGCCGACCTCGCTTGCGACCTCCATTTGCGTTTTTCCGTCAAAAAAACGCAACGCCAAAATGCGTTTTTCTCTTGCTCCCAAATTTCCCATCGCCTCGCGCAAGGCAATGCGCTCGATCCATTGTTCATCGGTATTTTTCGTGTCACGCACCTGATCCATCACCGTCAGCGGATCGCCGCCGTCGGAATAAACCGGCTCGTAAAGCGACACCGGTGCGCTCATGGCATCCATCGCCTCCGTCACCGTTTCCAACGGAAGCTGCATACGCTTTGCAATTTCCTCCAGCGTCGGCTCATTATTTCCCTCCGTCTGCATCGCCTCCTTGCATTGAAGGACGCGATACGCCGTATCCCGAACGCTTCGAGACACACGAATCGCGCTGTAATCGCGCAAATAGCGCTTGACCTCGCCCTCGATCATCGGAACGCCGTAGGTGCTGAAACGCACGTTCAGCTCTGTATTGAAATTGGCAATCGCCTTCAAAAGCCCGACACAGCCCACCTGAAACAGATCGTCGGGGTTTTCACCGCGACCCATAAATTTTTGAATGACCGACAGCACCAAGCGCAAATTTCCCTCAATGAGCTGCTGTCTCGCCTCTTCATCTCCCTGCTGCGACAGCTTCAGCAGTCGGTTCATCTCATCGTTTTTCAGCGTTTTCAGACGTGCGGTGTTGACGCCGCAGATTTCTACCTTGCCCTGCATTTGTATCCTCCGTTTTTTGTGTGTGCAAACAGTATTTCCCAAGAAACGGTTTTCATTCAGCAGGCGAAGCGCGAAAAATGTTGATTTTGGTCACTTCGACGATAGGCGCGATTTTCGTTCAAAAAGTGCGAAATTATTTCACGTTATTTTTCGTCACGGAAGAACAATTTTTGAACTTTTTCGCCAAAAAACACACTCATTTGGTTTACATAACATAATATTATGCAGGAATTTGTTCTATTATTGAAACCGAAATCTTCAGCTTCGGTGTGAATATATTCATCTTTTCCAATGGGCGTTGAGAATCTCACCGCCGTTCATGAGCTCCGATTTATCAATAGTTTTGCACACTGCGCACAGGTTTGTGCACAGGGCAGGCTGTGCAAAGATGGTTGCATCTGTTGAATGTTGAGTTAACATAAAACTTTTCAGTGAAAAGTTGCGAATTGTGCAAAATCATCATAGTCAAATTCCGCATGCAACGCAAGATTTAAACCGCCTGCCAACACCGCGCTTAAAAATTGAATTTTTGCATCAATGTCACGGGGTGTTACGATCATGTGCGAATCATCCTGCGCATCGACCACCGTCGGCACGCCGAGCGCATAGACCGGAACACCGAGGCTTTCGAGATCAAAAGCCGCCCGACGGTTTCCCACGCCCGAGCCGGGTGCAATGCCGCTGTCGGAGATCTGCACCGTAGCGCAAAGCCGCTCTATACTGCCTGCCGCAAGCGCATCCACCGCGATCACGCAGTTCGGTTTGACATGCTCGATCACGCCTCTTACCGTTTCGAGCGTCTCAATGCCGGTCGTTGCAAGCACTCCGGGATTGAGCGCACTGACCGACCTGCAGGCACCGAACTGCTGCGGCAGATTCTCGATCAGGTGTCTGGTCAAAAACAGCTTATCCACCGTCTGCGGTCCCAGCGCATCCGGTGTGACCGCACGATTGCCCAGACCGATGACCAAGACCGACCGACCTTTTTTCAGCTCGATCATATTCTCCAACTGCTGCGCCAATTTCTCCGCCGTTGCGCGCACATCGGCATTGTATTTACCCAATTCAAGTGTCAAATACCGTCCGATCGGCTTGCCCAAAGCCTGCGCTCCCTTTTCATCGAGAATCTCGACCAGCGTGATCCCGTCATGCTCCTGCGCCCGAACGCCCTCCAATTTTGTCGTTTGTGATGCCTCTTTTTCCCATAACGCCTTCGCTTCCGCTGCCAAATCTGTACGAATCGCCATGAAATCGCCTCCTTTTTTCGTTAGTCTTTGCTTTTTAAAAAAAAATTTGCAATTTTCCAAAAAAAGTGTTGATTTTATCGCGCCGAGCATATATAATATGTTCCTGCATGAGGCTAACCAAAATTGGTTATTCAGATAATCACCAGATGAGGAGGTGGAAATTCATGCCCAACATTAAAGCAAAGAAGAAGCACGTTCTGGTCTCCCGCGCTAACAACGAGAAGAACAAGATGGCTAAGTCCGCTCTGAAGACCACCATCAAGAAGTTCGACGCGGCTGTTGCATCCGGCGACAAGGCACAGGCTACCGCAGCTTACACCGCAGCAGTCATCGCTGTTGATAAGGCTGTCAACAAGGGTATCCTGCACAAGAACAACGCCGCTCGCAAGAAGAGCA
>CAYVLD010000186.1:0-2585 GCA_964452205.1 uncultured Oscillospiraceae bacterium
CGGCCTTGGAAGCCTTGGCTTGCAAGGGCTTGTGCGTTGTTCAGTACACATTATCGATTTTTGTTTCCTATCACAGCAGCAGGCAGATCAGGCCGTTTGCGCCTTCGTTGATGATCTTCGTCAGCGCATCCTTGATCTTATAGCGCGCATCGTCGGGCATGCGCCGCAGCTTCGTCGTCAGCCCCTCGTTGACCAGCTCAAAGACCGACTTGCCGAAAATATTGCTGTCCCACAGCTTTTCCGTGTTGCCCTCATATTCGCCCAGAAGATATTTTACCAGATCCTCCGACTGCTGCTCATCACCGACCATGGGCGAAATTTCGGTCTGAATATCCGCGCGCATCATGTGGATCGACGGTGCGCTTGCCTTGAGCTTCACACCGTAGGCGCTGCCCTTGCGAACGATCTCGGGCGTTTCCATGTGCATCTCGTCGCTTGTGGGCATAACGATGCCGTAGCCCGTGGCGCGAACCTCCTCCAAAGCGACGGAAATCTTGTCATACTGCTTCTTCATCTGCGCAAGCGAGGTAAGAAGCGTCAAAAGCTGACCGTCATTTTCGATCTCGAAGCCCGTTTTTTGCCCCAAGATCCGATAAAACAGCCCTTCATGGAAATCGATCTCGCAGGTGACGGTGCCTGTGCCGAGCGCAATGCGGCTGATACGGCAAAGGTTGACCTGTTCGAGTCGGCAGACCTCCTTCATCGCCATTTCCACCTGCGCGAGCCGCTGCACCTGCTCGGCCTGCTCGCGCAACAGGGTATAAAGCGCGCGCTTGAGCGGATTGTCGTACTCCAACGCCTGCACCCACGCAGGCAAAAACACCTGCAGCTCCCGCAGCGGAAATGCGTACAAAACCTCACGCAGCAGCTCGTTAATCTCACCGACCTGCATGCTCTGACAGTCGGCGGTGACCGCGCTGACGCCGTAGGTTCTGCTGATGTAGTCCTTCAGCGCCATTGCATCGGCTCCGAGCGGCTGTTTGGAATTGATCACCACCACAAAGGGCTTTCCCGTCGCCTGCATATCCAAAATGGCGCGTTCCTCGGCCTCAATATAATCCGAACGTGCGATGTCGGTAACCGTCCCGTCGGTGGTCACAACGATGCCGATGGTGCAATGATCCTCCATCACCTTTTTCGTGCCAAGCTCGGCCGCCTCGGTCATTGGCAGCTCGTAGTCAAACCAAGGCGTTGTCACCATTCGCGGCTGACCGTCCTCGGTTGCACCGATGGCGCCGTTTACCATGTAGCCCACCGAATCAATCAGCCGCACCGACAGCGTCGCGGCTCCGTCGGGCGTGATTTGTACCGCCTCCTCGGGGACAAATTTCGGCTCGGCGGTCATGATCGTGCGGCCTGAGCCGCTTTGCGGCAGCTCATCCTTGGCACGTTCCTTTTGGTAAAGATCGTCGATGTTCGGTATCACAAGCTCTTCCATCAAACGCTTGATGAAGGTGGATTTACCCGTTCGGACGGGGCCGACCACGCCGATATAAATACTGCCGCCCGTCCGCTCGGCAATGTTCGCGTAAAGATTGCTCATAATCATGCCTCCCCATTATCTCGTGGTACAAGATATGCTTGGTTCGGCGCGAGTATGACTATGCAATCAACCAAAGCAGCACGATATGCGCCGGATAGAAGGCGTAAAAGCCGAGCTGCACCGCTTTTTTCGCCGCCGGTGACTGCGGCAGGCGTCCGGGCTTGCCGTTGTACCAGAAGATGAGCGGCAGCGCCGACAGCGACAGAATCTGCACGCACTCCCAATAGCTCGGGAGCAAAATCTCCTGTCCTCTTAACAAACTAAGTGCGATTTGAATGAAATGTCCATGGAATACGGCAAAAAACGTACCGATCGTCATTAAAACCTTTCGATCCTCAAACAGCCGGAAAACCGCGGCCATGACAATGCCCTTCGAGCCGTAATCCGAACGAATGAGTTCAAAATAGTAGGCGCAAAATACCAAAAAGGCAGGAAGCAGGCACAAATACCGTGTTTTTTTGTTGTTTTTCAGCACTTCGCCGCTCCAGATGACCAAAAGCCCCAAAAGCAGCGTGACCATCACGTTCATGTGCGACAGCCGGAAGGAAGGCACCTCTGCCAGCTTCTTTAAAAAAGCCTGCGACGAAAGCTGCGAATTGTTCAGCATCAAAAAAGGGATCTGCGAAATAACGGCAAAAATCGCAAAACGCAGAGCATATTTTGAGCGGTTTTTGGTGTGGCGGAAGCCGTTGACCATCAAAAAGACGTACAGCGGAAAGGCCGGCCGCCCAATCAGCCGCAGAATGTGGATGTTAAAAAAATATCCAATGTGATCGAGCAGCATGCAGATGCTTGCAATGATGCGTAAAGAAGTGCAGACATAAAAGCCTCCTTTATAAAAACGCAACGTGTGTAATTCCGCTTTGTCGTTGTGTCATGTAAACTATCGTTCATGTCGTTCTGCGCAACGATAGTAGCTGTTTAATGAACCGCCAAATTCCGATTTATCGCGCAGGTGATAGAAGCATCCTGTAGGGGAGGGTCATGGCCCGTCCCTTCGGAATGACAGAAAATGCCCTTCCTTTTCAAAGGCGGCGCAGGA
>CAYVLD010000187.1:0-2531 GCA_964452205.1 uncultured Oscillospiraceae bacterium
AGTTTCTTTGCCGGTATCGGCGGAGCAAGTAAGGAAGGCGTATTGGTCAAGGGCTCAAACTATCTGGAAGCATTATCACAGGCCGGATATGTGGTTTTTGACAAGACGGGCACTCTGACACAGGGAGTGTTTGAAGTCAGCGCGATCCATCACAATAAGCTGCCGGAAGATAAGCTGATCGAATATGCAGCCCTTGCCGAAGTCGCTTCCTCCCATCCGATTGCCCAGAGTTTGCACCGTGCCTACGGTTTTGAGCTTGACAGAAGCAGAGTCAGCGAGGTGCAGGAGATCAGCGGAAACGGCGTTATGGCAAAGGTTGACGGTCATTTGGTTGCCGCCGGCAACAACAAGCTGATGAGGCGAATCGGGATTGAATGTTCCGACTGTCACAGTGTGGGAACGATTATCCATATCGCGATCGACAATGAGTATGCCGGACATATCGTTATCTCCGATGTGATCAAGCCCTCCGCCGCAAAAGCTATGGCGGAGCTGAAAAAAGCAGGGATTCAAAAGACGGTTATGCTGACGGGTGATGCAAAAGCAGTTGCCGCACAAGTCGCGGATTCTCTTGGGATCGATACGTTTTACAGCGAATTGTTACCGGGCGACAAGGTTGCAAAGGTCGAGGAGCTTCTTGCTTCAAAGCCCAGGAAAACAAGGCTTGCTTTTGTCGGTGACGGCATCAACGATGCTCCGGTTCTTTCCCGTGCGGATATTGGTATCGCAATGGGCGCTATGGGTTCGGATGCGGCCATTGAAGCAGCCGACATCGTTCTTATGGACGACGATCCGCTGAAAATCGCAAAGGCCATTAAGATTTCCCGTAAATGTCTTAGAATTGTGCATCAAAATATCGTCTTTGCCATTAGCGTTAAAATTCTTTCCCTCGTTCTTGTTGCCTTCGGAGCAGCGAATATGTGGATCGCAATTTTTGCCGATGTCGGTGTGATGATTCTTGCTGTTCTCAACGCGATTCGTGCTTTATTTGTAAAAAAGCTGTGCGAATAAGTCACAAGGGCGACTTATTCAGCAGACATTAATATAAACAACGCCGAAGCTCTTGCGAGGGCTTCGGCGTTTTAAGCACGAGCTTTTATCGGCCTTTCTTGGCAAAGATAAAGGTTACCACATCCATTACCGCCTCAACGATCAACGTAATACCGATGAAGGTCCACAGGAAAGCGGTGGAGGTGAAGGGATCGGTGACGATCAGAATGGCAAATACAAGTGTCAGCAGCGCACTGATCAGCGCCACAAACCAATATTTCTGCTTTGCTCTTGCCATATCGACCGACAACTGCAGCTTGCCCACACCGGCAACCAGGATCAGCACGCCGTAAAGAACGGTAATGACAGGGAATGTTACCATGAACCATTCGGACTTAAACGCGCAGAACAGACCGAACGCGATAAACAGAATCCCTTTGGTCAGTTTTCCGTCGCTTGCGGCTTCCTGCGGCTCAGCGCGGAAATAGCCGATAATTTGACCGATGCCCATAACCACGAGCACAATGCCAAGCGCCATAATAATGCCGGAGGTAAAGTCAACAGGATTGATCAGCAGCAGAATACCGATCACGATTTCAATGAGGCTCATGAAAAGACCGGACTTGCCCAATTTTGCTTTTTTCATCATATGTAGCTCCTTTTTAGCGATATTTCACCTTATTTCTATCTGTTAAGATACAGAGCAAATTTCAACTCTTCATCAATTCAACCTCAACATTTGTTGAACTTCAGTTGAAAAACAGTTGAAAAAGCCTTTGTATAATAACCGCAAATTCGAGAGGCAGCCTCAGCTCTGCCGACGTTCTTGCACAAAAAAGAAAATACGACGGTGATATCTTGAAAGAAAAAATCTTGTGTTGCTTTATGCCTTTAAGTCTTTGACCGTATTTTTCCCGATCATCATACTGTATGTGCTGGGCGGCTTCTTGTTTGAACCCATCCATGCGCTGATTGTTAACTCTATCGGCGTTTTTGTAGAGCTCACCGTCCCATACCGGATCGGCAGAGCCTCCGGAACTGACTTTGCAAGTAACCTGTGCCGGAAGCACCCTAAGCTCGGTGAGCTCGTTGGCGAAGGTTCCGGCAATAACTTTTTTATGTCCTTCTTTCTCCGCGTCATTTCCTGCTTACCGGCTGATGCCATCAGTATGTATTTCGGGGCAAGCAGAGTGCCGTTGCGCACTTGTCTGATCGGCAGTTTTCTCGGCGCTCTGCCCGGTATGGTCGCGGCAACGCTGCTCGGTATGAATATTACCAATCCCTCCTCCCCGATGTTTTGGGTTTCCATAGGGCTGAACGTTGGCGTTTCGGTGATTTCGTTTCTTATCTACTTCTTATGGAAAAGAGCGAAAAAGAAAAAGCCATCGCTGTGATAGAATCAAAAATAAGAATTATCACGAAGACGATTCTTTCTGCAGCCTCTCAATGTGTGCGTTTCAAAAAATGATGCGGTCGTTTGCACCGCTTATGTAATGTCTGCTGAATAAGTCGCCCTTGTGACTTATTCGCACAGCTTTGCT
>CAYVLD010000188.1:0-2418 GCA_964452205.1 uncultured Oscillospiraceae bacterium
GAAGTATTCGCACACGCCCATGCAAATCGCCTCCGCGATCTGCTCTACGTTTGCGATGATCCATAACGCCACGTCAGGCACGTCATGAAAATCGACCTCGACATAAGCGGTCGGCGCGGTTGCGCCGATCACACCGACCGCCTTCTGTGCCACCGTCTTGATTGCTATGATACCGGCAGCCTTAATCCATGTTTTCCGGTTTTTCATGTAATAACCTCCCATTCCTTCACTTCGTCGTAAATCTTAGTTACCTCCTTTGAAAATCGAACGCAGTGCGTCGTTTGCGGCATCTTTCTTGTCGGGAGTGCCTGTCCCGTTGCTTTGATGGGTGATACCCGTTTTGAGCTTCGGCAGCTTCTGATCGGAAACAAACAAAAATGCGGTTTCCTCATTCTTCTTGAGGTCTTCAAGCTGCTTGTTGGCATCATTGAGCTGCCCCGTCAGCGTAGTGATCTGACCGTTCAGACCGTCCACATCTGCCTTCGGCACATACGCACCGCCGGCAGCGTTGACAACCGAAAGCCCCTTGCTTTTTACCGCAGCCGAGAGCTGATCAAATGTCATCGCTCCGCCGTTAAAAAGCTCCTTCAAAAATTCCATAAACATTCCTCCTTTACTTAAAAATGGGTATGAAAAAAGCACGATGCTTTCACATCATGCCTCTGTCAACAAATATTCACTTCGGGCATAGAAAAACCACCATACCGTTTCCGATTTGGTGGTTTAGTTCTGCTTTATAAAGTGAACGAGGGACTCTGGCCGGAGCGTCACTCCCGGCATCTCTTTTGCCCTTCGCAAGAAGCAGTGGCGTATGAGGACGCACTTTTCACCTCAAAGCCCCTCTGTTCTCTTCTATGTACAGTATAACCGAATTATTCTTTTTTGTAAAGAACTTTTTTGTTTTTTATTGTTTTACGCCACGTCTTATCGCCAATAAACCAAAATGACATGATCGAGTTTTTATATTCATCCGGATCCTCTTCAACTTTCAAGCGCAAAACAAGTTTAAATTTCTCTCCTGCATCCTCAATTTCTTTCAAAACAACTGCAGTATTTGGCTTATTAGCTTCGATGATGTAATCAGGATCAGCAATAATTTGAGGGATATACGAGCAGAATCTTTCGTAATCATTCGGGTGCCGCTCTTGAATATGAGCAATTCTCTCATCTGTAATGATTACCTCGTCCGTCTTAATGTCAGATACCACGCATCTATATTTTTCAATATCTATTCTTCCTACCGTGCGCAATATTGCGACCCCTTCTCTTTCTGTTATACTTTGCATTATAACAGATTTTGTCGGAATATCAACAGCTGTTTCTACTGTTTTCACAATACTGCTGATTTGTTCTCTCTCATACTGCCTTACAAACCCTGTCTTATCGATAAAATCAGCCTGCACGCCTTGCCAATGCTTGAGTTTTGCAGCAGCCTCCGAGGTATCGAGTCCTGCTTCTCCATCGCCGCATATTCCCTTTGCCACCTGCGACTTTGCCGCTCGTTGTGCCGTTGCACCTGCGAGGCTTCGTACTCCGTGAGCTGTTTGCCGCCATATTCATATTTCGGTTCATCCAGATCTTTGAGCTTTTCCTCCGTCCATACAGGCACGCCGCCCTCAATGAAAGGGCCGAAGGTATGCCGACAATAAACAAGAAAGGAAGAAAATTATGACTACAACAACAAATTTTGTCTTACGGCTTACAAAATCAATCCGGATCGATCCGGAGCCGCTCGCCAACGCTATGGTCACTGCCCGTAATCTGCTCTATCAGCAAAATCGCAATCATCGGCCGCCCGATTCCGTATCTGGATTCCCCGAGCGATATGATCTTCTATCTTGCGGCCTACCTCGAAACCGGCCAGCCGTACTACGCCGATTCCAAATATCCCGCCCTGCTCTTATGAGTGGGCTATGGGATTTCTGCACCCATAAAACGCAGGAAGGGGATTCTGGGGATCTTCATCCGATTCCCCACAAAGGTGAACTCAAAGCCGATTAAGTTGGGATGTTGTCTTGCAGTGACTGGAA
The DNA here is from genome assembly GCA_964452205.1 of uncultured Oscillospiraceae bacterium. Lineage (GTDB taxonomy): Bacteria > Bacillota > Clostridia > Oscillospirales > Oscillospiraceae > JAZOXB01. The sequence continues at coordinate 2,031 of CAYVLD010000188.1, forward strand.
TGGTATGCGCATTCGAACCTAAGAGTCCGCAAATATCATCCGGTGTTAAAAAAGGTTTGCTCTCGTTTCGGATTTCTTCCAGAGTTTTCATTTTTTCACCACCTTTTAAAGAAACATTGTTACGATCTGCTCTAAGGGGAAAGAATTATGTATGCCTTTATTTTCAGCCTTACGTCCATAATGTTCACCTCCTTTTTGCCGTCAAAATTTCGATTAAATCGAAAGGAGCGTCGCATATGTCTTTCGGCAGTAAGCTAAGAGCGGCCAGAAAAGCAAAACAGCTAACTCAGAAAGAGTTAGCTGCAAAAATAAAAGCTGCACATAATTCTATAAGTAATGTCTGCTGAATAAGTCGCCCTTGTGACTTATTCGCACAGCTTTGCTGTGC
>CAYVLD010000189.1:0-2332 GCA_964452205.1 uncultured Oscillospiraceae bacterium
GCCTTGGAAGCCTTGGCTTGCAAGGGCTTGTGCGTTGTTCAGTACACATTATTTGTCAGTTCTCGACCTCGATGCCGTTTTCTGCAAATGCCTTGAGCAGCAGATCCATATCCGAGGGGATGGAAATCGGTTCGCCGCAAGCAGCGATCGCGTTTGCAACGTCCTTGAGGCCGTTGCCGGTAACGACTGAAACGATCTTTGCATCCTTCGGCAGCTTGCCTTCCTCGCACAGCTTCTTGATGCCTGCAGTACCGGTAACACCGGCAGGCTCACCGAATACGCCGCAGGTACGACCGAGCAGCTTCTGTGCAGCCATGATCTCCTCGTCGGAAACGTTGACCACGATGCCGTTGGATTCCTTAATTGCCATCAAAGCCTTGTCTGCATTTCTGGGCACGCCGACAGCGATGGAGTCGGCCAGAGTATTTTCCTCCATGGGATACCAATCCTCGTTGTTGGCAATGGCGCGGTTGAGTGGGCAGCAGCCCTCTGCCTGTGCGGAAATGAGGCGCGGCAGCTTGTCGATAAAGCCGATGGCATACAGATCCTTCAGACCCTTCCACAGACCGGCGATGGTGCAGCCGTCACCGACGGAAATGGCGATATAATCGGGAACTTCCCAACCAAGCTGCTCCATGATCTCCAAGCCGACGGTCTTCTTGCCCTCGGACAGATACGGATTGATCGCCGCATTGCGGTTATACCAGCCCCACTTGTCAATGGCAGCCTTAGACAGATTGAAGGTGTCCTCATAGCTGCCCTGCACGGAAACGACCGTTGCGCCGAAGGTCATAAGCTGAGCGACCTTGCCCTTCGGAGCACGGGACGGAACGAAAATATAGGTCTTCAAGCCTGCCGCTGCCGCATTGCCTGCCAAAGAAGAGGCTGCGTTGCCGGTAGAAGAGCAAGCGATGACCTTTGCGCCGGCCTCCTGCGCCTTGGCAACTGCCATGGCAGAAGCTCTGTCCTTCAACGAAGCCGTCGGGTTCTGACCGTCGTCCTTGATCCACAGCTTGCCGATACCAAGCTCCTTTGCAAGGCGGTCTGCCTCGTACAGGGGCGACCAACCAACACGCAGAGGCGTGTTGCCCGTGGTTTCCTCGATGGGCAGCAGCTCACGGTAACGCCACATGGAGCGGTCGTCACGGGCTGCGAGCTTTTCCTTCGTCAGCGTGGTCTTGATGTAGTCATAATCATAAATAATATCGAGAATACCGCCGCAGGCGCAATTGGTGACATTGGCGGTTGCCTCATATTCCTTGCCGCACTTAACGCAGCGTGCACATTTTACATTTTTCATCATATGATCCTTTCTATCATTACCGTTTTCGTGGATAGGGTCTTTTCTCATCGGTCAATTCTAACAGATAATCTGTGCTGACTTTATAGTATTTTGCAAGTGCAATCAAGATTTCCGGTGGTAACATTCTTTGACCGCTTTCATAATAGGCGTAAGTTCTCTGCGAAACTCCGACTGCCTGACCAACCGTTGCTTGCGACAAGTCCTTATCCTCACGCAAATCACGGATTCTTTTGTAAATCATCTTCATCACCCGAAGAAATCATATACCAGAACAAATTGCTCTATTTGCATTTTGAATATTTTGTTCTAATATATTCCTAGAAAGGTGGTGATAAAGATGCCCGATTACAAAGAGATGTATTATTGTCTGTTTCGTTCTTTCTCCGATGCAATAGAAGCTATTGAGCAACTAAAATTTTGGCGAATGCAAACAAATACTAATACACGCACAACAAGAAGCAGAAGAAATCTACGTTTCATCAGAAGATGAATAGAGTATCTGCCTCTTAATATCGGGGAAGGGCTTTCGCTCTTCCCTATCATTTTCTCTGCCAACGCTCCTGCCAAGCTTTCTTGTGAAGCATCCATTTTTCCTCTCTCGGGTAACGCTTATAAAATTCCTCATCGCCCAAATACGCATGGATCTGCAGCAATTCCCTGCGGTGGTAGATCAGCGCAGGCACAAAGGCGAGCAACCCGATATACACGCACAAGCACGGAATAAACAGCCATCCCAAAACATCGGCATTCAGAAAAATCAAAATAAACAGTCCAAAAAGAGCAAACACAAGCGCCGCAATCGCAAATACCAACGACAGCGCGGAAAACATCGAGCCTCCGCCATAGCCTCTTCGTCTCACGATTGCAACACCTGCCTTTAAAAAGTGCGGGGGGAGGGTTTTTGCCCTCCCCCTTTTTGCGTTTTATTAGAGGGCCTTCAACAGACCGGTAGCCTCGTTGAACTCGTTGATGAGCTCGTCAAGCTCCTTCGCCTGAGCATGGACAGCGTCCCAAGTACCCTTGGTATCG
>CAYVLD010000190.1:0-2326 GCA_964452205.1 uncultured Oscillospiraceae bacterium
ACGGACGATCTCCTTGCCTACGAAATGCACGTCTGCAGGCCAATAGTCCTTGTAATCATCGTACTTGTCGTTCATGAAGCCGAGTGCGGTGGTGTAATTGAACAGCGCATCGACCCACACATAGACCACATGACCCGGGTCAAAGTCCACGGGCACGCCCCAGGTGAAGCTGGTTCTTGAAACGCAAAGATCCTCCAGCCCTGCGTCGATGAAGTTGTTGACCATCTCATGCACGCGGCTTCTCGGCTCTAAGAAGTCGGTGTCGGTCAGAAGGTCGCGCACCGGCTGCGCATACTTCGAGAGCTTGAAGAAATAAGCCTCCTCCTCGGCAGGCTGGCAGTCGCGGCCGCAGTCGGGGCACTTGCCGTCCTTGAGCTGGCTCTCGGTCCAGAAGGATTCACACGGCGTGCAGTACATGCCGGTGTATTTTCCCTTGTAAATGTCGCCCTTGTCATACATCTTCTTGAAAATTTTCTGTACGGCGGCGACATGGTAATCGTCGGTCGTGCGGATAAAGCGGTCGTAGGAGATGTTCATCAGCTTCCACAGATCCAAAACGCCCTTTTCGCCCGTGACGATGTTGTCAACAAACTGCTGAGGTGTGATGCCGGCGGATTTTGCACGGGTTTCGATCTTCTGACCGTGCTCGTCCGTTCCGGTCAGGAACATGACATCGTAACCGCGCAGACGCTTGTAGCGCGCCATTGCATCGGTCGCTACGGTGCAGTAGGTGTGGCCAATGTGCAGCTTGTCCGACGGATAATAGATCGGAGTTGTAATGTAAAATTTCTTTTTACAGGAATCGCACATGAAAAAATCCCTCTTTTCGCAAATGTTTTTTGCTATTATACCACGAGAAACGCAAAAGTGCAACGATGAACGGAAAAAATAGGAGCTTTTGAAGACATTTGGGCTGAGTACAATGTTTGACAGGAGAGAGCGGCGCGGCAAAGCTCTTCTGCGCGCATATTTTAAACGCTTGACAAATCTGCGATTCAAATTTATACTGTTAGGCAAAGTGAGAATGGAATCGAGGATCTGAAATGAACGATATTAAAGCAACGGTTGCAAAAAATATCGCCATGCTTCGACAAAAGGAAGGTTTGACGCAGCTTGAGCTTGCTGAGAAGCTGAACTATTCGGACAAGGCGGTTTCCAAATGGGAGCGCGGCGAATCCATGCCCGATGTTTCTGTGCTGGTGGAGCTTTGCGAGCTGTTCGGCGTTTCGCTTGATATGCTGGTGCGTGACGTCGAGCCTGCGCAGAGTGAGAAAGCCGAGCAGCCTGCGGCGCCCACCTACCGCAGAGGTGTGATCGGTGCGGTTTCCGTGATGCTGGTGTGGACGATCGCGGTTGCTGTTTTTGTAATGCTTTCGCTTTTGTCGAAAAATACGCGCATGCACTGGATGGTGTTCATTTACGCGCTGCCGGTGAGCATGATCGTGTGGCTGGTTTTTAACAGCATTTGGTTCCGTCCGAGGTTGAACTATCTGATCGTCTCTTGCCTGATGTGGTCGATTTTATTGAGCATCCATTTGAGCCTGCTTGCATTTGGAATTGATATTTGGATGATTTATCTGCTGGGGATTCCCGGGCAGCTCATCATTTTGCTCTGGTCCGTCATGCGCAAGAGGAAATAACTGCAAATCCCCGATTTTGCTTTCGGCAGGATCGGGGATTTTTACGTTGCGGAAATGTATGGGGAGATGCTGATTTGGGAAAGCTGTTTTTGAGGTGATGATAATGTCGAAAAAAGGCATGGCGCGACCGGATTGGACACACATAAAGCCCCGAAACGAGGAACCGCCCGTTCCTGAAATTCAAGGCAAGGCGAAGCACGGCAAGAAAAAAACAAACCCCGTGATCAGCGGCACGCAGGGCGCAAATTTGAAGGTTTACCATACCGCGCCGCCGCTTCCGAAAAAGAATCCCGCAATTGACAACGATCTCGGGCGCGATAATCTGCTAAATGACCTTTCGGCTGCCGATTTGCAGGATTTTTGAGGTTGAGCCGCCAAGAGGCACGGCGGAAGAAAACAAGCTGCGGATTGCTGATGAAACGTTTCATAAATTTCGATTTGTCGGTCTGTTACAAAGACGACTACTGCATAGTAACGAGACGCGGAAGCGTGCCGGGAGGGGGTCTCGGGGGAGGGCGGCTTGGAAACCGAGCTTGGCAGGAACGACAAGGAAAAGGGAACGATAGGTTTTCTGCAGCGCCTCCCCCGAGTCGCTTCTTTCGTACCTTTCTTGTCGACACAAGAAAGGTACCCGCCGGAGGCTGCACAAGCTATCGAGAGAAACAGGGTTCGTTAAAAACGAAATT
>CAYVLD010000191.1:0-2285 GCA_964452205.1 uncultured Oscillospiraceae bacterium
TCTGCCAAGCTCGGTTTCCAAGCCGCCCTCCTGTTGCGGCATAGTCGTTCTTCTCACTGCCGTTCGAATTACTCCTTGCCGCTGCCACTCCTTGTTGCTCGCTGTATCTGCCGTAGGCAGCGCTCGCAACCGTCCCCCCCGAGACCCCCTCCCGGCACGCTCGCGCGTCTCGTTACTATGCGGTAGTCGTCTTTGTAACAGACCGATAAATCGGAATTTGTTAACCGTTTCTACCGGGTATCAGCATTATTTTCTCAGCTCGATAATTCGGTCGCGCAGGACTGCAGCATATTCATACTCCATCATCTTCGCCGCTGCGCGCATTTCCTTCTCCAAACGGGCAATTTCCCGTTCCTTTTCGGCCTTCGTCATCTTCACGCCGCCCTTGCCCATGCTCTCGCCCTGTGCCTGCGTGATCTCGATAAGCTCGCGCACATCCTTTTTGATCGTCTGCGGCACGATACCGTGCGCCTGATTGTAGGCATCCTGGATACCGCGGCGGCGGTTCGTCTCATCGATCGCCGCACGCATCGCTGCGGTGATCTTGTCGGCGTACATAATGACCCGACCCTCGGCATTTCTTGCAGCTCTTCCGATGGTCTGAATGAGGCTGGTCTCGCTTCTCAAAAAGCCCTCTTTATCCGCATCCAGGATCGCAACCAGCGAAACCTCGGGCAGATCCAAGCCCTCTCGCAGCAGGTTGATGCCGACCAAAACGTCGAATTTTGCCATACGCAGATCGCGCAGGATCTCCATGCGCTCCAAAGCCGCCACGTCCGAATGCATATAACGCACGCGGATGCCTGCCTTTTGCAAATACGCCGTCAGATCTTCTGCCATTTTCTTCGTCAGCGTGGTCACCAAAACGCGTTCGCCCTTATCGATCACGGCATTACATTCTCCGATCAGATCGTCGATCTGTCCCTCGATCGGGCGCACAAAAATTTCAGGATCCAAAAGACCGGTCGGCCTTATCACCTGCTCGGCGTACTGCTCGGCGCGCTCCTTCTCATACGGCGCAGGCGTTGCCGAAACGTAGACCGCCTGCTTGATCTTGCCGTGAAATTCGTCAAACGTCAAGGGACGGTTATCAAACGCACTCGGCAGACGGAAGCCGTAGTTGACCAAGCTCTCCTTGCGGCTGCGGTCGCCGGCATACATCGCCCTGACCTGCGGCAGCGTGACATGGCTCTCGTCGACGAAGAGAATAAAATCTTCGGGAAAATAGTCGATCAAAGTCATCGGCGGCGTTCCCGGCTGTCTGCCCGTGATCACGCGCGAATAATTCTCGATGCCGCTGCAAAAGCCGATCTCCTGCAGCATCTCAATATCATACATCGTACGCTGGCGTATGCGCTGTGCCTCAAGGAGCTTGTCATTTTCCTTGAACCATTTTTCGCGCTCCTCCATCTCGCGCTCGATCTCCAAAATCGCCCGATTGAGCTTATCGCGCGAGGCAACATAGTGCGAGGCAGGATAGATCGCCACATGTCCGACCACGCGCTCCGGCATACCCGTCACCGCGTTGATCTCGGAAATTCGGTCGATCTCGTCACCGAAAAATTCCACACGGATGGCTCTGCCCGACCAATACACGGGGTAGATCTCCACCGTATCTCCGCGCACGCGAAAAGTGTTTCGGGAAAAATCGATGTCATTTCGCTCATAGCGGATCTCGACAAGCTTCCTTGTCAGCTCTTCACGGCTTTTCTGCATCCCCGTGCGCAGGGAAATGACCATGTTCTTATAATCGATCGGGTCGCCCAAGCCGTAGATACACGAAACCGAGGCCACAACGATGGTATCGCGCCGCTCAAAAAGAGAGCTCGTCGCGCTGTGGCGCAGGCGCTCGATCTCGTCATTGACCGACGAATCCTTCTCGATGTAGGTGTCCGTGTGGGCAATATACGCCTCCGGCTGATAGTAATCGTAATAGGAAATAAAATACTCCACCGCATTGTTGGGGAAAAACTCACGGAACTCCGAGCAAAGCTGCGCCGCAAGCGTTTTATTGTGCGCCAAAACCAACGTCGGCTTATTCAGATTTGCAATGACGCTTGCCATCGTGAAGGTCTTTCCGGAGCCGGTGACGCCCAGCAAGACCTGCTCTTTCAGACCGTTCTTCAAACCTTTCGTCAGCTTCTCGATCGCCTGCGGCTGATCGCCTGTTGCCGCAAAGGGTGCAACCAGCTTGAATTTCTCCATCGTTTTTCTCCCCTTCCCGTGTTTTTTATATTAATGTCTGCTGAATAAGTCGCCCTTGTGACTTATTCGCACAGCTTTGC
>CAYVLD010000192.1:0-2216 GCA_964452205.1 uncultured Oscillospiraceae bacterium
AGCAGCGTGAAAGCGGCATTACCGAGGAATGGATCACCATGCAGATCAAGCTGGCGCTGGCAGGCATCAGCGAAGAGAAGATTCGCAAGGTCGTTATCGCCTACGAGCCGATCTGGGCCATCGGCACCGGCAAGACCGCTACCCCCGAGCAGGCCGAAGAGGTTTGCCAGCATATCCGCAGCGTTGTTCGTAAGCTCTTCAGCTCGAAGCACGCTCGTGCAACCACCATTCTCTACGGCGGCTCCATGAACGAGAAGAACGCCTACGAGCTGCTTGCTCAGCCCGACATCGACGGCGGTCTGATCGGCGGCGCAAGCCTTGTGCCCGAGAAGTTCATCAAGATCATCGAGGACGCAAACCAGCCCACGGCATAATCAATTGAAGATGTAAAAAGCTCTGTGCAGTTTTCAAATCTGCACAGAGCTTTTGGTTTTGTCATTCTGAGCTGCGCTCGGAATGACAAATTCGGGCTCCAATCTCACCGACAAATCGGAATTTTGCAAATACTTTTTCTCAGGCTTTCGCATGAAACGAAAATTTTGTTGGGTGTTTTGTATCATTTTCAAGAAAATTTTACAAATTATTTGTAGCTATTTTTTTTGCCCTATGATATAATATATTTGGTGGACGTTGTCATTCACCGAAATTTTGTAAATCTTGCTGCTCCGGCGGCAAATATAATAGGAGGAAATTCTATGGAAACCTATGGTCTGGAAAAACTCGGCATTTTAGCTCCGAAGGCAGTTTACCGCAACCTCGGCCCTGCTCAGCTCACCGAAGCTGCTCTGCGCCGCGGTGAAGGCAAGCTCTCCAATACCGGCGCTTTGGTCGTCACCACCGGTAAGTACACCGGCCGTTCGCCTAACGACAAATTCATCGTCGATACCCCTGCCATCCATGACGACATCGCTTGGGGCAAGGTCAACCGTCCCATTTCCAAAGAGAAGTTCGATGCCATCAAGGGCAAGCTCTGCGCTTACCTGCAGGATCGTGAGATCTTCGTTTTCGACGGCTTCGCAGGTGCTGACAAGGCTCATACCAAGAAGTTCCGTATCGTTAATGAACTGGCTTCCCAGAACCTCTTCATCCATCAGCTTTTGATCCGTCCGACCGCTGAGGAATTGGCTGCTTACGGCGATGCCGACTACACCGTTCTGTGCGCTCCCGGCTTCAAGTGCGATCCCGAGATCGACGGCGTCAACTCCGAGGCTGCCATCATGATCGACTACGAGGCGCACCTTATCGTCATTGCAGGCTCCCGTTACGCAGGCGAGATCAAGAAGTCCGTTTTCTCCACCATGAACTACGTTCTGACCAAGGAGAACATCCTTCCCATGCACTGCTCTGCAAACATGGATCCCGAGACCCATGAGACTGCAGTTTTCTTCGGTCTGTCCGGTACCGGCAAGACCACCCTTTCCGCTGACCCGAACCGTAAGCTCATCGGTGATGACGAGCACGGCTGGGCTGACGACGGCATCTTCAATATTGAGGGCGGTTGCTACGCAAAGTGTATCAACCTCAAGGCTGAAAACGAGCCCGAGATCTTTAACGCCATCCGTTTCGGCTCTCTGGTCGAGAACGTCATCATGGATGACGAGACCCGTGAGTTTGACTTCGACGACGGCAGCCTGACCGAGAACACCCGTGTCGGCTATCCCGTTGAGTACATCTCCAACTCCGCAATTCCCGGTGTCGGCGGCATCCCCAAGGTCGTTATCTTCCTGACCGCTGACGCATTCGGCGTACTGCCTCCGATCAGCCGCTTGAACGAGGATGCAGCAATGTATCACTTCGTCACGGGCTTTACCTCCAAGCTGGCAGGCACCGAGCGCGGCGTTACCGAGCCGCAGCCGACCTTCTCCACCCTGTTCGGTGAGCCGTTCATGCCGATGGATCCGTCCGTCTACGCAGAAATGCTCGGCAAGCGCATCCGTGAGTCCGGCGCGAAGGTCTATCTGGTCAACACCGGCTGGGCAGGCGGCTCTGCAGCCTCCGGCGCAAAGCGCATGAAGCTGGCTTATACCCGTGCGATGGTCTCCGCTGCACTCAACGGCGATTTCGACAATGTCGAGTTCAAGCATCATGACGTATTCAATGTCGATTACCCGACCTCTTGCCCGAACGTACCTGCCGAGATGCTCGACGCACGCGGCTTGTGGGCAGACAAGGACGCCTACGACTTCTTCCTGCAGGGCACAGAACCCCTCCTCGTG
>CAYVLD010000193.1:0-2185 GCA_964452205.1 uncultured Oscillospiraceae bacterium
ACAGCAAAGCTGTGCGAATAAGTCACAAGGGCGACTTATTCAGCAGACATTAAATTAGATAGCCTTCTTAGCGGTCTCGACGAGTGCTGCGAATGCTGCGCTATCGTTGATTGTTGTGGTGGAATAAATGCCCCCTGCAGTGACAATTCAGTCTGAGAATACGTCGATCTTCGGGGGCATCTTTTTGACTCACTTCAGGGGATAAATAGTATCACCGGCATAGATGGCATCAACCTCATTGGGATCAATAATCTCGTTCAGAAGGCAGATATGCCATTGCATGTCTTCCTCGAAATAATCCTGTGCAGTCCAACCGGGCTTAAAAGGCAGGCGTGTACCATCCTTCATGACCACACCGCTGATCCATTCATCTTGCGAATTATACAATGGATAATCAGCACCTTGGATCTGTACACCTAAGGAGTGTACTTTAACCTGCCGACCATCTTCCATGGTTGTGACTCTGGCCTTGGCATCGGACAAAACGATGCGTTCTTCGATGATGGCAAATTCTTCTTCATCGGTGGTATAACCTCCGTCCTCAAGCGCAGTCCAGGTTCTGTACTTATTCAAACGCAAATTCAGCTTCAGCCCTTCATAGTCTGCCGGAAGATCTGCCAGAATGATCTGCATTGTATATGAGGCAAAATTAGGATCACTTCCGTCGTCCAAACGGCTTGTATACCATACTCTGCTCGGTCCTTCGGAGGAGAGCTCTTCCATATCGCTAATCTGCTGTTCTTGCTCCGAGAGGGGCAGGAAAAGATTGCCATCGGCAAAGGTGGTATCAAGGCGCCATCTGATACCGCTTTCCGGCAGAAGGGGGTTCCCCTCAAAGGCTTCCGCAGCATTTTCGTCGCCCTGCGTGCGAACAGATACCTGCAAATAGACGAAAGGGCCATCGATAAGCATTCGTTCCAGGGTTACCTCCATATTGCCATCATTCGCTGTAAGCTGCAGCTCTTTCACGTCTTCCGCATTTTCGCTCCTGCCTAAAAAATCATCCAGCCAGCCCTTTTGATATCCAACTGCTGCCACGGATAGTAAAAGACATATGGACAATGTGGCGGCGATGAGGATTCGGGGTAAGGTGCGAAGTTTTTTTCTTTGAAGAGGTGGTGTTTGCGTGATAGTTTGACAAATTTTTTCGGCACAATCATCAGGCATACAGACCATGTCAAATTCTTTCTTGATAAAATCTTTCATTCCAATTCCTCCTTTAGTAGTTCGCGAAGCTGTTGGCGAGCCCGGTGCAGACGGGTCGTGACTGTGCTTTGACTCACACGAAGCAGCTTGGCGATTTCTTTTGTGCTGTACTCTTCGTAATAGAAGAGATAAAGCACAATACGGTAGTCTCCGCTCAGGGCCATAAGTGTCTCCGTTAAGCCCACTTCCTCCGATAACGAAACAGCATCCGTCTCTTTTAGCTCTCGGGTATTGCATCTACCGTAGGAGGTGCGCAGATTTTTGCAACAATTGACTGTGACCTTCGACAGCCATGCACGCTCTGAGCCTGCTTTGACTCGGCCGCTCCACTGGATCAACCGGAGAAACACCTCCTGACTGACGTCTTGCGCATCATGGGGATTTCCCATATAGCTCAAAGCGATACGGTAGACCATATCCTTGTGTTCTTCAAACAGTTCTTTTACTCGTTGCAAAATCCCCCTCCTTTCTTCGTTTTTGAGGCCTCTGTCTATAAGACAAATGAAACGTAGAATTTGTCACAGGAAAAATAAAAAACCGTGTCTGTGCAAATTTACACAGACACGGATGAAGTTCTAAAATTAGATGGCCTTCTTTGCGGTCTCGACGAGTGCTGCGAATGCTGCAGAGTCGTTAATAGCCATCTCGGACAGAGCCTTACGGTTCAGGTCGATGTTCGCCTTCTTCAGACCGTTCATGAAACGGGAGTAGTTGATGCCGTAGGGCTTGACTGCTGCGCTGATACGAGCAATCCACAGACGGCGGAAATCGCGCTTCTTGTGCTTACGGCCAACATATGCGTAAACAGCGGACTTCTTGACAGCCTGCTTAGCCATCTTGAAGTGGGTGGACTTAGAGCCCCAGTAGGACTTTGCCAGCTTGAGAACCTTATTTCTTCTCTTGCGCGTCATCATCGCGCCTTTAACTCTTGCCATTTCTTATATCCTCCTATCCGATTATTTGTACGGGATCATCTTTT
>CAYVLD010000194.1:0-2166 GCA_964452205.1 uncultured Oscillospiraceae bacterium
GGCGACTTATTCAGCAGACATTAAATAAACGAGCAGGGGTAAAACCCTGCTCGTTTTTGCGGTTCCAAGAAGTTTCGTGTGAGTAATTCAGAGGAAGTCGGAACCTTCATCGCCTTATAGACGTGAACTTGTCATATTATTTAAGCACCAGTAAAGAGGAACGCTGTTCATCTTCTCCATAAGAGATATATGACTCTTCTGCATCTATTTGTGCCTGCACCAACAATTCTTTAGCAGTACCAATGTTTAGAAGTTGAAGTTCATTCAATGCGTGCGTGATCGCCTGCCACAGAATGTGGTAGGCATTTTTATATTCACTCATATTATCACCTCCCAGTTAATTTTAACCTAAAACAGGTTAAATGTCAATAATCTGAATCAGGTTATGTCATACTCGTGAAGAGGTGATTGTTTTGTATCAAAGAATCCGAGATTTAAGAGAAGATGCTGATATGACGCAGGTGCAGGTGGCGAAATATTTGGGTATGTCGCAAACGGGCTACTCCAAATATGAAACCGGTGAAAATGACATCCCGACACAGATTTTGATTAAGCTTTCGAAGCTATACCATGTGAGTATTGATTACATGTTGGGTATTTCTGATAAACGGTAGAAAATGAGCAGGGAGAAAGACCGATGTCATTAAGTTCGATTGCCATTCTACGCCTACGTAGTTGCTGTCAGATTGCGCTCTTACGGAAGTGGCAGACATACGCTCGGGATGACGTTTACTTTTAACTTGGTGAGATTGGATGAAAACCCTGCTCGTTTTGCCTCATACTGAGCTTCGATGAAAATGAGATAGTGTAACGATTTGTTATTACGAGACCGGTGCGCGCATTGGCCGTGGCATCTTGGAAATTTGCCATGACCTTTGCTCATCGCAATGACATTTCCGATAGTATGAAGCAGCCTCTTGCCGTTTAGGCAAGAGGCTGCTTGCTTATACGAAATAAAACGGATTTGGGATTGCGCTACCCCATAGGGCAGTTGCGGTACGCCAGAGAGCCTTTGCGTGGATGCGGTCGTGCCAGATCAAGCGGCGCAGAACCTTCCTCAGCGTCCATTCCTCGCCGTCGGGCGCGGTGTAGACTTGTGCGGACAGAAAATCCTCCAACGATTCCAATTCCGACAGGAACTGCATCCGATTGGCATAAATGTCGGGCATGTTCTCCAATTCGATCCCAAAAGCAGCAGCGTAATAGGCGGTAGTGTTGTTTGTATGCTCGTACATTTGGCGCGGTGTTCTCGGAACTGCGCCGTAAAAGCTCGTGCGCAGCGGACGGTCGGAAATATCGGGATTTTCAATCGCCTCATAGATCTTCTTAAAATCGCGCGCAGAACGCAACGCCAGCATCTTTAGCTCCTGATACTGCGCTGCACTCAGCGGCGTGCATTCAGCGTCAAACAGTACGTCGGAATCCGCATCGCAGATCTGCAACCGTGAGAGCTTCCGCTGAACGATCTGCACCTCGACCGCCTCGGATGCGCTCAGCCGAGTTCCGCACCAACGCAGATAGCTGCGAACCTCGCCGTCAAATTTCGCGAGGGCTTGATTTTCTGTTTCGCCGCGCACATATGCGCCTGTGAGATTTACGGCGTAGATCAGATAACCGCCTTGGTTATATTCACATACTGCATCGATCTTCATGTCATGACCTCCTTTTTAGAGCTGAAAACAGCTTATATGGATTCGTCATCTTCCTCGAAAACAGAGAATGCTTCTTCTTCAAATGATTCGATTTCTTCGGTAGCTTCTGCTTCTTTCGGTTTGCTTCTCTTCTCGGCGCGAAGCTGCCTGATAAAACGGGAGAACAAATACAACGCAGCCGACAGCGCGATGCAGAAAGCAGCAAACAGACAGACAAAGACGGTATCTGCCTCAAATTTGCCCAAGAACGAAGGATAGCCCTTCTTTGCACCGTATACTGCAAATGCCATCACAGCCAAAGCGACAACGGTACAGGCTGCTGCGCAGGCGGCAAAGGTCGAGGTTTTGATCTGTCTGCGATCTTCGGAAACCGGAAGATCCGCAAGCAGAGCAGGATTTTTGCGCAGTATGAAGCAAAGTGCAATAAAGGCAGACAGCGAAATAACGGTGATGATCGCACCGCCATGCAAGCCGGGCGCGGTGTAGACCAGCTCGATCTCGTGCGAGCCTTCCG
>CAYVLD010000195.1:0-2142 GCA_964452205.1 uncultured Oscillospiraceae bacterium
GCCTTGGAAGCCTTGGCTTGCAAGGGCTTGTGCGTTGTTCAGTACACATTATGTATCTTTTGCAAATCCCGATTTATCGAACGGCTGCTATCGTTGCGCAGAGCAAAAAACTCCCCTTTCAAGGGGCGTCGGGCGAAGCCCGGAGGGGTTACACCCCCCTTTTGAGCTCATGCAAGGATTTTTTTGAAAAACACTTGACGGGCAAGCCGTCAAGTGCTAAAATAGATGGGCATAAATGCCGCTGTGGTGGAATAGGCAGACACAAGGGACTTAAAATCCCTCGCCCTAAAAAGGCGTACCGGTTCGACCCCGGTCAGCGGCACCAAGTGGGCTTCAGCAGCTTTTACTCTGCTGAAGCCCATTTTTCAACTCCCGCGGTACACATAGCACGGTTCCCGTTTCACGTGCCGTGGTCGAGATACGGAACAATGCGTTCAACATCTTCCGCCGCCTTACAAAGACCGTTTTCGTTCAGATACTACAGGTGCAACATCTCATTTTAGTATATCGCCAAGCTCCAAGCAATTTCGCATTTCGCGGATTGCTTTCCGAAGAAAAGTGTTGTATAGTATTAGGGTCTATCTGAAAATGACTTGCGGAGGAAATTTTATGCTGTATTTTGAAAACGATTATTCCGAAGGCGCGCACGAGCAGGTTTTGCAGCAGCTTGTCGAAACCACGAGAGAAAAGCTGCCACCCTACGGCGCAGACAAATATTCCGAATCGGCAAGAGAAAAGATCCGTCTTGCCTGCAACTGTCCGAACGCAGAGATTTTCTTCCTTGCCGGCGGCACGCAGTGCAATCAGGTCGTGATCGATGCGCTGCTTGCGCCGTATGAGGGCGCGATCGCCGCAAAAACCGGCCACATTGCCCTGCACGAGGCAGGTGCGATCGAATTTACCGGTCACAAGGTGCTTGAGCTTGCGCAGGAAAACGGCAAGCTGCAGGCGCAGACGATCCGCACTTATTTGCAGGATTTTTATAACGACACCAGCCACGCGCACATGGTCGCGCCCGGACTTGTATACCTGTCGCACCCGACGGAGTACGGCACGTTGTATACCGAAAAGGAGCTGCGCGGGATTTCCGAGGTTTGCAGGCAGTACGGTCTCAAGCTCTATCTCGACGGCGCAAGACTGGGCTACGCCCTTGCGTGCGAGGATTCGGACGTCACGCTGCCGATTCTGGCGAAATACTGCGATGCTTTTTATATCGGCGGCACAAAGGTCGGCGCACTTTGCGGCGAGGCTGTTGTTTTCCCCGAAAAAGCGCCTGCGCATTTCCTCACGATCATCAAACAGCACGGCGCTCTGTTTGCCAAAGGGCGCGTCGTCGGCGTGCAGTTTGATGCGCTGTTTACAGATGCTCTGTATTTCAAGCTCGGTCGGCACGCCATGGAAAAGGCGGAGCTCTTAAAGGCCGCATTGCGCGAAAAAAATTACCGTTTCTTCCTAAATTCTCCGACCAATCAGATTTTCGTGGTCGTGGAGAACGAGCGTTTGAAGGAGCTCGGCAAACAGGTGCGCTACAGCTTCTGGGAAAAATTTGACGACACCCACACCGTCATCCGTTTCGCAACGAGCTGGGCAACCGAGCCGGAGGATTTAGATCGCCTGATTGCACTGCTGTAATAAACAATGCCTGACCGAAACGGTCAGGCATTGTCGTTTAATAAAATCGCCAGCTTCTGCGAAAACTCCCGTTCCGCATAGGTCTGCAATTTCGTGCGGTACTCCTCATAGGCGGCTAAAATGGCTACTGCCCTTTCTGACAAGCTCGCACCTCCTCCGTGCTTGCCGCCTGTGGTCCTTACCAAAAGTTCAAAGCCGAGCTCCTTCTCGGCGGTTTTGATGACCGTCCACGCCTTAGAATACGCCATCTCCATCGAAATAGCCGCTGCGCGCAGAGAATGCTTCTCCTGCACGCGCTTCAAAAGCTGCGCAACGCCGGGTCCGAAGCATTTGTTCTGTCCAAAAATGCGTACGGTCAGTACGGGTCTGAAATTCTGTTCCATGCAAAAATTATACCACACTCGAACAGATGAAGTCAACTTTTTTGCTTGACGGAAAGAGCTTTCGATGTTATTCTATTTAATGTCTGCTGAATAAGTCGCCCTTGTGACTTATTCGCACAGCTTTGCT
>CAYVLD010000196.1:0-2140 GCA_964452205.1 uncultured Oscillospiraceae bacterium
GGGCTTGTGCGTTGTTCAGTACACATTATTTAGGAAAGCCCGGTGAAGTCAAAATAACTGAAATGGATAACGGTGAAACTTATATGACGAAGATGGGTGATGACGGTAGGGCTGAAATGGAACGACATAACACCGACCACGGAAGAGGCGATAAACACACAAATCCCCATGACAATAACCTTGAGTATATGCTTGGAGATGTACGTTTGAGAGATGTACTTACACAAGTTCGTGTTGTTGCCCGAACGATTTGATTGCTAAAAACTTAACCAACCACTCTAGCTGAGACTACCTATTAAATCGACGCAATACTTTATGAAGGTATCGCTGTTTGATATATGAGTTAAAGGCAGTAAGGCTTGCAATCTTGGCTTGCGGATAGGCGGTCGGCGGAAGGTCGACTTTTGGGGTGTACGAAGTACAGAACTCCAAGGAAGGGGTCGGCAGGTTGGTTTACATAATATGCCTTCAAGTTCCGCCTCGCCCACCACAAGAGACAGTCGAAATGCTGCCTCTTTTTTTGTCGCTTGCAACCTCGATAGCCTGCCGAAAACCGCCAAAAGCCTTGCGATTCTTGCCCTCTTTGACCGGTTAAAGCGTCGTCTGAAGCGAGTGCTTCAACAGAAGAACTTGCAAATGAGGGCGCTTATGGTAGAATAACAATAAAGGAGGCTGGTTATGTGGACTTTCATACATTTGCAAAGGCTGCTGCTGTTTTAAAAGAAAAGGAACTGAATATTCGCCCCATATTTCGCACAAATGAGCAGTTAAGTACCAAACAAATCAAAATGCTTTGCGATTTAGACGCAGCGGTTCAAACTGCGTTGCCGCAAGTCGTTTTTGATTGCTGCGCGGCAGGTTTGACGGATCTGTATTTTGACTGCAACAGCAGCGACGAAACATTATCCGCACTTTACGGCAAATGCCGCTATGTAATAAGCAGCAAAGCGGAGGTTAAGCAGCTTGACCGTGTCGTTGCGCCGTTCATAAAGACGGGATATTTGGAAACAATAGCAATTCATTTGAAAAACATTTCCGAAGAAGCTTCATTTACGCCGAATAACATCCCCGAATTTTCTCGCTGGATTCGTTTTTCGCAAAATTTGGCGGTACGCGGTATTTTTGTCGATATAGAGGGGAATTGGGCGGAAAATGCAAAGCAGAGCTTCAGCCTGATCAAAAAAATTCGCTCGGATATGCCCTGCCTGTTTTCCTATTTTTGCTTTAACGGTTTGTTAGAGCCGTTGGAAAACGGAGATGAGGAGCTTTTGAAGACACTCAAAATACTTACTTCTTTAAACGATACGTCTCTATACGCTTGTTTCTATATCAAATAAGAAAAGCACCCGAATTTTCGGGTGCTTTTCTTATTGTAATCAGATGCCCTTTTCTTCCAAGAAGTCTTTCAGGAGGTTCAGGCAGACGGTCTTGCGGTACTCCGCGGAGACACGGCCGCGAGTGAGAACCATCTTTTCGCCGTAGGCCTTGAGAACATCCTGTTTTGCAGCCTTGGCTTCTTCCAATGTCTTGCCGATAAATGCAGCTTCCAAATCTTTGAAACGAAGGACGGTATCGGCAACTGCGCCGAAGGCTGCAGCGAAGCGGACGATCTTGCCGTCTGCTACATCCAAAAGACCTGCAAACGAAACACGGGAGATCGCCAAAGCGTTTCTTCCGCCGACCTTCTTGTAGTAATAATTGTCCAAATTCTTGGGCAGCAGGATCTCAGCGATGATCTCATTTGCAGCGAGATCTAACTTCTTTCTGCCGAGATAGAAAGCATCGATCGGAACAATGCGTTCGCCGCTGACGGACAGCAGACGGAGCTTTGCGTCGGCTACGAAGTCGATCAGAACGGAGTCAGCCTTTGCCGAGCCGTTGCCGATGTTGCCGCCGAAGGTGCCTGCGTTACGAATGGCAGGTGCCGCAATGCGAGAGATCGCTTCCTTCATGAGCTGCGGAACCAAGTCAGATGCCAGAGCTTCCGTGAAAGTCACGGCTGCGCCGATGCGGATATAGTCTGCATCTTCGGAAATCTGACGCAGCTCGGGGAGTTTGCCGAGGAAGAGATAGGAAACGCCCTTGCGATTTTCGACCATCAGGTCGGTACCGCCTGCGTAGGGAACGAGAGAATGCTCAT
>CAYVLD010000197.1:0-2121 GCA_964452205.1 uncultured Oscillospiraceae bacterium
GAACGGACAGTTTTCGTAGATATTCAGCCCACGCGGAATCCCAATAATACCTCTTGCCGCTTCCGCTTCGCTCAGCGGTTCATAGCCGAAGATACGCTTACGCTTATACTCAAACATATTGGGAACATTTTGAGCCGTACCGCTGCCGCCCAAGCCTTTTTCACAGCGGTTCCCGGTGATATGCTTTCTGCCGCCCGAAAAATTGTTGACGGTCAACATGCAATGATTGGAGCAGCCGCCGCAGCGAACACTTTGAGAGGTATATGTAAGACCTACCATTTCATCCAGAGGCAGCATTTTGGTATCCGTGCCGCAATAATGCTTTTTGGCGATCAATGCCGCACCGAAAGCACCCATAATTCCCGAAATATCGGGGCAGGTTGCCTCTGCATCGGCGATCTTTTCAAAGGCGCGGAGAACCGCCTTGTTATAGAAGGTGCCGCCCTGTACCACGATATGCCGGCCGAGGTCTTCGGCGCTCGCCAGCTTTATGACCTTGAAGAGAGCGTTTTTAATGACCGAGTATGCAAGACCGGCAGAAATATCCGAAACACTCGAACCTTCTTTTTGAGCCTGCTTAACATTGGAGTTCATAAAAACGGTGCATCGGGTACCAAGGTCAACGGGATTTTCAGCAAACAGGGCTTCTTCTGCAAAGCTCTCTGCGGTATAACCCAGCGAATTTGCAAAGTTTTCAATAAAGGAACCGCAGCCCGAAGAACAGGCTTCGTTGAGCATAATATTGTCAACAGCACCGTTTTTCAGTTTAATGCACTTCATATCCTGACCGCCGATATCCAGTACGCAATCCACCTCGGGGTCGAAAAAAGATGCAGCGGTGCAGTGAGCTATGGTCTCCACCTCGCCCTCATCCAACGAAAAGGCGGATTTCAGAAGCGCCTCTCCGTAACCGGTAGAGCACGATCTGACAATTTTCGCAGTTGTGGGTAAAATTTTTTGAAGTTCGGCAATCGCCGTTTTTGCGGCTTCAATGGGGTTGCCCTGATTATTGGCATAGAAGGAGTATAATAACTGACCTTCCTCACCGATCAGCGCCAATTTTGTTGTTGTAGATCCGGCATCAATGCCGAGAAAACAATTACCTTCATAGACACAAAGACTGCCTTTCGGCACGACGGCTTTCTTGTGTCGCTCACAAAACATCTTGTATTCTGTTTTGTCGGCAAAAAGAGCCGGCAGACGCGGCATTTCAAAGGAGATCTGCACGCCTTTTTCAAGCTTTGCAATCATTTCATCAAGCGACACGGCTTTGGTATCGCCGCTCTCCAGCGCCGCGCCCATGGCGGCAAACAAATGGGAATTTTCCGGATCGACCGCATTTTCCGGTGTCAAATTCAGAGTACGGATAAACGCCTTTTTCAGTTCGGGCAGAAAATGCAAAGGTCCGCCGAGAAAAGCCACACAGCCGCGGATGGGCTTTCCGCAGGCAAGACCCGAAATCGTCTGATTGACCACCGCCTGAAAGATGGAGGCGGCAAGGTCGGCTTTCGTAGCGCCTTCGTTGACAAGCGGCTGAATATCGGTTTTTGCAAAAACGCCGCAACGCGCCGCAATGGGATATATCTGTTTGTGGTTTTCTGCCTCTGTATTAAGACCGGCGGCATCTGTTTGAAGCAGTGCTGCCATCTGATCAATAAAGGAACCTGTACCGCCTGCGCAAACGCCGTTCATCCGTTCCTCAAGACCGCCGGTAAAATAAATAATCTTTGCATCCTCACCGCCCAGCTCAATGGCAACATCGGTTTGCGGTGCAGCATGTTTCAGCGCTGTTGCCACCGCCACGACCTCCTGCACGAAATCTATACCGAGTGATTTTCCCAAATTGATCGAGCCGGAGCCGGTAATTTGCACCTGCAGCCTGCACTCGCCAACCGTCTGTTTTGCTTCGCGCAGAAGCTCGGCAAGAGTTTCCTGTGTATGCGCCTGATGCCGTTTGTATTTTCCGTATATGATGTTATCTTTTTCGTCCAGCAATATCAATTTGACAGTGGTAGAGCCGATGTCTATGCCGGCACGGTATTTTTTCATATTCTACCTCCGTGGGTTTATGTAATGTCTGCTGAATAAGTTGCCCTTGTGACTTATTCGCACAGCTTTGCT
>CAYVLD010000198.1:0-2116 GCA_964452205.1 uncultured Oscillospiraceae bacterium
GGCGACTATCGGGGTTTGCGTTTTTTGTGCGGTTACTTCGGTAGCCGCACTTTTTATATTAGGAGGGTAAATATAATGAAATAGCTCTTTTCTTCTGCATCATTTCGCATTTATAAGCAGATTGGTCGAATAATTTATAGTACTTTACAAGAAGATTTATTATCTTAGGAGATATAAGAGATGGTTTGGATTTTGCTCGCGTTTATAATATTTATAATACTGACGGTACTAAGCACTATTTATGAAGTGGTTCAATATGCAGTTTTGTCGATATTGGGAGTAATCAGGACGGTTATCAGTTTTTTCATTACGGGCTTTAATAGCAATTTTTTTGTATTTGCAATACTAACATCGCTATTTCTTTTATTCGCAATGGGTTTAGAGGCATTTAATTCCGGAACAGAAGGTAATGTTCTCTTTAGAAAAATTTCGGGTGGTGTAATTGAAATAAAAGAGGATGTTAATCATCCGATAAGAGGAATAATACAAACAATTTTGTCTGGTCTGCTTTGGGCAGGAATTGAATACATAATTTTCTTGATCTCAGGGACTTTTGTTTTCATGACGGTTATTTGCATAATAGAATCTGTTATTGCGGTTATATCCTTAATTCAAGCAATCAGATTCTGGTCGTACTGAAATAACTATTGAACCTACTATTTGCATGAAAAGGGTGTGTTGCATGGTTGTAATTTTTGATGTGCCGACTTGGTTCGCACTATAAATTGAAATGCACCCCAAATGGGGTGCATTTTGGATTATATGAATTACTTCATAGCCTCTTCGACAGCGACAGCCACGGAAACGGTCATACCGACCATGGGGTTGTTGCCAGCGCCCAGGAAGCCCATCATCTCAACGTGAGCCGGGACGGAGGAGGAGCCTGCGAACTGTGCATCGGAGTGCATACGGCCCATGGTATCGGTCATGCCGTAGGAAGCCGGACCTGCAGCCATGTTGTCCGGATGGAGGGTACGGCCTGTACCGCCGCCGGATGCAACGGAGAAATACTTCTTGCCCTGCTCGATGCATTCCTTCTTATAGGTGCCTGCAACGGGGTGCTGGAAGCGAGTGGGATTGGTGGAGTTGCCGGTGATGGAAACGTCAACGCCCTCAGCGTGCATGATGGCAACGCCTTCGCGGACGTCGTCACAGCCGTAGCAGCGAACCTTTGCGCGCTCGCCCTCGGAGTAAGCGATCTCGCTCACAACATTCAGCTTGCCGGTGGCATAGTCGAACTTAGTCTGAACATAGGTAAAGCCGTTGATACGGGAGATGATCTGTGCAGCATCCTTGCCCAAGCCGTTCAGAATGACACGCAGCGGCTCCTTACGAGCCTTGTTTGCGCTCTTTGCCAGACCGATCGCGCCTTCTGCTGCTGCGAAGGACTCGTGACCTGCCAGGAAAGCAAAGCACTTGGTCTCTTCACGCAGGAGCATTGCGCCGAGGTTGCCGTGGCCGATACCGACCTTGCGGTCGTCAGCGACGGAGCCGTCAATGCAGAATGCCTGCAGGCCGTGACCGATCACTTCGGCAGCGTCAGCAGCGGTCTTAACGCCCTTCTTGATCGCCATAGCTGCGCCAACGCAGTATGCCCAGCAGACGTTCTCAAAGCAGATGGGCTGAATGCCCTTTGCGATTTCATAAGGATCAAAGCCCTTAGCCTTGCAGATCTCTCTGCACTCTTCAACGGAGCCAATGCCATACTCAGCGAGGACAGCGTTGATTTTGTCGATTCTTCTTTCGTAACTTTCAAACAAAGCCATTTTAATGTCCTCCCTGTATTATTCGTGGCGCGGGTCAATGTACTTGACAGCGTTGTCAAACTGGCCGTAGTGACCCTTGGCCTTCTCGATGGCGATGTTTGCGTCATCACCCTTCTTGATGAAGTCCATCATCTTGCCGAGGTTGATAAATTCGTAGCCGATGATCTCATCGTCCTTGTTCAAAGCGATGCGGGTGCAATAACCCTCTGCCATCTCCAGATAACGTGGGCCCTTCTCCTTGGTAGCAAACATCGTGCCAACCTGACTGCGCAGACCCTTGCCGAGGTCTTCCAAAGAAGCGCCGACTGCCAGACCGTCTTCGGAGAAAGCGGACTGGGTACGGCCGTAAA
>CAYVLD010000199.1:0-2014 GCA_964452205.1 uncultured Oscillospiraceae bacterium
CTATAAAGCCACTTGAAATTATTCTGTTTTTGGTATCAAATTGACCTCAGTTCAATCTTCAAATCTTAAGAATGTGGAGAAAACACGAGATAAATCGAGCTTTTATGAGAAAAATGAAGCTCTGTGAGACCTCAGAGAACTGAGAGAATTTTGACCTTTATTCCCACTCGTTGGATAAAAAGTGGTTGTTAATTTATCGGTCTAAGTATCTGCAAGCGGAAAGGGCGGCAGTTGCACCGTCAGCAACGGCGGTTGCCACCTGACGGTAGGCTTTTGTGCGGCAGTCGCCGGCAACAAAGATGCCATCGGTTTTTGTCAAGCAGCGTTCATCGGATAAAATATAACCGTATTCGTTCAACTCGGAAACCTTCCGATACGCTTCGTTTTCCGGCTCTGTGCCGATTGCGAGGAAAATGCCGTCAATTTCCAAACGGCTTTTTTCGTTTGTTTCGGTGTTCAGAAGCTCGATGGCCTTTAATTCATCCTCGCCCTCGTAGCCGATAACGACGGTAGAGTAGATGTAGTCGATATTCGGCTTCTTTTGGAGCATATCGATCATTTTCTTTTCACCGGTCAGGAAAGCGAGATTTTGCACGACCGTTACGCGCTTACATGTTTCGGCAAGCAAGGCGACCTCCTGTAATGCGGTGTTGCCGCCTCCGATGACCGCAACATGCTGATCGGCATAAAATGCACCGTCACAAACAGCACAGAACGAAATTCCGTTGCCGATGAACCGGTCTTCATTTTCAAGATACAGTCTGCGGTGCTTTGCACCTGCGGCAATGATTACGGCTTTCGCTTCATATTTTTTGCTCTCACCGACAACGATTTTTGTTTTACCGTCGATCACATCAACAACGGTGTCCATGTCAATGTCTGCGCCGAGCGCAAGCGCCTGCTCCAGCATTCGCTGTGCAAGCTCATTGCCGCTGATTTCTTGAAATGCGGGGTAGTTTTCGATCTTCGGGGAGTAGGTGATCTGCCCCCCGAAGGTATCTTTTTCCAGTACAAGCACCGTTTTTCCGGCGCGTCGGGCATAAACGGCAGCAGTCAAACCTGCAGGACCTGCGCCGACTATAATAATATCATACATATTTTAGCAGCTTTCTGTAAATGCGCGGATGTTGGACGGGTTTTCGATGCGGCTGACGACCTCTTCACCGTCGAGAACCAACAGCGTCGGTGCCTGCTTGATGCCGTATTTGCGCGCCATATCGGGATTGTCGTTGACAACGACAGTTTCGTATTCCAAGTTTGCATCGGCAAGGAACTTCTTCGCCATTACGCACTTCGGGCAGGTCGCGGTGGTGAAGAGAATGAGCTTGCCTTCTGCCTTGGCTGCTTCCTCTACAGCAGTTGCCTGCGTTTCGGCGAAGCGAGTTTGCATGGAGCCTGCGATGTCGTAAACCTTACGATCCTTAAATTCCTGACTCTTGCCGTCGTTCCAGTTCTGAACCGGACGGTAATAGCCGGTGATGCGGCTGTAAACCTCAGCGTTTTTGCCGCAATGCGGGCAGACATAATGCTCGCCTGCAAGATAACCGTGCTCACGGCAGACGGAGTAGGTCGGAGAGAGGGTGTAGTAGGGAAGTCTGTAATTGTCTGCGATCTTACGAACAAGGTTTGCGGCAGCCTTCCAGTCGGGCAGCTTCTCACCCAAGAATGCGTGGAATACCGTGCCGGAGGTATAAAGCGTCTGCAGCTCGTCCTGAATATCCAGAGCGGAGAAAATGTCCTCGGTGTAGCTGACAGGCAGATGAGAGGAATTGGTGTAGTAGGGTGTTTCGCCTTCCTTCGCTGCGGTGATGATGTTCGGGAAGTCCTTCTTATCATGCTTTGCAAAGCGGTAGGTGGTAGACTCGGCAGGCGTTGCCTCCAGGTTGTACAGATCGCCGTACATCTCCTGATAATCGGACAGGCGCTCGCGCATGTGATTGAGAACTTCAATAGTGAAGTCCTGCGTTTCCTTGTGAGTCATGTCCTTGCGCAGCCAGTTTGCATTCAAACCGAC
>CAYVLD010000200.1:0-2010 GCA_964452205.1 uncultured Oscillospiraceae bacterium
ACGTATAACCCTCCTGTTTCTTGCCATGGCCAAAAACGGCACCTCAAAAACATGGCGCAGCTTCAGCCAAAAATTATGATTATGTATGGATTTGACGATGACAGATGTCACGCCTGCCACATTAGCACCTAACACATCGGTAAAAATTTGATCTCCAATCAAAACAGTCTCGTTTTTTTTCGCATGAAAACGGCGCATCGCTTCCGAAATTCCCTTACCTCTCGGTTTTTTTGCGCCGGTGACGCAGGAAAGACCATACTGTTGCGCAAAGGTCGGAACTCGCTGCTTATGGCTGTTGGAGACAATGCAGAGCGTAAAACCGTGGTTGCTCATCGTTTCGATCCACGATAAAAGCGCAGATGTCGGCTCATTGGTCGTATACGGCAGCATCGTATTATCAAAATCCAGCAGCACCAGCTTGATTTTCCGCTCCTCTAAAAAAGACGGTTTTATGTCGGTCAGTTTTGGAAAAATGTATTTCGGTAAAAATGATAGCATAATTCCCTCAATCATATCATATTGTTTGATAGTCTTATTATATCATTAAAAAGGGGGTTTGTCTATTGTCAATGCCTGTGTATTTGGCAGTAAAAGAGGAAGAATTTGCAAAAAAAGATAAATTCCATGTCGCGCAAACCGGATTTGGCTTTTATGCAAACGGTTTTGTACGTCTGCCTAAGCGTATTCTAAGCGGTGCAGTTGCCGTAATAGACGATTTATACTTACCGAATTTTTCAAGCAGCGCGATTGAATTGTTAAAAAGCAAGCTGCCGAACGGCTGTATTTTAGATTTTGAACGCAAGCCTGCGCCGATTCATAAAAAGCTGCTCCAAATGCTGACAGGTGTCAAGGTTATTGCGTTGCCTGCATCCCATCATGCGCTATCTCCGACTTCCCTGCCGATCATCAGTTGCGCAGAACCGTGCAACAATTGGCAGCAGTTTGTACAAAACGCGCAAAAAAGCCATCCGCGCGGCTGGATGCTCGAAATGATTCCGTGGAAGCATTTGGTGGATGAAAAAGCAAAAAAAGAGGAAGGTCTGCTCAGCTCTGCGTTATGCCGATACCGCACCGAAAACGATAAACTCCTCTATTTTGATACAAAGGAAACCCTTCGTCAAAAGCTGCAGCTTGCGCAAATACATGGTTGTAAAGCTGCGCTTGGTTTGTACAGCGAGCTAAAAGAACTCAAATAATATGCTCAATTTCACGCATCAAAGCAGCAGCTACGAATTTGGCAGTCATTAAATAATGTGTACTGAACAACGCACAAGCCCTTGCAAGCCAAGGCTTCCAAGGCCGTTTTGCGTTGTTCAAGTGCAAGGTTTTTGCGGAAAAACCGCTAAAAACCTTGCACATTTCAAACGAGCATTGCGATGCTCGTTTGAAAATACGCATTGTTTACATGTCTGAATCCTACAAAAACGGTTTAAAAGAGCCGTTTTTGCAGGATTGCACAGCAAAGCTGTGCGAATAAGTCACAAGGGCGACTTATTCAGCAGACATTAAATAGGCAAAACGGTGGCAATGAGCAGTTGCCACCGTTTTTTGATCATGTTCAGTTTAAGTCCAGCTTGCCATCCTTCATCTTCAGCACCACATCGGCGGCTTCCGCAACGGCGGGATCGTGGGTAACGATGATGACGCAGCGGTCGTTCTCGTGGGCGAGCTGCCACAGGATCTCCACGATGTTCCGGCTGTTGGTGCTGTCCAGGTTGCCCGTGGGCTCGTCGGCCAGGATGATCTCGCTGCCGGATGCCAGCGCACGGGCGATTGCCACACGCTGCTGTTCACCGCCGGAGAGCATATTGGGCAGGCGCCCCAACTGATCCTCCTTCAGACCCACCTGACGCAGCTTCTCTTTCGCCAGAGCGTCAGCTTCCTTGCCGGGCATCTTCCGCACATACAGCGGATAGGCGGCGTTCTCCAGAACCGTGAGATGCTGGAACAGATTGAAGTTCTGGTAGATCACGGACACATGGTTCAGCCGGTACTCGTCCCGGTCGATCT
>CAYVLD010000201.1:0-2006 GCA_964452205.1 uncultured Oscillospiraceae bacterium
CAAAGCTGTGCGAATAAGTCACAAGGGCGACTTATTCAGCAGACATTAAATAGAAAAACGAATCACTTGTAAACCAAGTGCCTCCAAATTCTCAGTTCTCTTCCTATCCTCTTGCATGTTTTCACTCTCATAATGCTGAGAACCATCCAATTCAATGACCAGCTTGGCACGATAAGAATAAAAATCAACAATGTAAGATAATATAATTCTTTGGCGGTTAAAACGGATTGGGTACTTTGAAATAAATTGATACCTTAACCTACTCTCCTCCTTCGTCATTTCGGAACGGAGCTTAGAGGCAAGTGGTTTCAGCTTCTTATTACGGGGCAGAAATTGAGATTCCATTTGCAACCCCTCTTAAAAAAGGGGGTATCTCTTTACCTGATTTTTAATAATCCAAATTGGTGACATATTGTGCGTTGGTTTCGATAAATTCCTTACGCGGTTCGACCTTTTCGCCCATCAGGAGGGTGAAAATTTCGTCTGCCTTGATCGCATCTTCCAATTCAATACGTTTTAACGTGCGGCGTTCTGGATCCATCGTCGTTTCCCACAGCTCGGTCGGGTTCATCTCGCCCAAGCCCTTAAATCTGGCGATGTCGACCTTCGCATTCGGATTATCCGCGCGCATTTCCGACGAAATTTTATCTCTCTCGTCATCGGAAAACGCCATGCGTGTGGTCTTGCCTCTGGTCAGCTTATACAAAGGCGGCATTGCGGAATACACATAGCCGTTTTCAATCAGCGGACGCATGTAACGGAAGAAGAACGTCAGCATCAGCGTTCTGATATGGCTGCCGTCAACGTCGGCGTCGGCCATGATGATGATCTTATGGTAACGCAGCTTCTCCAAATGAAATTCCTCACCGATGCCTGCGCCGAGCGCCGTAATAACAGGCTGCAGCTTATCGTTGCCGATGACCTTGTCCTCGCGCACCTTCTCGACATTTAACATCTTGCCCCAAAGCGGCAAAATGGCTTGGAAACGGGAATCTCTGCCCTGCGTTGCAGAGCCGCCTGCGGAATCACCCTCGACGATGTAAATTTCGGTCAGGGTCGGGTCGGTCTCGTTGCAATCGCGCAGCTTATCGGGCATTGCCGCACCGCCCAAGGCGGTCTTTCTGCGAATATTTTCTCTCGCCTTTCGCGCCGCTTCACGGGCGCGGTTTGCGGTCATTGCTTTTTCCAAAACGGTTCTTGCAACCATCGGATGCTCCTCAAAATAGGTCGCAAGCTGTTCATTGACCACGTTATCGACCAAGGTTCGAATATAGGCGTTGCCCAATTTTGCCTTGGTCTGACCCTCAAACTGCGCATCGGTCAGCTTAACGGAAATGACCGCCGTCAGACCCTCGCGGCAGTCCTCGCCGGAGACCTTGTCGGCATCGGTCTTGATGATGCCGGCCTTCATGCCGTAGGCGTTCATCACACGAGTCAAGGCCGTTTTAAAGCCGGTTTCGTGCATGCCGCCCTCGGGCGTATGGATATTATTTGCAAATGAAACGAGTGTTTCATTGAAGCTGTCGTTGTATTGGATGGCAATTTCCGCCTGTGCATCGTTGCGCATGCCCGACATGTAGATCACTTCTTCATGCAGGCTCGTCTTATGGCGGTTATGCCAGCGGACAAACTCGCGGATACCGCCCTCGTAGCACATGTTGTCGCTCTTGCCGTCCTCGGTGCGCTTGTCCGCAATGGAAATTCGCAGACCGCCGTTCAAAAACGCCTGCTCACGCATTCTCGTATGCAGAATCTCATAGTCATACTCGAGCGTATCGAACATCTCGGGATCGGGCTTAAAGGTTACGACCGTACCATGCTTCTCGGTTTCACCGATGATGGTCATTTCCTGCGTGATATGACCGCGGGCAAACTTCATCTGATGGATCTTGCCGTCCTTGTGAACCTCGACCTTGAGCCACTCGGAAAGCGCATTGACGACCGATGCGCCGACACCGTGCAGACCGCCGGAGACCTTATAACCGCCGCCGCCGAACTTACCGCCT
>CAYVLD010000202.1:0-1948 GCA_964452205.1 uncultured Oscillospiraceae bacterium
GGCTTTTTTGAGGTGTCTGGGATTTTACTTGAATTACCTATCTCACAGTCCCAAAGCAGGCGCTCTACCAAACTGAGCCACGTCCGGTCATTTATCACATTGCATTCTCATCTTGCGCAAAAATCTTGCCACGTGGGGACGAACGCATATACTATACACAACTTTTGTGAAAAAATCAAGACTTTTTACGAACAAAAACAGCGTTTTACGCTTAGGTGCTTGATTTTCTATTGACTTGACCCCCTTTCATGGTATCATGTAAACAAGTTGGCGGTCAACCGAGGGCTAGTCGGTCGGCGGTCAATCTCCATCAATTTTATAGATTGGGAAATGCCGCTTTTCGCTAGGGTCGGAGGGCGGTTATTTCTTTATGTTCATGCCTAACTCAATAGCCGCAATAACGAGCATAAGCGACGCTATCATGATTGCTATGTCCATCGGCTTCACTCCTTTCGGAGATCAGCCCCGCCAAATCTTGCTTACGGGCTTATATAATGTCTACTGAATAAGTCGCTGCTGCGACTTGTTCATGCGGCATCGCCGCATAATTCCACAAAAACGGCTCTTTTAAACCGTTTTTATGGAAGTCTGCACTAAATTGCGTGGTATATTGGTATCATAGAAATCTAACGGTTGAAATGAGGACAAAGGAAGTTCTGACCTTGTAATATGACGAAATTGTGCATTCCATCGCGGGGAGCTTGATAAAAAACGAGAGCAGTCTGTCAGCCACAAGGGTTTGGGCAACCTCAATGAAGCATCCTACGCAACTGCTCTCAATTTTTGATGGACTGTAAAAAACTCTTTCCTTCGCCTGCGCAGCCGTCAGCGAGGAACAGCGCTACGGATGCAGCGTGCCCCTTGCGGGTATTCGCTCAGGATGACATGAATCGGAGCTTTTTTACAGCCCTTTTTTTGCTTTTCCTCCTGAAAATCAAGTGGCAATAATTAATACAAAACACACGTCAATGCCATCTAATTTGAAGCAGTTTCCCATGCGGAAGCCCCATCAAAATATTCAAATTCAAAGCTGGCTTTGTCGCTGACAAAATCACACAACACCTCATTCTTGTGCGAAAAGCGATAATGTGCTTCGCAGGAGGCGCTTTCGTGAATGGTTCTGTTCATGTCGCCGTTTGTCGGTGCGAAAAGCGGGTGTGCGTTCTTTTTTAGTAATTCTGCGGTAAACTCGTACCCACCTTGTTTCACGGTAACTGCATTTTCTCCAATCCGTTTCACCCTTGCTCCAAGATAAGTGGCAATGCGGTACTCCTTCCCATTCAGCAGAATAACACCGATAATTCCCGTAAAATGAAATCCAAGCAAGGGAATATCTGCCGCGGATAATATCAAAGAGTCATTTTCAAAACAGCATTGCGTCCAAATGTACCGTTTTGGGAAAGAGTAGCCTCTGTCGCTTTCGATGTATCCAATCCCGTTATGAAAGTCAAATGACTGATCGTTAAGTTTGATCTGTCCGTCAATTCTGTGCGACATACTGCAAACACCATGTCTGCATTGCATGAACGGAACGAGTGCGAACGGTCCCATAATGTCATACGAGATGGGCGAAAGTGAGCGAAAACGAAGTTGTCCTTCCAGCTTGCACCTGTCACTTTGAAAATGCAAAGTGATCCCTTTTTCGGAGAAAACGCAGTCTCCTATTTTTACGGATAACGGTTTTTTCGTGTATTCCAATTTCTGAAACGGCATGTTATAAGCAGTCTCATCCGTTATTACCTGCAAGGATGCGGACGTTACATTGTGACTGCGATGATACGCGGGAATGAACGCAACGGTTTTATCACCATTGCAACATTTGAAGTACCATCCCTGAAAATATCCTTTGTTACGCACTTTTCCTCCGGAGCCACGTGATTATATTAATGTCTGCTGAATAAGTCGCTGTTGCGACTTGTTCATGCGGCATCGCCGCATAATTCCACAA
>CAYVLD010000203.1:0-1862 GCA_964452205.1 uncultured Oscillospiraceae bacterium
CTTGAATGGGGTTCAAGAGGCCGCTGGTTCGAATCCAGTCACTCGGACCAAAAAGTCCGTTATTTTGGTGAAAATTCACTGAAATAACGGACTTTTTCTGCTTGTTTGGAGCCGTTTTGTAATAGTTCGAAATTGCTCCGTTTGTATGGATCAGATTCTTTTCACGGATGGTATCGGCTTCTGCGTTGCGAATCCAAGCCGGCGATTTGGGCGACAGCTCATGGTAGCGGCGGATCACTATGATGCCTTCCGCAGAAGCGTCATAGGCACAAGAATATCCTTATGGAATTTCTCGTGAATGTCCTTCAGAAGCAGATAGCAGAACTCGACCCAAAGAGGATAGTCTTCGAAAATGTACCCGTAGGGACAGTCGGGATAATTCTCGCGAACCGCATTGCCCACCGCTTCCGCATCAAAGATCAGAGCGTTTTCCGTTTTTGCTGCCATGGCTTGTGCAAGGGTAGACTTGCCGACGCCATAGGCTCCGTTTATCCAAATAATCATTGCCTTTTGAACCTTAAGCCTTCTCACCCACGAACAGCAGATGGTTCGTCATGCCGAGCAGTTCCGGTTTCTCACAGACATAGAAGTGGTAACGCAGATATTGTGCGTAGTCCTCATCGCTCATTTCGTTGATCCGATTTGCCATCAGCTCGCTTGCACCGTCAGACGCGACTTCGTGAATCACCTTTACGCAGCCGTCGGCAAGGAGCTTTCTTGCAGCATCGACCGTGTGGAACACAAAGGGGAAATCGTTGAGCTTGAAGGTTTCTTTGTCGTAATCTCCGCTTGAAAAGTAGTTTGCATCATATTCCAGCTCGGTAAGAAAAACAAAGTCGTTGGTAATAAAGGCGAAGAAGATCTTGCCGTTGTCCTTGCACACACGCTTTGCTTCATTGATACACTTCAGCTTGTCTGCAGTATTTTGTAAATGATATAAGGGGCCGAACAGAAGTACGATGTCAAAGGATTTATCTCCATAGCGTGACAGATCGAGGGCGTTGCCTTGAACGAGGTCGATTTTATCCTCAGACAACAGCTTTTTTCGAAATGCCGCAATATTGGCATCCGCAAGCTCAAGTGCTGACACTTCATAACCCTTGTGGGCAAAGTATAGGCTGTATTCGCCTGCACCTGCGCCAACATCAAGTATCTTGTCGCCCTTTTTCAAATATTTTTCGATGTAGTGAACGGTGGTCAGAAATTCAACCCTTGCGGCTTTTGAATGATTGAGCCTGCTGTCCTCGTTAAATATATCGTAGGTTCTGTTCACACGTTCGGTTTCGTTTTCTATTTTTGCAAGTTGTTCAAAGTCCATTTTATTCTCCTTATCTACTAACAAAGTGTTCGGGAGGGCGATCCAATTCAAAAATCTTCTTTTTTATGAACTCCGGATAGATAATAACGCCCTCCAATTTGTCAATAGGCATCCATCCGATCATGACATTGCAATTATCCTTGTGTGAAATAAACTCCCCGTTATAGGGAATGTCTGCACCGTCACACAATTCGATGAGGTAGTAATAAGCGAGATTGTGCGCTTTTCTACCATTCCATTCCCAAAAACATTCTTCTGTCCACAAAAGGCGTAGAGGGCGAATGTCTGCACCTGTTTCTTCTGTGTATTCACGAACAAGTCCGTCAGCGGTAGTTTCCCCAAGTTTGATATGACCACCGGGCAAAGCATATTCGTGTCCGTCTTTATTACGCTGAACGAGAATCTTTCCGTCTTTCACAAGAACGCCTACAGTTCTGACATCAAAGATATAGTCGTCGGTTTTGAAAAGTATATCTGCCATCTTATCCGTTCCTCTCGCTTTTCTTTTTCCACGCAAGCCAATCCTTATCAAGCACGGTAGAGT
>CAYVLD010000204.1:0-1834 GCA_964452205.1 uncultured Oscillospiraceae bacterium
CCGTAGCGCTCGTTCCTCGCTGACGGCTGCGCTCTGACCCTCCCCTACAGGATGACTCTATAGCCTGCTCGATAAATCGGAGTTTTTCGAGCTGCGGAATGACGGGGACGCGGTCGGGACAAAATGTGCGCAGTTATGAATGAGGGGGAACACAAAAAGTGTGAATTTTTTGTGAAATTTAAATTTATGGTTTTCTTTTTTCGCGTTTTTCTGCTATAGTATCCTACGCCAATTTTGCCAAAGGAGAAAATCTGAATGAGCGAGAAAAAAGTTACGAGAACCTATAAAGTGATCCGTGGGCTGATCAATGCCTTCTACCCGAAGATGGAAACCGTTGGCGCGGAAAATCAGGAGCCTGTGATCATCGTCGGCAACCATTCCCAGTTGCATGGACCGTTGGCGTGTGAGCTGCGTTTTCCGGGTGAGAAGTATATTTGGTGCGCCGCCCAAATGATGCACCGCAAGGAAGTGGCCGCATATGCGTTTGAAGATTTCTGGTCGCAGAAGCCAAAGTGGACGCATCCGTTTTACAAGCTGCTTTCGCACCTGATTGTGCCGTTGTCGGTGTGCATTTTCAATAACGCCCATACGATCGGCGTGTATCGCGATGTCCGCGTTATGTCAACCTTTAAAGAGACGATCCACCGTCTTGATGAGGGCGCGAACGTGATTGTTTTCCCTGAGCACGACGTGAAGCACAACCATATTGTCTATGATTTTCAGCAGAATTTCGTTGATGTGGCGAAGCTGTATTACAGGCGCACGGGCAAGGAGCTGGCGTTTGTGCCGATGTACATTGCGCCGAAGCTGCGGCGAATGATTCTGGGCGAACCGATTCGTTTTAACCATGAAAATCCGATCGAGCAGGAGCGCAAGCGGATCTGCGCGTACTGCATGGAGCATATCACGCAGCTCGCTGAGGCGCAGGAGCTGCACACGGTCATTCCGTATCGGAACATTCCGAAAAAGCTCTATCCCACCAACCGCCCGAAATAAAAACCGCATCGCCGCGCTGTGTCGCGGCGATGCGTTCTTTTCTCGGCGATAGGAATGAAGAGCCTGTATCGAAATCCAATAACAGTATTATACCAAGAGGAAGCAGATCAGCACAATCAGGCCGAGAGCAATGCGATACCAGCCGAAGGCGGAAAAATCATGCTTTTTGATATAGCCGACGAGGAATTTGATCGCCACGATCGATACGACAAAAGCGACCAGCATGCCGCACAGGAGCGCGGCGACTTGGGTGCCGGTGAATGCTGCGCCGTATTTGACGAGCTTGAGCGCGGACGCGCCGAGCATCGTCGGGATGGCGAGAAAGAAGGTGTATTCGGCGGCAACACCGCGGCTTGCGCCGATCAAAATGCCGCCCAAAATGGTCGCACCGGAGCGTGAAGTGCCCGGAACCATGGCAAGCACCTGGAAAATACCGATGAGTGCGGCATCCGACCAACGCAGCTCGGAAAGCTCGTTAATACGCGGCTTGCGGCGTTTGTTATAGCGTTCGATGAAGAGGAATGCGACGCCGTAGACGATCAGCATTGCGGCAACAACCGGTGCGCTGAAAAGGTATTCGTCAATAAAATCCTCAAACGGCAGGCCGATGATGATGGCAGGCACGCAGGAAAGCGCGATCTTCAGCCAGAGGATGAATTTGTCTTTATCGCAGTAGCGTGTAAAAGCGGTTTTTGCGCTGCGGTCATTTTTAAACGGCCAGATCTTCTTAAAATACAGCACCACAACGGCCATGATCGCGCCGAGCTGGATCACAACCTCGAACATTTTCATAAAATCCTCGGTCAAAACGGTCTGATTTGCGGTTTTCCAAAATTCG
>CAYVLD010000205.1:0-1808 GCA_964452205.1 uncultured Oscillospiraceae bacterium
CATGGAAGCCTCCTGCATACGGGCGCAGGCACCGGTCTGCTCGACCTTGCCCAGATAATCGATGCCGTCGATATTGCCCAAGCCGCAGGCGATCATGTTGGGAATATGCAGCTTTGCGGACGTTGTGCAGCTCTTGAGCGTATTGACGCCGACATCTCCGAACTTCTCGGAGTCGGGCATCGCGCCGCAGCCGCAGGAGTCAAGTACAAACAAAAATACACGCTTCATTTTTACAATCTCCTTACTTTTCCAGCTTGACGGCGGTCTCGAGAGCAACCTGCATCATCTCGCGGAAAGAGGTCTGACGCTCCTCAGCAGGCAGCTCCTCACCGGTGAGCATATGGTCGGAAATGGTGCAGATGCACAGAGCGTTCTTGCCCCAGCGAGCAGCCGTTGCATACAGGCCGGATGCTTCCATCTCGCAAGCCATAACGCCCATTCTCTGCCACATCGGAACAGTCTTGAGTGCCTCAGGCAGACCGTCATCGTCATTGTAGAAGTTGTCGGTAGACAAAACGTTGCCGACATGGTAGGTTGCGCCAACTTCTTCACATGCCTCAACTGCCTTGCGCAGCATATTGTAAGAAGCGATGGGAGCAAAAGTGCCGTCGATGTGGTACTGGTGCATAAAGTTGGAATCGGTGCAGGCGCCCTGTGCGATGACGATGTCGCGAACATGGATGTCATTGTTGATGGAGCCGGCAGAGCCGATACGCATGATGTTCTGAACGCCGTAGGCGTTGAACAGCTCGTAGGCATAGATGCCGATGGAGGGGATACCCATGCCGGAAGCCATGACAGAGATCTTGATGCCCTTATAGGTGCCGGTGTAGCCCTGCACGCCGCGGACATTGTTGACCAGAACGGGATTTTCGAGGAAATTCTCAGCGATGTACTTCGCACGCAGCGGATCGCCGGGCATCAGTACGGTCTGACCGAAGTCACCGATCTTTGCATTGATATGGGGGGTGGGACAATTCATAGTAGTTCTCCTTTCAGGTATGTGAATTTTATATTCTAAACAGGGTTATTTCACCTTGCGGTGTTCACGAATGTTGCGGATCCAGCATTTATGGCACATGGCAACGTAACGGTCATTGCCGCCGAGCAAAAGCTGCGCACCCTCGGTGACAACATATCCGTCGGCATCGATACGGGCGGTATTGGTCGCCTTCGCACCGCAATCGCAGATGGTCTTGATCTCGGCAAAGGTATCCGCAACTTCAAACAGTCTTCTCGCACCGTCAAACAGCGTGCTTCTGAAATCGGTTCTGAGGCCGAAGCAAATGACCGGGATATTTTCCATATCCACGATGTCGCGGAGCTGGTCGATCTGCTCGGGCGGCAGGAACTGACATTCATCGACAATGATAACGTCCATTTTTTCTTTGCAGCGGAATATCTCATAAATATCGTCCTGCGGTGCAATGATCTGTGCAGGCGCTTGAAGGCCGATTCGGCTGCGCAAAATAACCTCACCGTCGCGGTTGTCCGCCGACGGTTTAAGCAGCCAGACGCTCATGCCTTTTTCCTCATAGTTATACTTCGTGATCAGTGCCTGTGCCGTTTTGGACGAGCCCATCGCACCGTATTTGAAATATAGCTTCGCCATGGCCATACCTCCAATTGTACTTTTCGATTCTATTATACAAGATTATTGTGCCGATTGCAAGAGAAAGAATTTTTTTCAATTTTTCGTCACAATGGGCTGAAAAACAGTCTTTCAGGGTATCATTCAATGGTATCAACCGCCCTATGTAATGTCTGCTGAATAAGTCGCCCTTGTGACTTATTCGCACAGCTTTGCT
>CAYVLD010000206.1:0-1737 GCA_964452205.1 uncultured Oscillospiraceae bacterium
GACGGCAAGAAGTTTAAGGCCATCCAGACCGGCGGTCCCTCCGGCGGCTGCTTGACGGCTGAGAGCTTGGACGAGCCGATTGATTTTGATAACCTCGTAGCTAAGGGCTCTATGATGGGCTCCGGCGGTGCGATCGTCATGGACGAGGATAACTGCATGGTCGACGTCGCGAAGTTCTATATGGAATTTATCTGCGACGAAAGCTGCGGTAAGTGCTCCCCCTGCCGTATCGGCA
Source organism: uncultured Oscillospiraceae bacterium (assembly GCA_964452205.1). Classification (GTDB taxonomy): domain Bacteria; phylum Bacillota; class Clostridia; order Oscillospirales; family Oscillospiraceae; genus JAZOXB01. The sequence goes on from CAYVLD010000206.1 coordinate 236, forward strand.
CGAAGAGAATGCTTGAGATCCTCACCCGAATCACCGAGGGTAACGGTACCATGCAGGATCTGGAAGAGCTCGAAGAGCTGGGTAAGGCTGTTCAGGCCAACTCCCTGTGCGCTCTCGGTCAGACGGCTGCAAACCCCATCATCTCCACTTTGACACATTTCCGTGACGAGTATCTCGCTCACATCAACGATAAGCAGTGCCCTGCTAAGGTTTGCAAGAACCTGATGCAGTACACCATCATTCAGGACAAGTGCGTTGGCTGCGGACTTTGCTCCAAGGCTTGCCCCGCCGGCTGCATCCAGAAGACGGACTACATCGCTCCGGGTAAGAAGCTGCCTTCCTATCAGATCGACGCAAGCAAGTGCGTAAAGTGCGGCGCTTGTATCGCCACCTGCCGTCTGAAGGCAATCATCAAGAAGTAATTGGGAGGACGATCAAATGGCTAAGATTAATATCAAAATTGAAGGCATCTCCTATCAGGTCGAGGAAGGCTTGACCATTCTGGAGGCTGCAAAGTCCTGCGGATACGAAATCCCCTCTTTGTGCGCATTTAACCACGGCGAATGCTCCAACGGCTCTTGCCGTGTCTGCCTCGTCGAGGTCAAGGGCGCAAGAGGCTTGGTTGCCTCCTGTGTTTACCCCGTCAACGAAGGCATGGAGATTACCATCTCCAGCCCGAAGGCATCCGAAGCACGCCGCGTTTCCGTTGAGCTGCTTCTTTCCAACCACAATCAGAACTGCCAGCAGTGCGATAAGAACGGCAAATGCGAGCTGCTGCACGTTGCTTCCATCACGGGTGCTCGTGAGGGTCGCTACCAGGGCGTTAAGACCCCTGTCACCGTCGATGAGCTGACTCCGTCAATCGTCCGTGATACCTCCAAGTGCATCCTGTGCGGCCGCTGCATCGCACGTTGCCAGAACGCTCATGGCATGGGCATCCTCGGATTTGAGAACCGTGGCTTTAAAACCATCGTTGCTCCTGCCGAGAACCGCTCCATGGCAAATTCTCCGTGCATCCTGTGCGGTCAGTGCGTCAGCGTCTGTCCGACCGGCGCTCTGATGGAGAAGTCCGAGATCGCGAAGGTTGATGCTGCAATGAAGTCCGGCAAGCATGTTGTCGTGCAGACCGCTCCGGCAGTCCGCGCAGCTCTCGGTGAAGAATTCGGCATGCCCGTCGGCACACCTGTCACCGGCAAGATGGTTGCTGCACTCAAGCGCCTTGGCTTTGACAAGGTTTATGATACCAACTTTGCTGCTGACCTGACCATCATGGAGGAAGGCACCGAGCTCCTCAGCCGCATCAAGAACGGCGGCAAGCTGCCCATGATCACCTCCTGCTCCCCCGGCTGGGTCAACTATGCTGAGTATAATTACGGCGATCTGCTCGATCATCTGTCGAGCTGCAAGTCTCCGCACCAGATGCAGGGTGCAATCATCAAGTCCTACTACGCTGAGAAGAACGGCATTGATCCGAAGGACATTTTTGTTGTCTCCATCATGCC
>CAYVLD010000207.1:0-1621 GCA_964452205.1 uncultured Oscillospiraceae bacterium
CGACCTTGGAAGCCTTGGCTTGCAAGGGCTTGTGCGTTGTTCAGTACACATTATTGAAACTTCGCAGGAATCAATTGCTTTTCGTGATGCTGCTCAGAATCTGCTGAACGTCTGCATCGGTCAGCTCGATGGAGCCGTCGCTCTGCTCTGCAAAAATGGTAACCTGATATTTATGTCCGTCCTCTTCTGCCCAGAGGGAATAAAGCGGATAATCCAACGACGTTGCATAGAACACCGTCCATGCGTGGCTGCCCGTCACAAGATCCTCCAGATCAACACCGTTGTCATACCATTCCTTTTGCGGCTGCATCAGTTCGAAGTCGGAGCCTGCATAGTTGATGTGGATATAGGGCTTGCTGAAGATGTCAAAGCCGGATTCGCCGTCCTTGATAAGCTGGAGCTGGAGCGGATTTACGGTGTCGGCTTCCTCGGCGGCATAGTCATAGCATTCGGCAACGTACCAGCCTTGGGGAACAAACACACTGAATGCGCCTGTGTCGTAGGTAGAACCCTTCGGTTCGGTAGACTGCGTCTGTTCATCAGAGGGCTCGGTCGTTTTTTCCTCGCTCTTGCAGGCGCAAAGCGTGACGAGAATGCCAAGCATCAAGATGATTGCTAAGAATTTTTTCATAAAAATTCTCCTTTCAAATATCTTTGCCTCAGCCGCCGATGAAGCGATAGAGGAAGGTTACGATCTGACCGCGTGTGCAGCTTGCTTCCGGTGCGAAGCTCGTTGCGCTTACACCGGATGTGATCTTGTTTTCAATTGCCCACAAAACGGCATGGTAATAATAGGCGTCGCTGCTGACATCGGTGAAGGGATTATCGCCCACATGAGGCATGGGAGAACCTGCGCTTCTCCACAGGAAGGTCACGACCTGCGCTCTGGTGCAGTTGTCATACGGGCTGAAGGTGATGGGACCTGTGCCCGTTGTGATGCCGTAATCCACCGCCCACAAAACCGCATCGTAGAAGAAGTCCGTCTCCTTCACATCGGAGAACGGGTTTTTGATCGGCAAATCGTCAACAGGCAGTTTGGGGAAGCTTATCTCACCGATGACTGACGTTTCACTCAGGCGTGTAACGACTGCATCAACGTCGTTGATGACAAGCTGCACATTTTCAGTGAAGAAATAATCGTCTACCGCCCGGAAGAAGATCATGACTCTGTATTCGTGGCCTGCGACGAAGGTGTCGGTGGTGCGGATGTTTTTTCCGTCGGTGACGTCATACCAGCCAACACCGTTTTTGTAATAATTGGGGTTGTTGTTGGCTGCGTCGAGAACATAGCCTCTTCCGCCGTAGGTGGGATCGTAGGAAGGCTTTTCTCCCACGACGGGACCGTTAATATCCGCAAAAGCAAAGCTGATACCCGTGCTTTTCTCCTGCTGTCCGATGGCGGCAGAGGCTGCAAACGTCAGCAGCATCAATAGCATTGCCACAGACAGTATGATGCTCATTGTTCTTTTCATTTTACTTTCCTCCTGTTAGATAAAAAATTGTGCATGGTCTTGATTGATTGCTTCGCGCATGATATAATGTGTAAAGTAGTTCTTTACATAATGCGTACTGAACAACGCACAAGCCCTTGCAAGCCAAGGCTTCCAAGGCCGTTTTGCGT